>PLSX01000182.1 GCA_003165315.1 Acidobacteriota bacterium
ATTTTTTCACACGTTCCAGGTACCCTTGTTCAGATCTTGCATCATCAACGGGAGAATCCGAGACAGGCTTATTATTCTATATTTAGTTATTTATCGCATAGTTTAGTATATAATATAGAGAATTCTAAAGTAGCAATACGGCGTCTGTCCCGGTTTTCGATCGGTCAATTTGCGGCATGCACGATTCTCAAACGATTTCCGGCTCAACAGTGGAGCCAAGAGCCCGATGTTAGTGTGGACTGTTTGCGCAGCACCATCGGGTACTATCCCCGCCAGCGAGAATATCCCCAGCCTCCACCACCCAGCAAAAACAACACCAACAAAACAATCAATATAGTTTCCATTTCTTTCCTCGGTTGTAAGAAGAAGCTGCTGAACTCATCCAACTCGCAGTCCTCTTGTTTCCCACTCGCAACATCATCATGAACGCGAAGAAGGAGGCTGTCTGCCCGAATGTGACCACGTGGTTGCGCACTTGTGCACACCCTGACTTGGCCATGGCGCGAAAGCATCGCTGAGGCCACGCTGACTCATTTTGGCCAGGGAAATGAGCAAAGCTGTACAGACAGGGGAAAGAAGGACGGGCAGAATGCGAGTTCACGAGGTTGGACTTTAAACAGAGAGAGGTGACGTAATGGCAGACCTGAAGACAAGAGACGGGGATTTTTTGGCGACCAACGTAGCAAGCTACGGCGTTGGGCAAAAGCAGGCTGACGAACTCAAGCTGGTAGGTGGGCAAGAACCGGAAATTCTGGATAAACCAGTTGCCGTCCCGGGGCCGATGCCCCTGTTTTCTGCACCGGAGATGGCCGATTTCCGATCGCAGTGGACCAATGTGCAAACTGGGTTCGTGGATGAGCCTCGCCGGACTGTGGCGGACGCCGACAAACTGGTCGGTTCAGTAATGCAGCGACTCGCGGAAGGTTTCGCCAATGAACGATCAGGATTGGAAAAGCAGTGGGATAGGGGCGAAAACGTGTCGACTGAGGAGCTGCGGCTTGCCCTGCAGCGCTATCGCTCCTTTTTTGACAGGTTGCTGAAATTCTAACTGCGATCTTGCCCGTGGACGCAGGAAGGGGAGGAACAGAATGTTTCTCATTCTCTTTTTCATACTCTTGGTGGCATGGCTTCTGGGCTTTCTTGCCTTCCACATTGCCGGTGCGCTGATTCACCTGCTGCTCATTGTGGCCGTCATTTGTTTGATTGTGCATTTCGTTCGGCGCGCAAGTGGCGGCTAAGGCTCGACCCTTCGTCACCAGAGCGATGCAACGCGAGAGTTCAACTGAAACGCGCAGCATGGGCGCGCCGAGAAGATCGCTTCATGATTTCCAAATGTCCAACGGGTGGCGAACGAGTTGGGTTAATGACGTGACGACCACGCCGTCGAACTAAGAGCTTGCTGTTTCAGTGGATGGCAAACAACCAGGATCTACGTCAAGTCAGGATGCAGCTCGAATTGCGTGATTTCCCGCTGGAGCTACCTTTAAAGGAGACTGGAATGGAACACCACATCAAAGTATTTCTGCTCTTGTCGCTGTTTTCCGGCACAAATCTGGCCAGGGCGGGCCGCGCGCCTGCCGCCCCCACCACGAGCGGATTTTCTGCCGCGTCTATTAATCTCGCCACAACCACTAGCGTTGGACCGGGAGCGAGCGGCCCCGCGGTGCTCAGACTCGAAATCCTGCTGGACCGCGCCCACTTCTCCTGCGGCCAGATTGACGGCCGTTATGGCCAGAATCTGAAGAATGCCCTTGAGGCGTATCAGTTGGCGAACCAGTTGACGGTGGACGGCGTCGCGGGTCCGGCCGTGTGGCAACTTCTCAATCAGGACTCGGCCGATGCGGTGATCGAACATACCATTTCCGCCGCGGATGTGGCCGGCCCTTTTAATAGCACTACCCCTACTGATATGGTGGCTAGGTCCAAGCTGAAGGGCATGTATTACGAGTCGGCGTTGCAGGCGTTCACGGGGAAGTACCACGCGAGCGAAGCGCTTCTGCGCAGTCTCAATCCCGGGCAGACTTTTGACAGCGCTGGGCCGGAGATCCTGGTTCCGAATGTGGAAACCCCGAATTCGGGGAGGGCGGCATCCGTGCTGGTGACGGGCCTCAAAACCAGAGAGCGCTATCGCACCGCATCGGTTGAAGCGCTTGATTCCAACGGCAAGGTTCTGTTTTACACGACAGCCAATGTTGGCGGCACTCATGATCCTCTGCCGGTGGGGAAGTGGAAGGTTACGGAGATCCAGCACAATCCCTGGTACTACTACAACTCTGATCTCTTCTGGGCCCCCGAAAACCCGAATACCAAGGCAAAGATTCCTCCCGGGCCCAACGGTCCGGTAGGGCTGGTGTGGATTGGGATTAGCAAGCAGTATTACGGGCTGCATGGCGCCTCGGATCCCGGGTTGATCGGCCGCACCTATTCCGACGGCTGCGTCCGCATGACGAACTGGGACGCGCTCGAACTGGCTAAACTGGTGGTGGTGGGCACGCCCGTGATCATGCAGGAAGACGCGGGAAGTCCGGGGGCGCGTGACGAAAAAAATGCGGGGAAAACAGGAAGTCCAGAGTCGACTGAGGACTTTCGGGCGGCCCAGAGCGCGGCGAAACGGACCGGCGGCCCGCAGCAATAGGGGCCTTCAAATGAAACGCGCCTCCCTTTGGCCCATCCTGATCGGAATCGCCGTGGGATTTGCCACCCTGGGCATCATCCTCGCGACTGCGGTTGATTCCCCGGTTGCAGATGATTTCGCCGTGCTCGCGTCCCGAAACCTGGGCTTGCCGCTTCCGAACTTTAAGCGCACGGATATGCCCCGTGACACTTTCGGGGAGATCCGCGCCGATGGTAAGCCCCATGAGGCGACTGACATCATGGCGGCGCGCGGCACGCCGATCCTGGCAATTGGCGACGGCACTGTTACCAAGCTGTTCTATAGCCGTTTTGGCGGCAACACGGTCTATGAGTTCGATCCGCAACAGATATACTGCTATTACTACGCCCATCTGGATGGCTACGCGCCAGGAATCGGGGAAGGAATGGCCGTTCATAAAGGAGACCTCCTCGGCTATGTGGGCTCCACCGGAAACGCCTCTCCTGATGCGCCTCACCTGCACCTGGCAATTTTTCGCCTTGGCCCTCTGAAGCAGTGGTGGGTGGGAACAGCAATCAATCCCTATCCTTTGCTGATGAAAACCCTGGATCAGCAGAGGTAACCGTGGTCGCATCCCAAGCTCCATGTTTCATCATTTCGCCTCGAACAACGGGCACGGATTTTTCAGCACGTCACGTAAGCCGCGGGAAATTGCAATCATCCTGAAATGATGTGTTGCGCCGGCGGGTTTGAGGAATATACTGGGCGCGGTGTCTCGACTTCGGCGCTGAGTGGTATCAAGCTCTTGGTTCTTTAGCACGGGCTGCGCATGATGATCTTGACCTCCCTTTTATCCTGGCGCTGACACTCTCCCGGGAAAAGCGGATTTCGAGGCGAACTCGCTATGAAACGACGGCATTTTCTTACCCAATCGCTTGCTGCTGGATCGCTCGCCTGTACTTCGAATGCGACCGCACTGCGGGGCCAATCGCCGCAGCGGGATCATCCCTCCACGACAGAAGGCAGAGCGCGCTTTGAGGAATTGAGCCGGGCCTTGGACCGGGAAGAGATGCAGCGGGGATGGGCAACCCAGGTGGATCCAAGCTACCGTCACGCGCCGCAGGCCGCGATTGAGGACTTCAAGGACCGCAAATTCGGCATCAGAATTCACTGGGGGCTTTACTGCATGATCGGCAGTGACGCCTCGTGGGCGCTGGCCGGCGCCAACAAACAGTTTTGGGACATGTACAACGTCCTTTATCAGTTCTTCAATCCCACCGGCTTCGACGCCGACGGGTGGATGGATCTATTCGGACGCGGGGGCGTCAAGTATTTCACCTTCACCACCAAGCACCATGACGGCTTTTCCATGTGGCCCACCCGGACGACGCACGAATCCATCAAACTCACCCCCAAGGGAATGAGCTATGGCGGCGTTGAGAACGTTGAGAAGGTGATGCAGAGCTACAGCATCCAGGACGGGCCTTACAAGAAAGATATCGTGCGGAGCGTGGTGGAGGCGGGCAGAAAAAGAGGAATGGGAATCGGCCTTTATTACTCGCACGTGGATTGGCACGATCCGGCCTTCGCCTGGGATCCGTTCAATCTGTATTACGACCCAAACTTCACCCAAGAGTCTGACCCGGCGCGGTGGCAGACCTTTATCGACCACGAGCGGGAACAGGTGCGCGAGTTGATGTCGGATTATGGAAAAATCGACTACCTCGACTTCGATATCGGCTGGCCCCGGGCGGCGGCGCAGGATGTGGCCGAAATCACCATGATGGCCAGAAAGCTGCAGCCCAATGTCATTGTCCGCGACCGGGGAATCGGCGCTTACGGCGACTACCACACTCCGGAGCGGGAGATTCCCGGCGGCCCGTCGCAAAAATTCTGGAAGGTCATCTATCCTTGCGGAGAGGCGTTCTCCTATCTGCCCAATGACCTGTATAAACCCGCGGAGTGGATCGTCGAGAGCCTGATTGGGATTACCGCCAAGGGGGGGAATTTTGAAGTCGGCTTTGGCCCCATGCCCAGCGGCGAGTGGCCGCAGGAGATGGTGGATCGACTGAAGTATACGGGGGACTGGCTGCGCGTGAACGGCGAGGCGATTTACTCAACGCGCCCGCGCAAGGTTTTCCGCGAGGGAAAGAACGTGTGGTTTACCTCCAGCAAGGATTGCCGGTACGTCTACGCCATCAGCATCGGGTGGCCGGGAGAGACTTTTACCACCCAAGCTGTGCAGGCCGCGAAAGGGTCGCAAATCATGATGCTGGGGGTTAATCAACCGCTGGTCTGGCGCCAGGATGGCTCTACATTGAGCGTTACGATTCCACCCTCCGTCGTGAATCATAAGCCGTGCCAGCAGGCTTTTGCATTCAAGATTCCGGTGGAGACAACCTGATCCCCACAAGCCGGCCACACACGCGGCGCAGGCGGGTAGCTACAGTCAGTGCTGTTCTGACTGTGGGTTCTTCCGTTAATTGAAAAGCCTGCCTGAAGATTTACAAATCCCGACTGACCACGGGCAGCGGCTGCTGGGGGATGATGGATCAGAAAAGCCCACAGTCAGAAATTCGCTGACTGTGGCTACCAGCCACAGCATATTCTGTCGTTCATAATATCCTTGACAATAAAGATTGATTTACCTATATTGGTTAATGAGAAGAGCCCCTCTTAGACACGCCTTTAGTCTTCTGAACTAAGTCTGGTTATCTCGTACGACATCACCAAAAAGGCAACCCAGGAGGTTGTCAGCTTCGTCCGCCGCCTATCATTGCTTGTTGGAAGGATGACAGGGGACGTCGATGACTATTTTGCCTGGCTTGGCAAAAGCCTTCAGGGCTGCACATCAGCCTCAGGGACTGGCATTCCCCGGGCGGTTCGGGCTGTGCCCCGAGCAACGTTTACCGAAAGTACAACACAAGGGAGCAGGCCCACGAGGCCGCCCCTACCGAGAGGAATAGAGAATTATATGGCAACGAAACTTTTCGTAGGAAATTTACCCCATAGCACCACCGATCAGGGGCTGAATGAATTCGTAACCAATGCGGGCTTTCAAGTGGCTTCCGCCGTGGTAATTCGCGACAAGATGACAGGGTCGCCGCGTGGCTTCGGCTTTGTCGAACTCAGCGATGGCGAGGATGTTCAACGGGCAATTGCCGGCTTGAATGGCCAGGCGCTCGATGGCCGCCCTTTAACCGTCAACGAAGCTCGTCCCCCCCGCACCGACTTTGCCCGCCCCCGTGGCGGTGGTGGCGGCGGTGGCCGGGACAACTTCAGCCGCAGACGCGACTACTAGATTCAGGTAGTCTCGCAGTGACGGGCTGACAAATTTCACCCCAACCGGCGTCCGCTTGCAGGGCGATGGCCCACGAGCGGAATACTATGGGTATAACCGGGCGATTTTGCCGCGGCGTTGCCGAACAGAAGAGGGCTCACGGGTGCATGGGTAAAGCCATTCACCCGTTGTTGTCCACACTTTTGGGGTTACGGAACGCAGACTCATCGCGGGTAATCCACAGGCAGTGGCGCCATGGAATTCCGGCATCCGATTCAGGCAAGGTTCGATCAAGATGCCTGGAAGGATGAGAGAGGGAGATCAAAAATGGAACTTCCACAAGGTATAGACAGTAAGTTTCGCTTCATCCTGGTGGCTGCAAAGCGGGCGCACCAGTTGATTGGCGGGGCCAAAGCACGTGTCCAGAGCGAAAGCAAAAAGGTGATCATCATTGCCCAACGGGAAGTTTCCGCGGGGCTGGTTCCCTTTATGATGAACGATGGCAAAGGCCACGACCTGGATCGGGCTGCGACCGTAAGAATAGGATAGACCTTCCTCCAATTCACGCCGGGGTGAGCACCGAAAACTTCAATATCACCCCATTCCTGGAAAATCCAACCTTGAAGAGCCGCACAACCGCCGGTCGTCCTGCCTATTTCCGCAAATAGCTATCTGAACCATCCAGCCAGTCGTGACGGATGGGGCTGAAGACCTCGATGCCCAACGAATCTTCCAGCGCCACCGCACTGTGGGGAAGGTTGGAGGGAATCACCAGCACTTCACCGCCCCGCACGATCACTTCTTTGCCTTCCAATTGGAATTTCACCGCGCCTTGAATCACCAAGCTGATCTGTTCGCTCTCGTGATGGTGAAGCGGCACCACACAGTCCTTGGAAAGTCCCAGTTGCGCCACCATCGCCTTTTCGCCGTGCACAACCTTCCTCCAGAACTTGTCGTGGATGATTTCCTTCTTCACACTCTCCCAAGCAAGATGCTGCATTACGCGCCTCCTAAAAAGAAAGTCCGAGGTCCGAGGTCCGAAGTCCAGGGTCCCCGGTGCGAAGTCCGGAGCCTGATATTCTTGGTTTCTGCCCTCGTGCCTGCTTTTATCCTACACGTTCCGGGTGGGATTTGGCGTTAAAATGGTGGGGGTTGATTCGATCCTGACGCCTGAGTTTCGATCCCAGGCTCCGGCGCCTCGGACTTCGGATTTCCGGCTTGCGACCTTCTCTCATGCTCTCCGTTCCCGCCTTCTACATGTCGCTCACCGCGGGGTTCCTGCACCTCGTGGACCTCATCTCGCTCTTTTACCTGATTCTGCTTCTTTGGATTCCCTTCTATTGGTTTGTGTTCCACGGCGCCATCCGTCTCTGGCGGCAGGTGGGCAATCGCGCGTTCTGGGTGGCGTTGCCCGTGTGGCTGATTTTCGCGGTGGGAATTATCGCGGCTCGCCACGAGCTCCTGGGGCGGCGATGGGAGCGTAACGCATTAACCTGGGCCGCGGGCGGCGTGCTGTTTGTTGTGGCAAGCTGGCTCGACGCGCAAACCCGGCACATCTTTGGCTGGCGGCGACTCGTAGGCATGGCCGAGCTGAACCCGGAACATCCCTTGCGTGGGGTGGTTCGAAGCGGGGTTTACGGGCGCATCCGCCACCCGCGGTATATGCTTTACATGCTGATGATTTCGAGCATGTCTTTCCTTACCGGGGCGAAATTAATTTTTTTGCTGGCATTTCTCAACGTCCTGATGTATCAAGTTCTCGCACCGTTTGAGGAGCGCGAACTGCTGGACCAGTACGGCCCCCAATTCGAAGAGTACCGACGCTCGGTCCCTCGGTTCTTACCGCATCCCAAGCGGACATCCGGAACCCCGATTTCGTCCTGAACGGGAGGTTTACATGTTTCAGCGAATTTGTGTCTTCCTAACGGTCGCCATGAGTGTGGTGACTGTATCCCTTTGGGCACAAACCCCCTGCCCCAGCTTTACCTTCGTCGCGGTCAACTCCGATGAGGACCACCTGATCATGGCCGTCAATGGGGCTGATGGCCCGCAAGACCAGGTGATAGCACTCGACAAGTACGCGCAGGATCACCCTGACTCCAAATTCATGCCTTGCGTAAACGAGTATGAGGCTGCCGCCCATTTGAAGCTGAAGGACTACGACAAGTCCATCGATTTCGCAGAAAAAGACCTGGCGGCAAATTACCAGGACCTGAACCTTATGCTCAACCTGATGCGCGCCTATGCCGCCAGCACCAAGGTGAGCGACACAATCTTTGCGGTAATCAATAAGGTTCCGGACCAGGCCAAGACGGAGGTCGCCGCCGTTACCCGTCCCACCAAGGCGTCAGACGAGGAGTGGGCGAAGATGCAGAAGGACGGCGAGGAACTGGCCAAAGACAGCCACGATTACGCGGTGTGGGCTTTCTTCCAGGTGATACCACGCGTCACCGACCCGGCTAAGCGAATCCAGGTGCTTGACACATTCCTTGCCACCTATCCTGACGTGGAGCCGGCCAACACGGCACAGGTGGACACGATCTACTTTCAGACTTACCAGATGCAGGGGAATTTGAGCAAGACCGTGGAGTACGGCGATAAAGTGATCGCCGCAGACCCCAATAACGTGTCTGCACTGAATACTGTGGGGTTAATCTACGCTTTCTACATGAACCCCCCGTCGCCGGATAAGGGTGCAACTTACGCGCAGAAAGCCCTGGCTGCAACCCAGAGCCGGAAGAAGCCCGATGGCGTGGATGATGCGGCGTTTCAGAAGGACCAGAATCTTCAGATGGGCATGGCCCACCTCACCATGGGATACGCCGCCCTGCTGCGGTCGCAGAAGACCATGAAAATCTTGCCGGCAATCAACGAATTGAAACTCGCAGCACCCCTGCTTGCTGATAATCCGGCACTCCAAGGTCAGGCCCTATACTTCCTGGCCAACGCCTATGAAATGGGGACCCCCGCCAATCATCGTGCGGCACTTGACGCCTTGACCAAGGCTGTGAGTTTGCCCGGACCCATGCAGGGCCAGGCAAGCGCACTGCTGGCCAAGGTAAAAGCGGCGGTTAATAAGTAGGAATGGTTTCCGAATAATGATCTGAAAGATCCGGGGGGAATCAACGGGATTCGCCCCCGGGCTTATCACGCGGACTCATCACTTCTTCTGAAGCTGTTTTTCCAGTTTTTGCGACCGGGCATTCAAATCACTCAATTGGCGCATGTCGTCCTCCGCCGAGGTAACGGCGCTCTGGATGCGACTCAGTGCGGCGCCACTACACGCGCTGGAGCCCGCATCATGGCTCGTATCCATGATCCCGCTCATGGCGCGGAATTCATCGGTAATGTCACGGTAGCGGCGAAGGATCGAGGTCAAGTAAACGTCGCGACGGCGTTCCAAATCCTGGAGGCCGGAGATAATATGGGCCACATCGGCAGCGCGGGTGCTGACAGCGCTGGTATCCGTCTTCAGTTGAGCGTTATCAGCCTCCAAAACGGCGGCGCGTTGGCGGGCGATGTCTGATGCGGCCAGAGCGGCGTCAAGCTTCTTTTGCAAGTCTTGCATTTGGGCCTGGGAATCGGATTGCTGCTTTTGCAAGCGGTCATCGGCACTCGCCTGGGCTTTGGCGATTTGATCATTTGCGGCTGAAAGGCGTGACTGAAGATCCGTAACGTTGCCGCGGGCCTCTGCAAGATCGTGATCAAGCCGGGCAATAACCGCCTCTCGCTTGGCGATACCGGCATGATCGTTTGCCGCCAGGTTCTCCTCCGCCGTCTCCGGGGTAACAGCGGTCATGCCTTTCTGGCGCAGGGATTCCTGAAGTGATCGCAAAGACTGCGCGTCCGCAATCCTCTGGCGCTGGTAATCGGCGATTCGCCGCGACTGGCGCAGGATCACCACAAGCGAAACTACAAAAGCTAGTCCCAGGATCATCTCAAAAGCAATTCTTTTATTTAAAGGCCGCATCAACCCTCCTTTGGGCGCACGCGTATGCGCCAGGAAAGCCGCGCGTCTGCACCACCGCACGGGGCACTCAAATGGATCTGCGCATTGCTGTGGAACTTGGGTGGCACGCCCAAAGTCAGCCGCCAGGCATTGGAAAGGCGGGCCATTGCGGCAGTGATGGCGTCCGGAATTTCTCCCACTGAACGGCACACCTGCCCTTTGCCGCCCGTCGCGTCCGCAAGGGTCAATAGGCCATTCTGATAGGATTCGTTAAGGGTATCCCCGCGATAGTTAAGATGGACCACGAACAGGGGCGCCTCCAGCGAATCGACCGCCTCCACCAGCTTGGAGATCTTATCCTGAATCAGTGCGTCGGGAAAGACCCGGCTGAGGTCATGGGGATCGCTGCCATTGATAACTGGATTCGTGTAATCCTGACGGTAATTATAGATGTTGCCATCAGTAATATACAAAACAGAAATGCGCACGGGCGATTTGCGTATCATGCTGTCGGCAAGTGACAGAGCCGGCGTAACGGACTCCAACAGCCCGGGCTTTCCCGTGCTGGCAACTCCTTTAATGGCCTCTAAGAGCGCATGGCGATTAGGGCTGGGGTCAACAAGCACATGGAGCCCATCCTGGTCATTCAGGAGTCCCACCCAGACGTTGGGCGGCAATTTGGGGATTTCCGCCGTCAGGGCTTGCTTGGCGGCGTCCACCAGAGAGACGTCACCGGTGAAGTCGAGAACAAGCAGAACCACCTGGTCGCTGCCTGGTCCCAATTGGGAGAGCACTGGCGCCGGCTTGCCATTGAACGTGGCTTCAAATTTCTGGGCGGCCGCACAACTTCCCTCCTCAACCCAGGCGGGAATGGAAACGCCGGACGTTTGCGCGTGGGCCATCCCCAAAGCGGAGAGAGCAACCATCATTGCGAGGAACAAGGTGTGGTGTCGGAGCATTAGAAACTGAACTTCAGACCAAGTTGGATGACTCGCCCGCCATGGGAACCGATGATTCTGCCGGCATCGATATTGGGGGCGCTAGCCGGACCAATCATCGTATCAGGATAATTCCAGTTTGCGTGATTCAGGACGTCCAGGGCCGTCGCGTTGAACTCAAACGCCCGCTCTCCGCCGATGGGAAGGCGCTTTCCCAGGCTGACATCCATGGAATTATATCCAGGCCCCAGAAGGTCTGCTACGGTGCGTGAACCGTCCCCCGCAGTGAAATCCGCGGGCTGGCCAAAAGCGGCGGGATTGTACCATTCCGAGGGCCCGGGATTGGGAAGGAGCGGACTTACCCCTGGCACGTAATTGACATTGAGGGTGGGAAGGACGTCGCCGGTATTATTAAATTCCGGGTGGGGAGCGAGCGGCGTCCCGTCATTCCAGTAGGCATTGCCACTCAGCGACCAGCCCCGCACAAAAGCGCCGCCAACGCCCGACAAGTTTAGGAAGGGCTGGTTGGGACCGAAGGGAAACTCATAGACATAACTAAGGGTCACGTATTGAGGCGTGCTATCGGCGCTTGCCGACCAGTCATTGCGAAGGTTGAAAAGGTCCTGGTTTCCATAGGGACCGGAATAATCATCAAGCTGCTTTGAAAACTCATAATATGCCGTAAAAGTCAAACCGAACGAGGCACGTTTCTCAATGCGGATGTAGCCGGCATCCCGCTGATAGCGTCCCCCAGGGTAAAGACCGTAAAGCTCAAATCCCGTGAACTGCGGATAGGGCTGAAGTGTTGAACGGAAAGAATAGTCGTAGAGGTTATTCCCATAAGCCATATCGGCGGGATTGATTGCATTGGGATTGACCGCACCGTCGCCCACCAGGAGGTCGCGCCCCACACTGTGGCTGCCCCCCACCGAAACAGCAATGGAGAAAGGAACTTCGCGCTCAATGGAAAAAGCTGCGGTTTGATAGACCGGCTCAGCCTTGGCCAGATCCATGAAGGCCGCCATGGTGTTATCGGCCGCCGAGGGGCTTAGATCCGGTAAGGTCGTTCCGAGCGGAGGAATGCCGACATTCAAATCAATGGCCGGGCTAAGTTGCGTATTGGGCGAGGTAAAGGTCTGATCCGCATTGAATCCTTGCGTGGCCCATTGCCCATCGTAAATTGGGATCTGGGTATGCGACCGGCTGTAAGAGGCGCGGACCACCGTTTTGGTGTTGCCGCGGGGATTCCAAGTAATGCTGCACGAGGGATCGATATCATAATTCACCGGACGCATACCCCGCGATAATTCATTTGTTCCGGCAAAACCAAGAGCGCCGGGAAGACCATTGGAAGGATCAATCAAGGCCGGGTCCACGGTGCTTTGCCGATTGTACTTTTCTTCCCGCGGGGTCCGCCGGCTAAAGGTGAGATTTGCATTGATGCTCAGATTCTTTCGCGGGGCATATTGATCCTGCATGACGAAGCCTTGGTAGGCATCACGAAAGTAAGAAGGCGAGGTGGTAACGGTACGTTCCGCTGCAGCGGAGAGACCCAGCAGAAATCCCGCGAATGGATCGCCAGTATCGATAATCCCCGGCAGGCTGGTGATATCCGGACTGAACTGGAAATAACCCGAAGGGTAAGCGGGGTTGAACGAATTCACCTGATGGAAGTTGGCGCGGCCAGTGAGATGGACGGAATGCTTGCCCCTCCGCGTCGACCACACGTCTGAAATCGCCAGAGTTGTGCGTGCATTCCGGGACATGGGATAGGCCGTACCCATGGAGACGTAATTCGGGAGGGAATAGATAGGAAACGGAGCCGCGCTCTGAGGTCCGCTTCCCGACTGCACGACGTCAGAGTTCAACGCCAGGCTGGCAGAATTCACGGTATTGGAGTTGGCGGTGTAAACATAGTCCAATTCCGAATGGAGAGTGGAGAAGTGCTGGTCCGGCGAGGTGGGGCTGGCCTCGTTGGGGAAGTACTTCGCAGGGCTCAGATATCCGCTTGAAACCGTCGTATTGGAAGTTAAACGATGCCGATCGTGGAATGGGTGATCCAATTTGGCAATGATTCCGTCCGCGTCGTCCGTTTGCGCGGAGTTGATAAAGTAGTTATTCTGAAAAAAGGGCCCGATGTCAGTGTTGGGCACCGGATACAACTTCAGAGCTTGAGCCGCCGTCGAGGAGAGACGGTTGGCAGGAATGACATTGCCGGGGAATTGCGTCCGCAGGTATTGCAAATTGGTGGTTGAAACTGCTTGCGCCGGGTCATAAGCAGGATTGGGAAAAGTCTGGCTCGGATCGTAAATAGGCAAGACATTCCCGGCGGAGTCCACCGTTTGCGAGTAGTCACCCACGCGCTGCTCAAGTGTGGGCACGGTCAGAAGGTTGGCACGAAAGATCCTCTCGCGCACACCTTCATAGGAAAGAAGGAAGAACGTGTTGTTCGGATTGGTCAGGAAATGCGGGACAAGCACGGGACCGGCAATGTTGAAGCCAAATTGATTGCGGCGGAGCGGTGATGCGCTTTCGCCATTCTGTTTCACTTCGTGGGGAATCGCATCCAAAATATCATTACGGAAGTTTTCATAGACCCTCCCATGCCAGAGCATATTGGGACCATGGTTAGCCTGCGCGTTTGGCGGACTCTCGGGACGTATTCCCAGGTCACGCGTGAGAGCCTTGAATTCATCAACCGCCTGGGAAAGGGGACTGGGAGGCTTGGTATTGGGCAGGGTCGTTCCTGCGTTCAGGGCGCACACGTACACCCCCACCAAAATTAGGATGAGAGTAACCCTCCAGACGACGCTAATCCAAGTCTTCATCGAAACAGTACCACAAACTTCACTATATACTTCGCCTGAAACTGCCGCAACCCTTTGAAATAGGAACTCTTACGGCACTTCAAGTGAGCTCGTCAGCCCTTTTGCGCCTCAGAATCCACTGGGGAGCTTCCGTCGTGTGTGGTACTTTTCCCACTGGAGCTGACCCACCTGGGGGTGGGGCCGGACATCCAAAGCCCGTTAGATTAGATGCTCGGCGATGCGTTCCGGTAGCGTCGCCCCATCTGCTTCTTCGATTTCCATGTGGTTACAAAAGAGGTCGTCCATGTGAGATTGAATGCGTCAAGCTCGGCTTGGCGGAAACAAGGCTTTCATTGCATCATCATGGAACAGGAACCAATCCGCATTCCCATCACCGACGTTTTTGACTTGCACACGGTGCAACCGAGGGAGGTTGCCGATGTGGTGGAAGCATATCTTGAGGAAGCCGACCGACTGGGATTGAAATCTCTGCGCATCATCCATGGCCGCGGTATCGGGGTACAGCGGCAAATTGTGCGGGCTGTGTTGGCCCGATCACCTTTGGTCATCGCCTTCGATGATGCGCCCCCTGAGTTGGGAGGGTGGGGAGCTACAGTTGCAAGGCTGAGGTAGGGGACGGCCAGAGGAGAATTTACCCGAGGGCTGTGTTCGTCGCTCTTTGGGCAATGGTAGGAAGAAATACGCTAGAAGGGCGGGTAGCGAGTGTATACTGTTCGGAAACTGCAAATCAAAATGGATATCTTTGGAAGGTAACTCCTGGAGAAGAGAGGTAGCGAATGAAGGGCAGAAAGCACGGGTGGATCTTTATACCGCTGGCTATCGTCCTTGGCGTTCTTCTTGGGCGAAGCAGCTATATGCAGCCAGTGGGCATTGCCATTCACCAGATCACCGACCGGAGCACGATTCGCGAGTATATGAAGTCTCATGCGGTGCGAAAGCTCCAGATCGGCGCTGGTGAAAACGACGCTGAAGGCTGGCTAAACAGTGACATTGCGCCCAGATCAAATGAGATTTACCTGGACGCCACCCGTCCCTTTCCCTTTCCGGACGGATCCTTCCAATATGTTTTTAGCGAGCACGTTATCGAGCATGTCCCCTGGGAGGGGGGCGTTGCAATGTTGCGCGAGTGCCATCGCGTGCTGGCCCCGGGAGGGAAGATACGCACGGTAACGCCCAACCTGGAGAAATTCATAAAGTTGATCGAGGATGGCATTGGCCCCGGCGACCAGGAGTTTATTGACGCGAAATTGAGAATCCACCGCTGGCCCGTGACTCCCGTGCCCACGGTCTACATCTTCAATGGGGAGGCCCGCGAGTGGGGGCATCAGTTCCTATACGACCCGGCGACGCTCCGCAAGACGCTCGAACTGGCAGGCTTCCGGGAGATCAACGAATATCCGGTTGACCAGATAACCGATCCCGTTTTTAGGGAGGCGGAACGCCGGGCTCGCGACCCTGGATCGGACCTCTGGATAGTCGGCAAGTGGGAAGCGATGGCCATAGAGGCGACGCGGTAAGCGTTTGACGGCCGTCCGGGCGGGGCTGGGACTTAGAAACTCTCTTGACTTGCCCCCATACTTGAGACAAGAGGAATTTCGGCTACCGATTCATTCCGGCAAAGGCTCTTTTCACGGTGTCAAGGTTGGTGGCAGCAACCAGATTCCCGGCGTCCCCGATGGCAATCTCGTCTCTGTCCCCCGCCAGCGCTTCCATAGTTTCCGCAATGAAGGATGACAAGGGCATCGGCTGGGGACCACCAGGCCCCACTGTCTTTCGAGGCCCACCCAATTCCGTCGCAACATATGGGGGGATCAACTCAATCACCTTCACTCCCGTTCCTTTCAACTGATGGCGTAAAGACAAAGTGAATGAGTGCACCGCGGCCTTGGTGGCGCAGTAGATGGGAAAACGCGCCATGGGAACAAACGCCAGACCGGAGGAAACATCTACCAGTGTGGCCGTCGGCTGTTGGACCAGATGCGGAATGAACTCAGCTGCAACACGAATAACTCCCAGCACATTGGTGGAGATTTCGTCCTGTAACCCTTCCTCATCCAGGGGCGTCCCGGGAGTAAATTCGAGCCGCCGCTGCACGCCGGCGTTGTTGATTACAAAGTTAAGGGAGGGAAATTCGCTCACCACTCTTCGCGCCACGTCCCTGATCGCCGCGGGATCGCGAACATCGAGGGCAAAGTATCGCATTCCCGGATTTTCCGCGCAAACCTCCCGCAGTCGATCCTCGCGGCGGCCACTGACGATAACTTGATTCCCAGCTTTGTGGAATGCCTCCGCCAGGCCTTTACCGATCCCGGAAGTACCACCGGTTATGAATATCGTATTCTGGCGCATTTGCATTCTTCCACCTCGCAGCCGGGGCCGCAATGAGGTTCCTTGTTCATGGTGCAGGCCATCGGGGTCTTGTGTTTTTCTTGAGGAAAAGGAAAACGGGGCGGGTTCAAGGTCAACCTTGCCGCCGGGGGTGTAAATCCAAAGCAAAATTCAGGACGCTGACGGTGGTTCGTGTGCGCGTACCCGAGAGATTTCCAGCTGGTCCCCGACGCGCGTTTCAGTCCGGAAGACCGTATGGACAGGAAGCTCCAGCACACTATCCGCCTTAAAGCTGACCTTGGAAATACGGAAGGGGCGAACATGCTCCTCAACATCAACCACCTTGTAATCGCGATCAAGGAAAATTATGTCAAGAGCATAAAGCATCCCGATGGTGTGAACGCCGTGGGATGGGACGATCCAAAGGCCCTTCCCAGGGCGGGCCCATCGACGTGTGGTCCCCAACAGACCCACGAGACGGCTGAAGTAGCCGTCAGCGACTGTAGCATGAGTGGCAACGAAGCGCTCACGGGTCTTATTGTAAACACAGACGTTTTTCCCTCGGTCAAGTGCGGGCTCGCGCACTGGGGCAACCTCGCAAATCAAAAGTATCGGCACCCTTCAACTACCTCAGCTATTTCTTGGCAGCCTTTTTCCGGCGGCGAAGGATGATAATAATAACAAGGATAACCGCCCCCACGGCGGCAGCAAGCTGAATATTGTTCATGTTTAGTCTCCTTTTTTATGGTCGAACTATCTCAATCAAAATAACATGCAAACCTTATGCCAACCGCGGCATTATTTATTATTCAAGCTTCCAAAAGTGTGCATAATCTTGATTACTGCCGGACCCAGGATTACGACAAACAAGGCCGGGAAGATGAATAATACCAGAGGGAAAAGCATCTTGATGGTGGTCTTGGCGGCCATCTCCTCAGCGCGTTGCCGGCGTTTTGTGCGCAATTCATCAGAATGGACGCGCATGGATTGCGCCACGCTGGTACCGAAGCGGTCGGTTTGAATTAAGGTAGATACCAGTGCCTGGATATCATCCACTCCCGTGCGAGTGGCAAAAGATCGCAGCGCTTCGATCCGGGACTTGCCAACATGCATTTCCGCATTAACAAGATCGAACTCGTCACATATTTCTGGATGGGCAGCTCTTAGCTCCTGGCTGACATACAAGAGTGCCTGGTCAATGCCCAAACCGGCCTCCATACAGATAACCAGAAGGTCGAGAGTATCCGGCAATGCTATCCGTAAGGTTTGCTGTCGGGACTTAATTTTCCGGCCCAGCCAGAAATCCGGCAGAATAAATCCTCCGACAATCGCAACGAGAAAGAGAATAAAGGGGCTGGTCTTGTAAAACCCGGTAAAATAGACCAATCCCACCAAGGCTACGATCACCACAATTCTCGAAGCGGTAAAGGCCGTGGCTGCTTCAGGACGACGGAAGCCCGCTTGGACCAGGCGAGGGTCTGACTCGGAAGCCTGATCCCCGGAGGCTGGGAGGAACTTGGCGATCCCAGAAAGGACACTGACCACAACCTCCTGTGGGGTACGTTTAACACTTGGACGATCAGTCCTGGGAGGCCGCCAGAGACGACCGAGCCGTTCAGAGACCACCACTGATCCGCCGGAGAGTGCATAGATCAACCCCATCGCGATCAGGAATGTCGCCCCAAACACCACGAAGCTGATGGACCCTGACATAAAGAAGGATCTTCCTCCTGGAAAGTCTCAGACTTTGATCTGGATAATTCGCCAAAGGATAAAACCACCGACCACCTGCATGACACCGCCAAGGATTAGCAAGAGGTGGCCCATGGGATCAGTAAACAACACGCTCACATAATCGGGAGCAATAGATCGCAGCAATACCAGCATGCCGACAGGCAAAACCATGAGGATTGCCGCAGTGAGCCGGCCCTGGGCAGTGCGAATCCTCAATTCTCCCGCGATTCTAAATCTTTCGCGGATGACGTGCGCGAGATTTTGCAGGATCTCGACAAGGTTTCCGCCCGTATCTTTCTGGACGAGCAAGGCGATGACAAAAAGGCGAACATCGATGAGCGGAACTCGATCACAAAGGCCCATCAGGGCATCGCGCAGGGGCAAACCAAAACGCTGCTCGTCAAACGTAATCCGGAATTCTGTAGAAACCGGGGGCGCCAGATCCGTCGCGGCGATTTCCATGCCCGACGTGAAAGAGTGTCCCGCACGAGCAGACCGCGCAAGGAGGTCAATCACCTCAGGAAATTGACGCTCGAAAGCCGACATGCGCCGTGCGCGTTTGATAAGAACGTAGGCAATGGGCAGGAAAAAAGAGGCCACGCCGACTGCAAGCGCGACCAGAAAATTCCCCGTGTACAAATTCATGGATTCGAAGCCGACCACCGCGACCACACCGCAGATCAGGAGGAGCATCCCTGGCCTCATCTGCATTCCGGCTTGGGCGATTAACTTCTGTAGCCGTGTTGCAAATGACCAACTTACCAAAATCTTGTTGATGCTGGGAATGGTGCTGAAGTGTTCATCCCGAACCAAGTCCAGATCAAGGGGATTCCTAGGTAAAGCAGATCCCTTTCCGATGGACTCCAGGCGGGTCTGGATAAAATCCGAATTCTTCTCCTGGCCCAGGAATGCGGAGGCCATGGCAAAGATCAAAAAGATGACCAGGAAAACGAGGGCCGCAAATAGGAACTGCATGGGGCGATTCCTTCTTAATGAAGCCGGGTCGATTCAAACATCGAAGGAGGCAGGTTGACGCCCGACGCAGCCAATCGCTCCGTAAGCCGAGGCCGGATTCCCGTGGCCGCAAATTCCCCAAGAACGGCGCCGTTTTCTGCGAGACCAGTTTTTCGGAACGCAAAAATCTCCTGCATACTGATGATGTCACCTTCAACGCCGGTGATTTCCGAAATGCTAGTTACCTTTCGGGTGCCATCGCTCATGCGGCTAATCTGCACTACCACATCAAGCGCTGAGGCAATCTGCCGCCGGGTAGCAATTTCCGGCAAGTTGAGAGCTGACATGGCGATCATTGTTTCCAAGCGGCCCAGGGCATCGCGCGCCGAGTTCGCGTGGATCGTTGTCAATGACCCATCATGACCCGTATTCATTGCCTGGAGCATATCGAGGGCTTCCTCGCCACGGACCTCGCCCACGATGATCCGGTCGGGACGCATTCTCAAACTGTTGATAACAAGCTGCCGTTGATGAACAGCGCCTTTACCCTCCACGTTGGGAGGACGGGTTTCGAGCCGCACCACGTGATCCTGATGAAGCTGCAGCTCCGCAGCGTCTTCAATGGAGATAATCCGTTCCCGGTTGGAAATGAAGGATGACAATACGTTCAAGAGAGTAGTTTTTCCCGCACCCGTGCCACCGGAGATCAGGCAATTCATGCGCGCATAGACACATCCGCGCAATAACGCCAACATACCGGAAGTCAGTGTCTGGTTGCGCAGCAAAGCATCGACATTCAAAGGCTCCCGCCCGAACCGGCGGATGGAGAGGCAGGGCCCGTCGATAGCCAGAGGAGGAATGATCGCATTGACGCGTGAACCATCAGCCAGGCGGGCATCCACCATGGGCGAGGATTCATCGATGCGGCGGCCCACGGCAGAGACGATCCGGTCAATTATGGCAAGCAAATGCGCTTCGTCGCGAAACTGCACATTCGTGCGCTCCAGCAATCCCCGGCGCTCTATGTAAACATCTTTGTGGGTATTAACCAGGATGTCGGAAATCGTGGCATCCTTAAGGAGGGGTTCAAGAGGACCTAAGCCGAAAACCTCGTCAAGAATCTCAAGGGCAAGATGCTCCTTCTCCTGCAAGGTCATCGGAGCGCTTTCCGAACTGGTCATGCTATCGACAAGCTGCACAACCTCGGCGCGCACGGCATCGCGATTCAATTGCGTCACGCGATCCAAGTTCAACCTCTGGATCAGCCGACGGTGAATCGTTGCCTTCACCTTCCCAAGATCGGGTTGACCTGTATAGATATCAGCCATCTACCCCTCGTATCCGGCTTACCCTTTGCCGGAAAACAGCCCTAGGAAGTTGCCGCGCTTTGGTTCAGCTGCGGGCGTGTGAACTCCAGTAAGCTGCTCCGCGATACTGCGGAACTTTTGCACCAATTGGTCGTTTTGGCCCCGCGAAAGCTCCGCCCCCATGTTAACGGCTCTGCTCACTGCTTTGTAGTCGTTCGGTAATCGTTCAAAAATCTGCAATTTAATCCGTTTTTCGAACGCCTGGAGGGCTTCATCATCCGGCCGGTGCCAGCGGTTGATCACCAACCGGAGACGGGACGAGTCAACGCCCATGGAACGGAACATGGTAATCTGCCGCTCCAAACTCCATAAGCCGGTAACGTTTGTTTCCGTTACGAGAATAATCTGGCGAGCCAGACGCAGGACCGGCGCCCATTCGCTGGAACTATTGCATCCCAGGTCTACAACGACATAATCAAAACTGCTTTGCGCGACATTGACGACACGGGCGAGAGACGCAGGGGACATCCGATCCCAATCATCAGCATTGGATGCGCCCGCGAGGACTTGCACACCACTTTTGTGGCTAGCCAGTAATCCGCTGAAAAGATGGCTGTCAAGGCGGTCGAGACTTTCCACCGCCGCCCGGAACGAAAAACGCGATTCAAGGTCCAGCAGGAGCGCGCAATGCCCTAATGGGCGCCCAAAATCAATCAGCACTACGCGTTTCCCGGAAGTTCGAGCCAACTGCACAGCAATATTCACGCTTACAGTGGTTGTCCCGACCCCGCCTTTTGCCCCGCCGACAACAATGAGTTTCTCAGTTTCAGCCTGCGGAACACCCTTTTGCTTGACGAGGCGTTCCAGCATTTCCCGCACGATCATGGGATCAACGGGGGGAGATAAAAACTCTCGGACGCCGGCCCGCATTGCCTGCATGAGCAAGTCAGGGCTGGGTTCCTGATAACCGGAAATAGCGATGGTGCAAACCGCGGGATTGAGCCGATGTAATCGGGCGGCAAATTCCAAGGGTGTTTTCACATCTCGGCCGATTTCCACCAAAACCACGTCAGGAACCGCACTTGCGGTCTTTGGCCCATCTCCAGCCATCAAATCCCACTGCGGGATCGGTTGCACCAAACCAGTCTGTTGCAGCATGGCCAGAAGTGCCGCGCTGTTCTTCGTATCCAAACTGACAACACCCACCGTCAACATGCTGGGGATCCTTTCCTCCCTTTTCAGCTCAATCCGTGCTCGTGGAGTTTCTTCTCCCCTATTTTCCGCTCGGAGGGGCATCTTTCGATGATTGCGAAGGCTTCATGAAGGTATCGGGGAATTGCGGCACGGAAGGCTGCTTCTGCTGGGAATTAAGACGTACGATGTGCGGTGTCACCAATACCAGCAATTCATCCTGGCTCTTCGAAACTGAACGACTTTTGAAAAACTGCCCGAGGATGGGCAAGTCCCCCAAACCAGGAATTTTCGAGAATTGTTCGACGACCTGATTATTCACCAAGCCCGCAATCACAAAACTCTGCCCATCTTTCAAGATCATTTCCGACTTTACACTACGCGTCGCGAGGGAAGGAATGGTGAATCCCTGAATGGTCAAAGCATTGGTGTAATCAAGCGAACTGACCTCCGGAGCCACCTTGAGGTGGATCAAGCCCTCGGGCGTTATGACCGGGGTGAAACTTAACTTAACCCCGTATTCGTGAAACTGAATTGTAACCACCGGCACTCCACCGGTAGAACCCTGCACGACAGGAAACGGGAATTGTCCGCCCGCCAGGAAAGTCGCCTCTTTGCCGGTTTCAGCCAGCACATTGGGCTCAGCAAGGATCTGCAACAGGTTCTTCTCTTCCAGCGCCTGGATCGCAACCCCCAAGTTAATATCCGAACGGAAGATAAAGACATTCAGCAGCTGGCCGAGGGTGATGGGTATTCCCGCAGAACTGATTGCCGCCGTGGTTGTCGAAGTGGAGGTTCCCGTGATGGTTTGGCCGGATTGGACTGCCGGTGGCGAAAATTGTCCGGTTGTAGTGGTGAAGACTGTTTTCGCCGGTGAAGTACTGAGGAGGTTAGCCCCAAACTGGCTCAGAGTGGACCGGTCGATGTCCGCAAATTTGACTTCCAGCAATACCTCTCCGTTGCTGGGAGTCGGGATTTGCAAGAGACTGACCACACTATCCTTTCGTATTGACATGCCCTGCGCGATGGCAAGGATATGGTCAGCGGCGGCCTGCGAGGAAACCATTCCTGAAAGCGTGGTAACGCCTCCGCGGGCTTCCACTTGCACCGGTTCATCGGGCAGAATCTGGTGGATCTTTGCCGTCAACTCCGATACATCGACATCCACATACGCATCAAAGGTCTGGCTTTGTCCCGTCTCGTCCCAGATGACCAGGGATGCTACCCCGGGCGACTTGCCGCTGATCAAAATCTGCGTCGGACTCACCACAAGCGCATCGACAATCGTGGGATCGGCCACAGAAATTCGAAAAATACGGGCTTGCGATGAGATTACGAGCGAGCGACCCACCAGCAAGTGGAGCGCGTTCACCGAAGAGCCGGAAGGCCCCTGCTGCGCCTCACCTGTTTGTGCCGCAAATGTCTTTCCCCCCCGCGAGTTCAAGCCCACGGAGGAAGAAAGAATAACCACTAGAATCGTGGCCACCAACATCAGCAAATTATATCGCCTGTTCGGGACCTTCATGAAGCCGCCTATTTTACTGGATCATCGAGGAAAAGACTGGTTTTCAACTTTGTCGCCACGAATTACCTGCACCGCCCATGGTGGTGGCGGGGCTGGAGCCTTGGGCGCCGGTTTAGCCACCACATGTGAAACCGTGGCCACTGGCCTGGCCGTTCCCATGAATACGTTATAGCCATAAACAGGTGGAGGGTTCACGTCGGCGGCGTCGACAACATTACGCAAGGCCAAGTGAATCTTGCCGGCGGACGCAGCAAGCGTCAACTTTTCTCCATCCTGAGGATTTACCAAAAGGGTCACAACTGGGGCCGACTGCGGCTTCCCGTTCTCAGTCGTCAACTGTTGTCCCACGGCCAGAACCCGTGCATGTTCAAGTATGGTCCGGGTAATCGACTCTCCCTGCCCCTCGCCCACCACCTGTCCGGTTGCCAGGACATCCACAATTGTGCCTGGGGTTACAAAGCCCGCCACGGCGACCACATCATCAACGCCTACCGAAACTGCGCGCATTCCAGATGGAATTGTAACAGGGAGCCCCGCACCCTCTCCGCGTTGTGCCAGTTCCTGGTCCAAAATAACTTCGTTCGGCACCAAGGGAACGATGGCAGCTCGGCCAATGCAATCTTCTTTGTGGAGAAATGATGCCTGCGGCTGCAAACCCTCAGGCCAATCCACCAGCGCCACATCGGTGGCAGTCAATACTTGCCCCATTTGCACGGGTCCCGCCGCCACGACCAACTGGATATGGGTTTGCGGCTTCACGGTTGACTGAACCCGCTGAAGCTGCCGGTAAACGTACATGCTCGCAAGAAACGCCACCACTAGCGCTCCGCCCAACCCGAGCAACATCCGATCACGATTCATGCGCTCATCCCAATTTATGGAAAAACCGAAGTGTGGATATTATCACAAAAAACAAGCCCGTCGAAAGTGCTGCTGCAACGCCGAATGGAATCTTCAACAAGCCGGGATTGTCCAACGTGATTGCGCGAGCATTATTCACGTGAAAAGTTGAAAATGCAAGGAAAATCATCAAAAGGTTCTTGTACGTCTGCCGCACCTTCCGTTGCCGGACAACCTCCGTCACGGACATTAAACCCGCGATCAGTATCGTACCCAAGAACACGAGAATTAACCGCTTCACTCCCAAAAAGGCGCCCAGCGCACCCATCAGCTTCCAATCTCCTGCGCCCAGCGCCCTCAACAACACAAACGGAAGGAGGATGCCTAAACCCAATCCGATGCCTTCCAAGGAGGACTTCAACCCAGGCACCCTCAGTACGGCGCTCAAAATTAATCCCAGCAAGAGTGCCGGCACAGTTAGCCAATTGGGGATTTTCCGTACTTTCCAATCCGTCCAACCAGCGCACCCGGCCAAACTCATGGCGCCTGCCGATATCACAATTTCCTTCCACAATCGGCAAATCCCTTTCCACACCGCCGCACCCACTTTTAAATGCAATCCCAACTTTCAATTACAAGGAAGCACCCGAAAGAAGGCGTTGCCACCACTTGGAGCACGCTGGGGACTGCCCCGCCATTCATAAATAACTGAAAATGGAGCCCTAGCCCAGCCACACATCCGACCGGACTAGGACCCAACAAACATCGCATCGATCCAGCACGCAGCCTCACATGCCAGACTCTTGGCAAATGCACGAATAGAATCGCACTCCACCAAGCGCAGGCAGGTCTTTAGGCAAAGAGTTACGAACTGGCACTCGTCGTAACTGATGCAGCATTGCTAAATATGTCCAAGACTCCACTTCCGATTGTTGTAATTGAAGTCACTGCCACCAATGCGATTAGGACTAGGAGCAAGCCGTATTCGACAAGATCCTGACCTTCCTCTTCTTGCCAAAGCCGTTTCATAAGGCTTTTCATAGAAAATGTCCCTTCTGCATATGGCCTCATAGCAAATTTCGCTACTTTGGCATGCTAAGTCTAAAGCCATTCATGGTGACTGACGCCGGGTAACGGCCGCCAACGAATGCTTAGGACGCCGCGCTGGTGGTTACTGATGCAGCATTGCTAAAAATGTCCTTCACGCCGCTTCCGATGGTGGTAATTGAAACAACCGCCACCAGCGCGATGAGGACCAGAAGCAGGCCGTATTCCACGAGGTCCTGGCCTTCCTCTTCTTGCCAAAGCCGTTTCATAAGGTTTTTCATAGTGATTCCCCTCCCCATATCGTTATGTAGCTAACTTCCGCCACCTTTGATATGCCGACTCTAAGGGCATTCAAATTGCCAAAGGACAGGTACTGACAAAATACTTCTTTCTATTGAAAGCAAACACTTTAATTGTATGGAGTCTCGATTCGACCGGTCGCCTGGAATTAGAGAATTTTCATATGTCATGTTTTGGTGACGCTCAAAACGCCTGCTTTCAACCTTCCGATGACTACATCAGGAGGTCAATAACTCATCTGCGGCCCCAAGCTATGGAGGCGACTTTATTCGGGACCCAAATAAGGCGGCAGGCTGCAAATAGCTAAAGTTTAATAAGGGAAAGCAAGCTGCATCTCCTGGGATTGCCATGCTTTACATGCTCACAGGGCTCAAGTTGAGTCGCTCATGCCGTTCATTGGTGTGCTACTGAACTCTCCCCCGTGATAGGTATTGCTCATATGACCCGCGTCGATTCGCCCCTTGTCCAGGGGTTTTGCGGTTATGTGGTAATGTTATGTTGCGCTAGCAAGGGTAAACAGGAGAGAGGATCTCCTCCAATTCCAGCATTGAATGCCAAATTGAACCGATGACTGCGGACCATCCTACAACCCGGAGGGAAGTGCGAATCGCCCTTGCCCTCACTGTAGTATTGCTTTTTGCTATCGTCCTTCTCACAGTGGTACTCCACGGAGTGCACCGCTCCGATTTCACCGGCTACTACACGAGCGGACTCATCCTCCATCAAGGAAATGCACCGAAGCTTTATGACATAAGTGAGCAAGCGCGAATCCAGCGGCAACTGTTCAACCGGGAAGATTTGCTGATCAATCCTCACCCTCCGTTTGAGGCGATTTGGTTTGCCGCGCTCGCCAGATATTCATGCGTCAGGGCGTATATTCTCTGGGGCATTATCAATATTCTGCTCTGGCTGTATTTTCAGGAGCTTCTCCGGCGTTACACGCCAATTCCCCAAAACTCTTTCCACTACCTCTGGCTCTGCTCCCTATTCGTCCCACTTTGGGTAACTTTGATGCAGGGGCAAACCACATTGCTCCTGCTGGTCTTGTTTTCTGCCACCTTTGCCGGTATGAAGCGCGGCCAGGATTTCAATGCAGGCTTCTTCCTGGGTCTGGGGCTGTTCAAATTTCCGATTGTGTTTCCGTTTGCACTGATCTGCTTCTTTCGCAGCAAGTGGAAACTGATTGCCGGTTGTTTTACCGCTGGCACTCTCTGGGGGGTGGTGTCGGTCATTACGGTGGGGCCGGCCGGCTTGCGAAGTTACGCCAACCTCTTGCTCGACATTGCCAGACATCCGGAGAGACCGGCCTACGCAAACATGAGGGCTTGGGAAAAGATGCCCACCCTAAAGGGGCTCTTCACCGTTCTTTTTGCTGGTCGCCTTGCCACCATGCACATCGGCCTGCTTGTGGCGGCAGCCTCTGCCTGCCTTGTTCTCTTTACTGCCTGGAGGTGGCGCCAGGCGGACCACGACCCAGGCGGGAAATCGCAGGGCCTGATGTTTGCGGCGGCACTTACGGTCGCGCAGGTTACATCGCCGCATCTGTACATACACGACTTGACTCTGATGTTGCTCGCCGTTCTACTGGTCATCGGTTCGCCCCAATGGTCGGTGAAATCAAGCCAGCGCATGGTTCTTCTTGCGGCCATAGTAATTCTCTATACGCCGCCAATATATCTCCTGCTGCTGCGGTGGCAGGTCATGTACACTCTTGCGGTGGTTCTTGTAGTTTTTGCTCTGGGCGCAATCAGCCTGGCGAGAAAGGCTGAACCACCCTTAACTTGATACTGAGTTGGAATCCAATTCAGGCACTCTGGAAGAAGATGACGCGACAAACGACTTTGGGAATATAGGGGCTTCCAAGGCTAGAGGGGTTTAGAACTCCTCTCTGGTCGCACCGTTGATCCACCCATAAAAGAATGTCGGCGGCCCAACCTCCAACTCGCAATGAAGTTCATATCGCCATTTGCCTCACTGCGATTTCCCTGTTTTTTGTCTTCCTCCTCATGGCAGTGGTCATTGACCCACGCAATGCTGACTTCACTGGATACTATATGGCGGGCCTCATCGTCCGTGAAGGAAACTCAGCGAAGCTTTACGACTTGAGAGAGCAGGCGCGAATCCAGGCGCAACTCTTCGGGCGGAAAAACCTCCTCATCAATCCTCATCCTCCTTTTGAGGCGTTATGCTTTGCAGCGCTCGCGAGATTGTCGTACGTCAAGGCTTACGTTCTCTGGGGTGCGATCAACGTGCTACTCTGGCTGTTGTCCCAGAATCTTATTTGGCGTCACACGCCGATCCCTCTGCATCCCAATCGCTACCTTTTGTTCTGCTCCTTATTTCTTCCGCTGTGGGGAGCGCTGGTTAAGGGACAAACCACAGTCGTCCTGCTGGCTCTGTTTTCTCTGACATTTGTTTGCCTCAAACGTGGCCAGGATTTACGGGCGGGCGCCTGCCTTGGCCTGGGCCTGTTTAAATTCCCAATTGTGCTTCCATTTGTATTCATCTGCTTCCTACGGAGCAAGTGGAAACTGATGGCCGGTTTTGCCGCCGTAGCTTTTGTGCTGGGGCTGCTGTCGGTCATTGCTGTGGGACCGGTTGGGGTTCATTCTTATATGAATCTACTGATTGATATGGTTAGAAACCCGGACAATCCGGCCTATGGCACAACACGATATTGGGAGAGTATGCCGACTGTAAGGGGTCTGTTTGCAACCCTCTTTAAAGGTCAAATCGCCACCGTCTATCTCAGTGTGCTGGCCGCGGCAGTCTCGGCGCCCCTCCTTTTCTTCACGGCCTGGCGGTGGAGGCAGGAGGACCGCGACCGAAGGGGGAATGCACAGGGTTTGATGTTCGCGGCGGCACTCACAATTTCACAAGTTACGGCGCACCACCTGTACACCTACGACCTGACCTTGATGCTACTTGTTGTACCCCTCGTAGTAAGTTCGCCGCAATGGACCGAGAAATCACAACAGCGCAAGGTTCTCACGGCGGCCATAATGATCTTGTTCTTTCCCCCTGTATATGTCCTTCTGACAAAGTGGAAGGCAATGTGCATTCTCGCGCCCGTCCTTGTAGCTATTGCGCTGGGCACAATCAGTCTCGCGAGAAAAACCAAGCAGCCGACACCTTGCGCAATGGGTTAAAAAGCAGTTAAGTTCTTATGCTCAGGGATGGGTCAAATTGATAGTGTAGATGCGGCTTTATACAGCCATATTGTGCGCCCGCTGACAGATAATCTGCCACTGGAATATTAATCTGCCCTGCGGGCATTTGTCGCATCAAGAGAACGCATCTGAGAAACGCCCTAGATTATATGGGGGAAGACTTGCGGAGACGTCGGGGGAGCACCAAGTGTTGAATGGTAAGAAAATATTCGTTGTGATGCCTGCGTACAACGCTGCCCGGACGCTGCGGCAGACTTGCGACGAGTTGCCCCGAGAGGTGGTTGACGAAATCCTGGTGGTTGACGATCACAGTTCTGACGCCACCGTCCAATTAGCAAGAGAGTTGCACTTGACGACCTTTGTCCACCACCAGAACCTAGGATACGGGCGCAACCAGAAGACTTGTTATCGCGAAGCCTTGCGGCGGGGCGCCGACATTGTCGTGATGCTGCACGCGGACTATCAATATTCCCCCCGCCTGGTCACGGCCATGGCCAGCATGATCGCCTATGGAGAATATGACCTCGTCCTGGGATCGCGGATCCTGGGCGTTGGGGCTCTTCGCGGAGGCATGCCGCTTTACAAGTACATCTCCAATCGTTTTTTGACCTTTTATCAAAACATCTGCTTCGACCACAAAATCTCGGAGTACCATACAGGCTACCGCGCTTTTTCACGCGAGGTGCTGAGCAACCTGCCGTTGGAAGAGAATTCCGACGATTTCATTTTCGACGCGGAGGTCCTGGCGCAGGCCATCTATCTCGGCTATCGCCTGGGGGAAATTTCCTGCCCGGCTCGCTACTTTCCCGAGGCGTCTTCGCTCAATTTCTCCCGCAGTGCCAAGTACGGCCTGCAAGTTCTGGCGGTTTCGCTAAAGTTCTGGCTTCAGAAAAGAGGCCTGGGCCGCTTCCAAATGCTGAATCCCAAGGGCCGAAAATTGGCGGAGGATTATTACTCGGAAATTTCCGACAACACCCAGCAGAAGAGCCGTCTGTAAGTATCCCCCTGGACAGGCTGGAGGTCTCGCATCGAACTCGAACGAAGCGGCCCCGGGGTGCCTATTCCCTCGATCTGAGTGACCGGGAACCACGGCCCTCGCAACGGGCCCCGACAAGAATGGACATCCATTAAGTAACGCGTTTATAGTATGCAAGGCTAAGGTGGTCAACCGCCTCGCCGGCGGTTTGAGCGTTCCAAGATTACAACTTCTGATCCGGGTGACTTCAGTCTGGAAAGCACGAACCATTTTTCACCCCGGAGGAGTGGCACGTTGACGCCAGGCAACCCTGCGGTTTTGGAAAAGCAACGGCGCCCGGCAAGCAGCCCTGTGGCAATGTGGAACCGAATCGCCGAACGGCTTAGAAACATCTCTCCCTGGTGTTGGCAAACCACCATTTTCCTGCTCTCGTTTGCAATCCTTGTTTCGCGCCGGCCCGATGCCCTCTTTCGGCCTGAGTTCTTCATTGAGGACGGCCCGATCTTTTATGCCCAAGCCTATAATGCTGGCCTGCTGCACCCGCTGTTCTGGACCTATAGTGGATACCTTCATACTTTTCCCCGATTGGTCGCGGATCTGGCTCAGTTTTTTCCCCTTATCTACGCGCCGTTGCTCTTTAATCTGGTGGCGCTGACACTGCAAATCTTGCCGGTTCAAATGCTCCCCTCCGCTCGACTCGCCGCGATCGGCAGTCTGCCAGTTCGGCTGCTCCTGGCTGGACTTTATCTTTCCCTCCCCAACAGTTCCGAGGTCCACGTGAATCTCGCTGGTGCCCATTGGCGCTTGGCCATTCTCGCTTTTCTGGTGATGGTGGCCGCCCCGCCTGAAAGCAAGGGAGCGAAAGTTTTTGATTTTTGCGCGGTTTTGATGTGTGGATTGACGGGGCCGCTTGCGATCATGCTCACTCCCGTTGCCTTCTTGTCCTGGCGAAAAAGCCGCGAGCGTTGGAAACTCATCCTGACTTCCACTCTTGCTGCCTGTGCCGGAATTCAAGGCTCTCTGATTCTGATCGCCGGCCGCGCGGATCGACTGAAAGAGCCGCTGGGTGCGACCTTAGGATTGCTCCTTGAAATCCTTGCGAATCACGTTTTCATGGCGGTGCTGATGGGGCGCAACGTACTCTTTCATGGCCATCCGATCGGGGCCTTCGTGATGACCATCCTTGGAATCGCAACTTTGCTGTATGGCGCCGTTCGTGGCCCGCAACAACTCCGGCTATTCATCTTGTTCGCATGTTTGGTGTTGACCTGTTCGTTGGCCTCCCCGATGGTCCCATGGGCAGTCGTTAGCGGCATCCCGCCGGGTCCCCATATTCCTGGATGGCAACTGTTGGCGTTGGGAGGGGAGCAGCGCTATTGGTTCATATCAATGCTGGCGTTTGTGGCGACGCTGGTCTGGTTGCTGAAACCCACCAGCCCGCCCGTCCTCCATCTGTTCGCCATACTCTGTTTTGTATGCATGCCCATTGCCCTGGTTCGCGACTGGCGCTGCTGGCCGCGGGTGGATTTGCATTTTGCAGAGTATGCGGAAAAGTTCGAGCAAGCGCCTCGCGGAACGGTTTTGGTAATTCCCATAAATCCACCAGGGTGGTCGATGCGCCTGCTTAAACATTGAGGGCCTCACCCTTGCAGCATCGCAGTTCGTCATGATTACTTATATCGAATTCGGTTTGGTTCTCGCGGCGGCGGCGCTGGCCTTCGCTTTTCCGAGCCTGGGATCGCGCTGGTTTGAGGCCAGCGAGCGCGCCCTGGGCAGGCTGGCTGGGAGGCCTCGTCTGGCTGTCCTGGTGGCCGGCCTTTCGGCTCTCGCCGCGCGGGCAGCCCTGCTACCCATCCTCCCCATTCCTGAGCCGGCGGTTCACGACGAGTTTTGCTACCTGTTGGCAGCAGACACTTTTGCTCACGGACGCCTTGCCAGCCCCACGCATCCCATGTGGATCCACTTCGAGACCTTTCATGTGTTGTGGCGTCCGGCATACGCGCCCATGTATCCCCCGGCTCAAGGTCTGATTCTGGCCTTCGGGCAGGCCGTGCTCGGCAACCCCTTCTGGGGAGTCTGGCTCAGCCTCGGTCTGATGTGCGCTGCTCTGTGCTGGATGCTCCAAGGTTGGCTGCCTTCCAAGTGGGCGCTCTTGGGCGGACTCCTGGCCGTCATCCGCCTTGCCACTTTCAGTTACTGGGCCAACAGCTATTGGGGAGGCGCTTTGGCGGCCACGGGAGGAGCCCTGATTTACGGGGCGCTGCCGCGTCTAAAGCAATCGCTGCGGGTGATGGATGGACTTCTGCTCGGTCTGGGCCTGGCCGTCCTAGCCAACAGCCGCCCCTACGAAGGCTTGGTCATCAGCATACCGGTCCTTGCCGCCCTATTGGCATGGATGACGGGAAGCAGCCGCCCGCCATTCCGCGACTCTTTCAACCGCCTGGTTCTGCCCACGGGACTGCTGTTAGGAGTCGTTGCCGCGCTGATGGGCTACTATTTCTGGAGGGTCACTGGCAGTCCCTGGCACATGCCCCAAATCGTCAACCGCTCAACCTACGCCGTAGCGCCGTATTTCATTTGGCAGTCGCCGCGCCCCATCCCGGCCTATCATCACGCCGTGATGAGAGATTTATACCTGAACTACGAGCTTCCCTTTTGGCGGCTCACCCGTTCGCTGGGTGGACTGCTGTTGGGCGAGTGCGCAAGGGCCATTGAGCTTTGGACTTTCTACTTGCAATCCCTGTTCACACTTCCTCTGATTATGACAATGGCGACTCTGCCCTATGGTTTTTCCTGGCGGCAGATTTCCCCCGGCACTCGTTTCCTGCTGATGGCGACTGGGTTTGGACTCGCCGGTTATGCCCTGGAGGTTTTTTACAGTCCCCATTACGCCGCCCCGGGAACCTGCCTGGCCTTCGCCCTGGTCTTGGGGGCGATGCGCAACGTCCGGAGTTGGAATTGGCGCCAAAAACCCGTGGGTCTGGCCCTAACCCGCGCCATTCCCCTGATCGCTGTCGCGCTCGTCGTTCTCTGTGCCGCCTGGGGGCAATCCATCTGGCCTCGCGATGCCAGGCCGGCCACCTGGTGCTTGCAAGGCGGCTACAATCTGATGTTAGACCGCGCCCGGATGCTTGCAAGGCTTGAGCGGGAACCTGGAAATCATCTGGTTATTGTCCGATACTCCGCCACTCACGACTTTCGCCTTGAGTGGGTTTACAACCGCGCCGATATCGATGCTTCCAAGGTGATCTGGGCGCGCGACATGGGGAAGGAACAGAACGCGGAATTGCTGAAGTATTTTCAGGGTCGCCGGATTTGGCTGGTGGAACCGGACCTTACGCCGCCCCGGCTTTCGCCATACCCCGCAGAAAATTAGTTCTCCGCCGCACTCCTGGTTTGCTTGCGAACAAAGATCGCGCTTACGTTGTCGCTATAGACAATCTGCCAATCGGGCGAGTTGCCAAGGAATGTCCGCAGCGGTTCGTCGTGCTCTATGATGCAGGACTGGATTCCGTACGCATTCAACAAAGAGGGCGCCGCGACCCCCAGACGTGCGATGGTAAGGTAATCGGAAAGCACCCCCATTCGTTCAAATAAATCTCCCCGCCCATCGATAAACGTCTTGTTCTGCCCATCCAGCTCGTAGACCAGATAACCCCCGTACCCGTAAGTGTTGTACATCGGCCGGGGAACAGGGTGCTGCTTCAGATAGGCCACGGCTCTTACCGGCCACTTCTGCTCCACGATCTTATCCAGCTTGGCTCGCGAGGGGAAGAACCACACGATGCCGCCCACAAAAAGCGCCATCAAAACAACATTCAATGCATATTTGTCTTTCGCGGGATCGTAAGGGGGAATCCACCGAGCCAGGATCGTGGCAAACATCGGGGCACTAAACGGCACAAAGACCAGAACGAATCGCACGTGCATGCAAGCTGCCGCCACGCCGGCAAGAAACAGCACAAGCTCTTCCAGCCGCCACGTCTGCCGCAAGGCCACCTGAGCCAACACGAAGGCGAGGATCAGCAGAAGAAAAAGTTTGCCGAAGAACTCCCCAAACGGCATAACCTGCCACTCCTGGATGTTGGACACGTTAATGGGCTGGGCGAACGCCATGTTCAACGGGTAGAGGCAGAGTTCGGTGCCGTAAGGCGTTATCGTCAGCGCCACGAGAATCAGCAAAGCTGTCAATTCCAGGTGAAGCCGCTGGGCGGAAGTCCAGCGCTTTGCAACCAGATCGCCCCAGTGAATTTCCACCAAGCCGCTTGCCCAATAAACCCCCAGCGCAAAAAGTCCCAGCACGAAACTGCCGTGCGTGTTAATCCAAACCAGGAACAGCGGCGGAAGGAACCACAATGCCCCGGTGTGGCCGCGGCGAAAGCGTTCCAGCACAATCAGAGTCAGCACCAGAAACAGGTACCCCAGCATCTGGGGGCGCAAACTGCACGACGGATAGATCATGGGCACGAGGACGGCGCAGGCCACAAATGCCGCTTTCGAATTCCCGCAGCGCACGGTCACCAGGGTGTAAAGAGCAAACATGATGGCAGCCGTAAGGACGGCGGCGAGCGCCATAAGCCCCGGGAGTCCCCAGGCATGCTGGACCACCGCCAGAAGCATCTCGCCCAACCACTCGTAGGCGATCCAGGGGCTTCCGTGAACGGTAAATGAATAGGGATCGGTGGTGGGCAAGTGATGGGTGGCCAGAATCGTGGCCCCCACTTTAATGTGCCACCAAACATCGGGGTCCACGTTAAAGCTGCGCAGGGGCATAAACATTCCCCCCACCAGCAAAAAGACCATCATGACGGGGAATGACAGAACTTCCTTCCAGGCGGGAAGTGGGCTGGTTTGCTCCAAGCTGGTTGGAATCGCCGACGCGTTTGAATTCACCTTTGTTCTCCCCTAGGCACTGGCTTCGGTTGCTTGCGGCCTGAATATTCCGGCCATCATAGCTCATGGCGCGGATTCCATGCGCCGACTACTCTGGCATCGAGGCGATGAGATTCTGGAAAGAGGGCAAAACCGCGAAGGGGGTTCTGACGCTCGCCACGCTCTCGCCGATTTGATGGATATTCTCTTCCTGCAAATGTCCCAGCAGCATTGCGGCTTTGGAAAGATATTCAATGCGCCGGGGATCGAGTCCCATCACCCGCGCGCAAGTGGAGTCAACGGCCACCGGATCGTCTCCCAGCACCAGCACGCCGCTGGCCTTCGCGCTTCCCTGGATGGGGCCATTGCCTTCCATCCCGATGATCCCGTCCACGATGGCGAAATCCGGACGTACAGTGCTGTTAAGATCGAGGATGGAATTGACGATGCCCGCCCAGTGCAGAATGTTTTTTGGCCACCCGTAGCAACACCCCGGCACGATGCCAAACATGTTCTTGAGTGAAAGCGTTACGCCCACCCAGTGGTGGGTCTTGAGTTTGGGCAGAGAGACAAAGTAGTCCGCCTCCAGCACGGTGCGGGGAAAATAGAGCTGCTTCAGCCGTGATGCCTGGGTGCGCAGTTTTACCGGGTGAACTTCGTCCAGATTCAAATCCACAAAAATGTCATGCAGCGGGCCAAGAAAATCGCGCAAGCGCAGGGTCTCCACAATCCCTTCCGTGTCGCGCTCATGGCCGGGCCCCTCGGCGACGCGGACGGAGTCTGCCCCCAGTCGCAGGAATGCCTCGCGCGCGGCCGCCACCACGGCGGGATGAGTGTTGATGATGCCTTCGGGATCGGGCTCCACGAAATTCGGCTTCAACACCACTTTCTTACCACTGACGGGCGGGTCAAACTCGCGCAGGGCTTCGAACAGGAGGGCGCCAAGGTCGCGCTCGTAACTGTCGGAGCGCACAATGGCCACGCGCGACGGGGGGCGTGTGAAGGATGGCATCAGGCTCGGCTGGGCGTAGCTCATACGTTTGCGGGCGCCCCCGTGGCGGAGACGGCCGCATTCGCATCCTCATTCAACGCCAGAACGATCCAAGCCATGGTCAGCATATTTTCAAAGAAATGATTGTGGGAGTAAAGCACATTCAGCGCGTCAGTCAGTGGAGCAGCACTCCGCCCGTACCGAACCAGGCAGCGGTGCGCCATCGCCAGGGACGCCGCCCCATGGATGGCGCCGTAGCTGCCCTCCAGCAAATTCAAGCTCATCTGGACCTCGGCGCGGTCGGCATGATCCCTGAGCGCCATCAGCGCCCACGCTGTGGGTCCCGTGCGCGGAATCCCGGACACGCCATACACCAGCGGGTTGCCGCTGTTCCATCCGCCCCCGGGGCACATGCGGTCAAAGAGCATGCGCTCCGCCAATTCCCGGCGTTTGGCCGTCGCGGGAGGAAGCATTTCCCTTGGCAGTGCGCGGAGCAGCAGCAGCGCGTGGGCAGTGGGTTCAACCCAACTGGCCGTGCCCGGCGTCCAACTCCAGCCACGCAGGGAGGCATCTTGGCGAACCTCATGCGTGGGAAACAATTTTGCGCAGAGTCGCCGCCACAGCGTTCCCTCTTCTGGCCAGGCGTTCAGCACCCACTCCAGACCTCGCTCGACGGCGCTCTGCGTTCCCGCTTCAAGATGCAGCGCCTGGGCGGCCACGGAGGTCACCCAGCAGCCCTGTGGATGGCCGGGAAAGGCCGGCCACGACCCGTCAGCCCGTTGCGCTTGAAGCAGCCAATTCCTTGCCCGCTCGCACACCTCTGCCGGGCCCGGAGCGAGGCGTGACGAATGCAGCGCCATCAGCGCCCACGACGTGGCCTCCACAGCGCTGGGGGAAGCAGGGTGAAAACCCCACCCACCATCGGAATTTTGGTTGGTTATGAGGAATTCCTGGTAGTAAGTGTCTCGGAGTGGGCCGGAAGTCATACGTTAATAGGGACAAGAGAAAAGGGACAAGGGGCAAGAGTTCAGGGTCAAGAGATTACCACTGATTCTTGCAAAACTGAGTGGCAAAGACCCCCTCACCCCCACCCCTCTCCCCCAAAGGGGCGAGGGGAGAGTTAGATTGAACTTACACTCTCTCCTCCAAGCAGGCGAGGGGAGAGGATTCACTTTCCGCCCTCGCCATCAAGTGGGTGAGGGGAAAATTAGATTGACTTTACGCCCTCGCCCCTTTGGGGGAGAGGGGTGGGGGTGAGGGGGTCTTTGTCACTATATTATTTCAAACCCTATAAGGACAAAGGGCACGCCATTCAGGCTTAAATCCATACTCAGACTTAAGGCTTTGAATAGGGCGGCTGCTGTTCAGGAACGAAACTTGCCAAATCCGTTGCCAATTGGAGCACCGAATCCCGAGTCCCGAGTCCCTGACCCCGAGTCCCGCCCTACATCACCCGAGGCATGGAATTATCGGCGCCGGGCGTCACGGTGGTCTCTTCCGATTGAATCTTAAGGTCATGGATCAGGCGATGGAGGTAGCCGCGGGCCAAACCGAGGGCGCGGGCTGTTTCCGCCTTGTTGCCGTTGCACTTCTGCAAGGTCCTGATCACCAGGCGGCGCTTGAAGTCACGCAGCTCATCGTCATACGAACGCGCCGTCTGCGTCTCGTCAAAGCCTTCGCGCATCTTCAAGGGCAGATGCCAGACTTCAACCACCGTCCCCTCCGCCAGCACCACGGCGCGCCGAATCGCATTCTCCAGTTCGCGCACATTCCCCGGCCAGGCGTATTCGTCCATGGCCTCAAGCGCCAGGCGGGAGAAGCGCGTCACCTTTTTGCCGAATTCCTCGTTGATTTGTTGCAAAAGATGATGGGCCAGCAGAACGATGCCGCCGCTGCGTTCGCGCAGTGCGGGAAGATGGAGTTGAATGACGTTCAGGCGGTAGTAAAGGTCCTCGCGGAACTCACCTTTCTTCACCATCTCTTCCAGGTTCCGGTGGGTGGCGCAAACCAGGCGGACGTCGACTGTCATTTGGGCATTGCTGCCCAGTCGCTCAAACGTTCGGTCGTGGAGGACGCGCAGCAGCTTGGACTGCAAGCCCAGGGGCAAATCGCCAATTTCATCGAGGAACAGCGTGCCGCCGTCAGCCGCCTCAAACCGGCCGCGCCGCATCATCATGGCCCCTGTGAAGGCGCCCTTTTCGTGGCCAAACAGTTCGTCCTCCACCAGATGCTCCGGCAGATTGGCGCAGGAAAAGGCCACAAAAGGCATGCTGGAGCGTGGGCTCAAACGATGCAGGGCGCGCGCCATCATGCTTTTGCCCGTTCCCGTTTCACCCGTGATCATTACGTTCACGTCGCATGGAGCCACCTTGCGAGCCATGGTGAAGGCTTCCTGCATGTTCTCACTAAAGCCCACCATGTCGTCAAATTTGTGGGCTGAAACTTTGGCGGCGCGGAGTTTCCGTAATTCCGTCTCCGCCTGATACAGGCGGTGGGCCCTTCGCAGGACCATGCGCAGTTCCATAATGTCCGGGGGGTTGATCAGAACGTCGTACACGCCTCCCTCCACCAGTCGGCGCAACAGGGCGGGGTCGTCATCGCCCAGCAGAACGATGATAGGGGGGGAAAAATCGGTTCGACGGAATTTCTCGATTCGATCTTCACCCGCTGGAGCTTCCACACCATTGGGGAGGTCGCGTAAATCCAGAAGAACGCAGTCATATTCACTGTCACAACAGCTCATTTTTTTGTTGTCGCATGTCTCAAAGCAGAGGCTGAAACCCGTGCCCAAGGCCCGGCCCAGAACTTCGCCGAAATCGGGTTCGGAAGTCCAGAAGCAGACACGAATGTTTTCTCGATCCATTATTCCAATCCCCCCCCAGGGATTAGGAGCAACACACCGTTACTTTCTCGAGACTTCAATTTCTGTTCACACGCTTACGCAATCGGCGACGTCAAATGTCCTATTGCCCGAAAGTTTTTAGGGCAGGCTGCCACCGCGATCTACTCAGTAATGGACACCTCGGAGGTGCTGGTCATGGTAAAGGTGGATGTGGATAAATAGGGAAAAATGAACTTAAAGGGATAGCTGACTTCCACCTCAACCAGGCAGCCGGGGCTCTCCTTGCTCGTCGCGCTCGCGCACGACGCCGCGGCCCCGCTGGGCACCGTTCCCGGCCACGTCGTGGTGACAGTAAGAGATCCGGAAGTGATGGTGGGAGGGGCCAGCCCTTGCACATAGCTCTGAACATTGGTGTTGGTGGCGTTACACGCAAAGCTGGGCGTGGGTGGGGTGGTTGAGGCACAGGTTGTGCCGTGGTAGGTGTACCCCCGCACCATGGCATACCGGCTGCCCTCGCGAGCCGCCTCACTGACGAAGTGATAGGCGTAAAGGAATCGGGAAAAATCCATGATCCCGAAAATGATGGTCAAAAGGACAACCAGGACGATGGCGTATTCAACCAGCGAGCTTCCCTGGTTACCGCCCAGGCATCGCGCCACGCACCGCAAAAACGACCCACGCTTTAGACTCTTGCTCATGGTCACTCAATATTGCGCCGGAAGTCCTGCCGCCCCGGCCCTTTGCCGCGGACTACTCGCCCGCGTGAAGTTGTGCGCTTCCCTGCAAGGCGATGGTCCTGGGAAGGTTGGGCCAGGGAAACAATAGAGTGTAGGTGGCGCTGGTGGTGACCTTCACGTAGTTCACCGTATTGGTGCCGGAATTGCACCCCGTTGGCGCGGAAGTACACTTGGCAGAAGAAGTCCCGGATCCATCTGAACATTCGCAGCCATAGGTTGCAACTGCCGACAGGCCGGAAACGTCAGCCGCATCCGTGGAGGCGGCGGATTGCATCCCCGCCGTGTCCGAGTTGTTTTGGGAACCATAGAGGGCGCCGGCATAGGCGGCGCTGGAAACCTCGACGCTCAGATAGTAGGCGCGGCCAAAATCAATCACCCCAATCAGCATCAATAGTATGGTCATCAGGACCACGCCTAATTCCACCAGGCTTGAACCCTGCTCGTCCACAGACCAGGCAAGACGGCGGAGCAATCTCCTCCGCCACCCGCCTCGTTCGTTTCTTTGGTTTCTCAATGTGTCTGGCATCATCACTCCACCACAACTCCACCCACGCCATGAACGGGCGATCCATCCGCGAGGCTGCCATAATTGTTATAGAGCTGGCTGCTCCCGAGTTGGGTACCATCACTAAAGGTGAAAAACTCCATGTGAATTTGATAGGCGTCAAGGATGGTGTAGTTTTCCAGGCCATCCAGGGCAAACGTGATTTTGGCCTTGGGGAAGTAGTAGGCCCCTTCAAGCACGGTATTCCAACTACTGGTGCCGATAATCTGTGACGCGGTGGTGTTGGCCTTATCCTGCCAGAACAGGATTCCCTCCAGGCTCCCGGAGGTGGGGGCGGTCAGGTCGACTCCACTGGCCCCGCCACCAAAAGAGGTGTAATTGAACTGGATGGGGCCCTCATTGTAGGTCGCCCCGCTGGTAGTGTTATAGATGGTAACGCCCGTGCCGGTGACGCTGGAGCCCTCGTCCACGGTGAAACCGTAGGCCGTCCCGGTCTTGAGTGTAGGTGACGTCATAATATAAGTCCCGGCATTCATCGTCACCGTGGCGCCATTGCCGATGGTAATTCCTCCGCAATAGACACCCGGATTCAGCGTCACCACGATTGCCCCGGTCAGTGAGAGCCCTGACCCTGACCCGTTATATCCCGTGTATGGGCCTCCTGCGGGGCCGCTCCCGCAGGCGCCCACTGTGGGTGCAGTCAGGTAAGCCAAAGGATCCGCCGGAGTGGGAACAGAGATGCCGGTGGTGGGGTTCGGGCTGGTGGTGCAGAGGAAATCACTGTCGTTTCCAACCACGGCATTCTTGTTGCTGTTGGTAACCTTAACGCTGGCAAACCACCCGCAGGAAAATGCGGAACTACTGCTCGACTCCGTAACAATACCGCAGGGGGAGTTGATTGAAGCAAAGGCATCCACTTGCAAGGAATCCGAATCGGTGGGATCGAGGGCATAGATACAATTGCTCCCCCCACCCAGCGCGGCTTCGGCCCGGGCTATAACCGGAACGGTCTTTACCCCAAAAATCTGGGTAAACGCCACCGGCACTTCATTCGAAACCACCACCTCAATGTAATGGTTGTTGTTATAGTGCGGGTCTTTGGCGGTGCTGCCAAGGCAGAGGGGTGGATTATTGATGACAATCGCCAGGGCGGACGTACTGGTGCAGGTTGAAGTTTGCGTGGTCAGCGTGCTGCCGGTGTAACCGTTTTCCGTCAAGGCGCCCTGGGCGGCTTTTTGCATGGCCGTGCAGTTGGTGGTGGAGCCACATTGATTCAATTCCACCGCGGCAGCAATCGCCGAAGCGTCTGCAAGCTTCTGCATCTCACGCTTCATGTAGCGCAAGTATCCCAAGTCAACCGCCAGCCCCATGAAGCTCATGATGGCCACCATGCTCAGCGCAAGAACTACGATAGCTTGCCCCTTGTCATTTCGACGTTTTATCATTTTTTCGCCATTCCGGCATGCGAGAATATTGACAACACAGCAGGGTTGATTATAGGGTCGGACATTATGATTGTCTAGTGGCTATATTGGCAATATCACAATACTATAGCGAGGAAAAGGTCCATCACCCGGAACCAAGGCAGATTTATCACCACCAAGGCACAAAGGCACCAAGAAAGGCAATGGGTACCCTCCCAATCGGGCTGAGCTTTTTAATGTCTTTTCGACTTGGTGCCTTGGTGGTGCTGATCTTCGGAAGTATGTGTTTTACGCAAGGGAGCAGCTATTCACTGCCTGGACATCTATGGAACTACCAGTGTAGAGCTCTGAGTGAACTTTCTGGCGGGTGCCCACCTGGTGTAGTCGCCGGAAATCGCGGTACAGAGGACCGTCGGGAATTGGTATTGTAGCGCTGACCTTTACAGGTCGGCGGTGCTGTAGCGGCGGTCTCCCACCGCCGCCGTCGATCGGAGATCGACGCTACAACGGCGGCGGTGGGGACACCGCCGCTACAGAACGCCGAGCGCACCTCGGCCCTACAAATTCCGCTCTCCTATCGCGTCGAGGATAAATGCGCCTCGCGAAGGACCGCCGCTCGCTGAGGGTGAACGACACCCTCACGCTGGGCGGAATTCCACCGGAAACCTCTGAATACCGCCTGGGCAACCGCAGCGCCTTCGACTGGGTGATTGGCCAATACCAGGTGACAGAAGACAAGCACAGCGGCATCCGCAGCGACCCCAACCGCCCCGACGACCCTGAATACATCGTCCGCCTCGTTGGGTAGGTGATCCGAGTGAGCGTGAAACGGTGCAGATCGTACAAGCATTGCCCGCTCTGTAACGGCGGCAATGGCTCAATTTTGGCGATTATGGCGTTAGCGGGAACCACGGTTTCCGCTCCTGCCGGAGTGAAGACGCTGCTGGTGACCGGCCTTACCCCGGGCGCGAGTTACGGCGTCACCATTCTGCCCAATGGTTCGGGCTACGTGGTGACGGTCACGCCGGGTGGCGTTGAAGCAATCAGCGAAACTGTGCGATTCTGCCGGTGGCAGAGATGGTTTCTACCACTCACCGCTCGAAGCCTTGCATAAAGGGCATACTTTCGATAATTTTTTCGCTCTGGGGGCGAACCGGGATCAGCGGTTGCCGACTGACAACTGATGACTGATGACTGAAAACTGACGAGTGAAAACTGACGAGTGACAACGGGCAACCGACAACTTTCTACGGTATTCCAATCAAAACTTCCAGCGCCACCGGAGCTCCGGAACGAAGCGCGGGCTTGAATTTCCAGCGGCCGAAAGCAAGGATGGCCGCGGCGTTGCTGATGGGGTCGAGGCCCTGAATTATCGAAAGATCACTCACCGTACCATCCACGTGAATATTCCCATGCAGGATAATCATGGAGGCGTCGGAACCCGGCGGCGAGGGCGGCCGGTGAAAATCAAACTGGTCTATGGGCGCGGGAGGGGTGACGGGCGCGGGCATCTGAAGCATCACCATCCGCGAGTTCGGATCCTGCTGCGGGGGGGGATCCTGGGCGCAATACTGCAATATCCAGTTCTTTCCCGGCATGGGAAAGTAGACCGAGTAGATCTTATTTCCGTGCAGCACGTTGAACACGCGCAGTCCGCCGCCGCCAAAGGAGCCGCTGCTCACCACCATGGTGGGGGCATGGGCCCTGGGTGTGTCAGGCTTAATGGGATAGAGCAGGTCCTCCGGCTTCAATGGGGCCAGGGTTCCGGCGGATACCCCGGAGGTGCCAGCCGGCCCGGTAATGCTCACCGAAGGGGCGGGTGTGGAGGCAGGTTTGCCCTCCCCACCACCGCCGGGCTTGCCTTTTTGATTTCCCACGGCCACGCTCTTGTCGCCTCCGGGACCGGGTCCCCCCTCCCCAACTTGTGGCGTCCCGTGCGCCGAACCACCGGGTGAACCCACCAGCGTCCCGGAAGGGCTGATGGAGAAGGCGCCATTGTGGACTCCCCCGGGAATCGCCGCCAGATCCTTGAGCGGAACGGGGTTAACACTCAAAGACATCAACTGTGGTCCGCCGCCGGGATTTTGCGGGCCGCTGGCCGTGGCTGGCGACGCCTTGCTTCCCACCTGCCCTGCGGTGGAGGGTTGGCCCGCCGGGTGGGGGGGTTGTTTTGGAGCCGGCTCGGGCGGAGCGGAGGCAGCCTCAGGAACCGGCGGCGGCGCAGGTTTGGGCGGTGGCGGCGGCAGTGGAACTTCAAGGTGCGGCGCGGGAAGGTCCGGAAGCTTCGATGCCAGTTCCACCGGCGGTGGCGGAGGCAAAGTCGGCAAGGTGATGTGTGGAGTCACCGGGGCTTCCAAAGCGGGGTCCAGCAGGGGCTTGGGCGGCGCAGCAGGCGGTTCGGCGGGCGGAGGGGTGACCGCGGCTTTTTCCGGCTCCGGGGTTGGGGATTTAGCAGGCGCCGGAGTGGGTGCCGGGCCCCCGGCGATTGCGTCCGGAACCTGCAACTCCTTCACCGGCTTGGGATCCGGGGGTTTCGTCTCATTCTTCAGGGTCAACAGAGTATTGTCGGGGTGTGGCGGGTTGGAAACAATGGTGATGCGAGGGTCAAAATGGCTCGCGCCCAACAGGGGGTGCGCGCCGGGTTTTACTGCACGTCCTGGAGCTTTGGCCGCCCCCACCGGCTTAATGTACGGAAGGTAGTCCGCCAGGTTCAAATTTCGTAGTTTGAGCACCACCACTTCAGTATGGGCTGGTGGCTTTACCGGTGGTGGCCCCATAAACCAGGCCATGATGAGGGCAAATGGGAACGTATAGAGAAAGAGAATCAGTGAAGATTGGAGAAAAGCGGAGGTAAGAAAAGCTGGAGTAAGACGCTGGACTTTAGGCCAGGGAGCAACGGCACCGAGGCGGAGCGGAAAGACAGGGGGCTCCGTCTCCCACAGCCTCTGCCAAAAGGTGGAGGTTTCGCTTGGGTCGGGGGGCTGCGCAGTGAGCAACGGTGACATTTTCAGCACAGATTCCCCGAGAGATTAAATAACGCCGTGACCACCGGCGGAATGTTTTGTGGGGGCCGATTCTGCGGCGTCCTCACTTTCCCTTCTCCCCCGGTCTTCCAGGACCAGAGGATTCGTTGACCTTGCTGGGCGCGGGAGCGCTTACTTTTTCTTGCCAAGGTAGAACACGATACCGCCGCCCACCCGGAAGTTGTCCTGGCGGGCATTGCTGAACTTCGACATCAGATAATCAACCTGGACGAACCGAATGGCAATCCGGGGGGTGACATTCACATCCAAACCGCCTCCGGCAATGACGGCTAGACGGGTTTCCGGCTGGGAAATATTGAGGTAATTTGTCCCGCCACGTTCCGCACCCACCATGACGTGACCGAAGGGAGCAATGTTCTTGTTCTTGCGGTAGGTAAAGACCGGACCATAAGTAACCGTCTGGGTGTTGGTCTTCAAGCCGTTCTCTGTTCCAAAGTGGGTGCTGAAATCAAGAACCCCACCGAACCATGAATTCAGGTTCTCCTGGGCGGACGCATTTACACCATTCATGTCAAAATTGATGTTATTGGTGTTCGCCACCATGTTGGAATAGCCGCCGAAGAATTCGTACTTGGGGGTATCCTGGGCCCAAGCTGAAACTGGCACAAGCAAGAACGGTAGGAGAATCAGGAACTTTCGCATAAGCAACTCCTCTTTCATTTGTCCGTGGCCAATCCGTAGCCACACATTCCAGCCGCGCCATTCGCGCGGAAAAACGCCCCGCCTGATTCAGGAGGGGCGGCACGCTGAGTGCCGGGGTGGTTAAAATAGCCGCGGGGTAGTAACCGCCGACCTTCCGACTCCGGAATTCGGAATCAGGACTCCGGAATACGCATTCCGAATTCTGCATTCCGAATTCTTGATTCCTGATTCCGGATTTTCGACTCCGAACTCCGAACTTTTTACTGCACGTTCAAAGTAACCGTGGTTTGGTGCGTCAACCCCGCCGAGCTTCCGGTCACCGTAATAGTATACGATCCCGCCGGTGTTCCGGTGGTGTTGACATAACCCACGCCGCCGTTTCCGCAGGCGGCAAAGCTCGCCAGCCAGAGGGCGGTGAGAACCAGTATGGCCCAATTCCATTGAGGCCGGTTCCCGCGCTTTGTCCAAACCGCAAAACTAAGCAGCAGCAAAGCCGCCAGGAACCAGACCCAAAGCCCGGTGGGCAAACCGGATCCGGGCAGCCGCGGCAGTCCTCCGGGAGGTACTGCGGAACGGCGAGTGGTGGTGATATTCAAGGTCGATGTGGCCGCGCCCGAACCGCTGGGAGTGACCGACGAGGGTGAGGCGGCGCAGGTTGACAGCGAAGGAGTGCCGCTGCAGGAAAGCACCACAGCCGAATTGAAACCTGAGACCGAATTCACCGTAATGGTAACGCTGGTGCTACCTCCGGCCACCACGGTGGTGGAAGCGGGGGTGACGGTCACTCCAAAGTCTGCTCCAGCGCCCGTCAAAGTGACCACCTGCGGACTATTGGGCGCCGAGTCAGTTATGGTGAGTGAGCCGGTGCGAGTGCCCACCACAGATGGCGCGAAGCTGACATTAATGAGGCAGGAAGCTCCCGTCCCCAGGGTGGCGGGGCAGTTGTTGGTCTGGCTGAAGTCACCCGAAGGCACTATGCTGGTGATGGTCAAACTTGTTGTCCCGGAGTTGGTCAGCGTGACCGGCACCGCAGCGCTGCTGGTTCCCAACGCCTGAGCGGCAAAAGTGAGTGTCGTGGTGGAAAGGCTGGCGATTGGGGCGCCCTGCCCGATTCCCTCCAGCGCCACCACCTGGGTGCTTCCAGCAGCTCCATTGCTGTTGTCAGTAACCGTCAGTGAGCCGTACCGGTTGCCCACAGCCGTGGGGGTAAAGGTGACGGCGATGCTGCAATTCGCCCCTGCCGCAACACTGGCGCCGCAGGTATTGGTGGTTGCAAAGTCACCGGAGGCGGTAATGTTGCTGATGACCAGCGTGGCGCTGCCGGTGTTGCTTAAAGTAATCGTGGTTGCTGCACTGGTGCTACCCAACCCCTGAGCGGGGAACGACCAGGTGGTCGGCGAAACAACTGCGTTGGGGGCCGTGGTTCCCGTCCCGGTCAAGGAAATCACCTGCGGACTGTTACCCGCATTGTCGACCAGGGTCACTGTGCCCACCGCCCCGCCCGCCGAGGTTGGGGTAAAGGTGACGCTGATGGTGCAAATACCATTCACCGCCACCGGAGCACCACACGTACTGGTCTGAGCAAACGGAGCACTAGCGGTGATGGAGTTGATGGTCAGGCTTGATGTACCGCTGTTGGTCACCGTTACTGTTTGAACGCTGCTGGTGGTGTTCAGAAGCTGGCTGCCATAATTGAGGGTGGTGCTGGAAAGTGATACCGAAGGCGACCCAATGCCAATTCCCGCCAGTGGAACAATCTGGGTGCTGGCCGGTGAGCCACTGTTGTTGTCAGCCACCGTCAGCGTGCCATAGAGGTTGCCCACGGCCGTGGGACTGAAGGTCACATTGATGGTGCAGGAATTCCCCGCGGCAACACTTGCACCACAGTTGTTTGTTGACCCAAAGTTGGCGGAGGTGGAAATTCCGCCGATCACCAAAGCGGCGCTTCCGGTGTTGGTAAGAGTCACTGGGATTGAGCCACTCGTGGTCCCCACCGCTTGGGATGTGGAGAAGTTCAAACTGGCGGGGGAAAGGTTGGCAATGGGCACGGTGACGCCAGTTCCGCTGAGGGTGATTGTCTGCGGACTATTGGCAGCGTTATCGGTCACCGTGACCGATCCCACAGCGGCTCCGGGAGCGGTTGGGTCAAAAGTAACGTTAATCAGGCAAGTTGCCTGCGGGGCAATGGGCGAACTGCAAGTATTGCTGACTCCAAAGCCCGTGGTGGCCGTGATGGATGCAATTGACAGGGGCGCGGAACCGATGTTGGTCAGGCTGACCGTCTGGGGCGAGCTGACAAGGTTGACGGTCTGGGATCCAAAGGCAATAGCGCTGGCAGAAAGCGATACCGACGGCTGAAGCACTCCAGACCCCGTCAACAGGATAACCTGCGGGCTGTTCGGCGCATTATCAGTAATGGTCAATGACCCGACGCTGGATCCGGTGGTGGTTGGCGTGAAGACAACATTCAGGATGCAGGTTGAAGGCGGCGTGGTGGCCTGCAGTGTGGCGCCGCATGTTGATGACTGAATGGAATAATCACCACTGGTGACGGTCGACGTGATCGTGAGGGGTGCCGTACCGGTATTGGAAATTTGAATCGTTTGGGGTGCGCTGGCCACGCCCACGGACTGGTTGTTAAACGGCAGGCTGGTGGGCGAGATCGTCACGATGGGCGTTGAACCGCCGGTGCCGGTCAAATCCGCCACCTGGGTGCCACCGCTGTCTGTGGCGGTGATCTGGGCGGTGCGGGTTCCCGTGGCTTGCGGCGAGAATGTGACACTGATGGTGCACTGGGCAAGGGCTGAAATCTGCGTGCCGCAAGTATTGGTTTGGGCGAAGTCGGCGATGTCAGCGCCGGTAATGGAAATGCTGATGCCGGTCACCGGGACGTTGCCACCGTTGCTTAGCGTAATCGTCTGGGCCACGCTGGTGGTGCTCAAAAGCTGGTTGGGGAAGATCAGGCCAGCGGGGCTGAGCGCCACACCGCCCGAGGGAATAACTTTGGAAACGAATGCGTCGCAATCACCGCCTGGCTCCGGCTGAAGCGGGCTGGCAAGCGGAAAATCAATGGAGCAGGTCTGGCCGGTCACGTAGGCGTTGCCGGTTACATCCACGGCGATGCCCGCGCCCGTATCCGTGTTGCTGCCGCCCAGGAAGGTGGAGTAGATCAGGGCGGAACCAGCGGGGTTCACCTCGGTAACAAAAGCATCCGCATTGCCGCCTCCATAGGTGGGCTGGAACACCGCGCCCTGGATGGGGAAATTGGGGGAAACCGTTGAGCCGGTCACATAGGCATTAAAGCTGGTGTCAATCGCAATACCCGTGGCCGAATCCGCCAGGGCGCCACCGAGGTATGTGAAATAGACCAACGAGGTCGCACCGGGGTTGGTGGGGGTCAGCTTGGCCACAAACGCGTCGCCTTCGCAGACGCTGACTGAATCCAAAGAGCAATCCGTTTGAAAGGCGCCCGCCGGCGGGGTAAAGTGCAATTGGGCCGCTGTGGAGGTTGTGGTGCCGGCAACATAAACGTTGCCATTGCTGTCCAAAGCGATGGCATTGCCCCGGGTGAGGCCCGCGCCGCCGAGGTAGGTGGAATAGATCAGAGAAGCTGCCCCGGTTGCCGTCGTGGCCACTTCGGACACAAAGGCAGAACCGGCTCCAGAGTATGTGCCTTGAACGGTCGGGGTTTTGACGGGAAAATTCGGCGAATACGTCAGTCCGGTGAGATACGCGGTACCCAGGTTATTGACCGCAATGCCGTTACCGATGGATTGGTCGTCGCCACCGAGGTAACTGGAATAGAGAATTCCTGTACCTAGTGCATTGAATTTGGTGATGAAAGCGTTGGTGCCGCTGCCGCCATACTCGGTGCCTACATTATCATAGGTGGTTTCAAAGCCGCCCACGATCGGGAAAGGCGGAGGAGGCACATTGGGAGGCGTGATGATCACCGTAGGGTCAAAGTTCGGACTGGTCGAGCCCGTCACATAGGCATTCAATGCGCTATCGACCGCAATTCCCAAGCCTTGGACGTTCTCGTAATACCCCAGAAAAGTGGAATAGACGAGGCCGGAACCGGCAACATTCAGCTTGGCCACAAAGGCATTGGAGACGATCAAACCATTGGTGTTCCACGTTGCGCCGCAGGCTGCGTCACCACCGCATTCGGTGTCAAATGCCCCGGTAGTCACAGGGAAATTGGGAGAGAGCGTGGTGCCGGTCACAAACGCTTCGCCGGCGGCATCCACGGCAATGGCATTCGCCACATCCTGATTCTTTCCACCCAGATAGGTGGAGTAAAGCAGGGTGGAACCATCCGCGCTGAGCTTGGAGATAAAAGCGTCCTGGGGAAAATCGTTGGGCCCGCCCACGTTCGGCTGCAAGGGGTGCTGGGTGGGGAAATCCGCTGAGAAAGTGCCACCGGCAATAAACGCCGTGCCATCAGGAGCCACCGCAATGCCATTCGCGCCGTCAATGCCGGTGCCGCCAAGATATGTGGAGTAGGAAAGAATGGGGTCAATCACCAGGGGCTGATGGTGGTCATACGCCGCCAGACTAAATGTCACTTCATTCTTGCCCTGTAGGGAGTAACGAACAGGTATGAGCCTCTGTAACCCACTGTCAAGCTTTTGATACGCCACAGGCTGGCGAAAACGGAGTTCGCCACCATCCAATTTCACCACAAGGTCGCCAGAAGCATCAACGCGCAACGAATCGCTGCCTGAAATTGCCAGACGGATTGCTTTCGGGTCAGAATTCGGCGCAACGTCAAAGTCATATTCCAACTGGCCTTGATTCCCGTGATACACCAGGTCGATTCCAGGATAGACACCGTTCTCAGCCACGCGGCTGAAATTGGCAACGCCGGTGTGCCATTGCGAAGGATCATTGCCGATCAGGTAGTTGCTTCTGCCCGGCAATGCGCCCTGGCCGGTGATCTCCGGGGCTTGACGCGTGCCAGAAAGACGCAATCGCATCACCGCAGGAGAGTTCTTGCCCGTAGCATCTTTGGCATGCTGTCGCAGCACCAGGACGGCTTCCGAGGAGGTGAGGAAGAGGGAGTAAGCGCTCCCTCGCGAGATGTATCGGACGTCCCGAGCCTCAGGGCCGTTGACCTGGCCGACGTTTTCCTCGAACCGCAGCGGCAACTTCGCGGCAGCGGCTTGCACTCGTCGATGCGCGGCCACAGTCGACGCAGGCATTGGAGTTGTCGCACGCTCCGCGCCCGCCAATATGTTTCCGCCATTTGCCAGGAGCATCAAAGCCCCGACCATGAGCAGAAGAGTCCCGAAGCGACCGAACTTTCCCATTCTTTGCATACGATCAACCCACACAGGTATTTTAGCCAGCATCAATTTTCCGGAATCTCCACCCCGACGGGGGCTAGAGCATAGCAGCATATCGTAATTGTTCCAAGGAATGCTACCCTCAATCCCAAAATTGTCAGATCACGCGACCTGGCAAGCTTTCCTTGTGCGTGGGGGGTGCTTCTGGTCCAACCTCGACCAACCTTCGCGGCATTAGCCTAACATATTACTTTTTTGCAACCGCGTTGGCGCCACACTCGGCACAGGATTACAATACTACTCCAAAGCGTTTACAAGAAGAAATGGAAACTGGATTCGGCCACGCCACGGGGGCGATTGCCTACTCTCCCAGTGCCGTACAGCCACCCCAAGTATAACCTCTGAAAGCGTGGGTAATCCGGAAAATTCGTGGCGCTAAACACTTATCCGTTGATATCAATGCACATGGGGTGCCAAAATTCCCACGACTTTTCGAAGGTGGGTATCCTTGGTTCCCCGATCCGCCTCCAAGTCGCCACGATCACCTGAATCGGCCTAAAACCGCATGTCGCGGCAATGAATTGGTCGCACCTTAATACGGCCGCTCGTAACACAATCCTGAATTCTGCCCGAGTCAAACGGTCCTTATCGTGTATGTTCTGCTCCCGCAGGGAACCGCAAATCCGCCAGCGTCACCTTTTAGTGACACACGTTCAAACACAGTTAGCCTGATGTCCTATAAACACTTGAGATTGAAAAATGATGCGGAGCTGGGTCTAAAAATATCGGCAAATTGGGTGCCCGCCAAACCCAATTTACAGTGCGAGATTGAAAAGACTTCTCAAATCACAACGAAAAAGGCATAATGCAGACTGGATTTAGGGGAATCTGATTTTGCCGCAAACATGGCTGAGCCACGGGTAGCAGGCTCACCGTCACGCCGGGGATTCGAAGACCACCGACCGCAAGAGCACAGTGTCAACCAAAGTCCTCCCGCATTTTATTGACAGTTTCTCCCATTAATCCGTATAATGGTCGTTTTCGGGAAACAGGAGAGAAGAATCTATGTACGCGATCTTTAGGACAGGCGGCAAACAGTTCAAGGCCTCCCCGGGCGATGTCATTCGCGTGGAGCGAGTGGCAGGCGAACCGGGCGCAACGGTCGAGTTCAACCATGTGTTCGCAGTGCGCAAGGAAAAGCTCACCCTGGGCACGCCACTGGTTGAGAACGCCAAGGTCACAGCAACAATTCTCATCAACGACCGCGCCGCAAAAGTGCGGGTGTTGAAATACAAGCGCAAGAAGCAGTACCGGCGCACGATTGGTCATCGCCAGAATTACAGTCAGGTGCAGATCCAGGAAATCGTCACGGCATAGCCACGCTCTTGCATACAAAGGATATTTCGTCATGGCACATAAGAAAGGTCAGGGAACATCCCGCAATGGTCGCGACTCCAACGCTCAGCGTTTGGGCGTAAAGCGCTTTGACGGGCAGATGGTATCCGGCGGATCGATTCTGGTTCGCCAGCGTGGCACGCGCTTGAAGGCAGGCGACAACGTAGGCCTCGGCTCCGATGACACACTCTTCGCCAAAGTTTCTGGCGTCGTTCGCTTTGAGGACAAGGGACGCTTGGGACGCTTCGTCAGCATTCTGGTCCCCTCAACGAATTAATTCCCCAAGCGGTGCGGGCGGACAAGCAAGTCACGCCCCACCGCTTTACTTATCTTTGGCCATTTGAGCCTCATGCCGAAAGGAAGGGGTCGTACTCCCACCCCCACGTAAGGGCAGCAGGCTTTTCCGTTTCAATCCCTGGCGAGTCGCCACACACACTACTTCCTATGTTTATTGATGAAGCCAAAATTCACGTGTCCGCTGGCGGGGGCGGAAACGGCTGTGTGGCGTTCCGGCGCGAGAAGTTTGTGCCGCGCGGCGGACCCAGCGGTGGCGACGGCGGGCGCGGTGGCGACATCATCCTCACCAGCGATCCTCACATGAACACGCTACTGAAGTTTCGCTACAACCCTGAGTACCGGGCTGAGCGCGGCGGCCATGGCGAAGGCTCCAACTGTCACGGCAAGGATGGCAAGGACAACACCGTTACCCTTCCGGTGGGCACCGTGGTTTACAACCTGACCACGGGTGAGAAGCTCTGGGATTTTGATACGCCCGGCATGACCGTGGTTGTTGCCAAGGGCGGACGCGGAGGGCGTGGCAACGCGCGCTTTGCGACATCCGTCAATCAGGCGCCGCGCAGGGCGGAACCCGGCACACCCGGGATTGCGCTGGATTTGCGGCTGGAATTGAAACTGCTCGCCGATGTGGGACTGGTGGGCTTCCCCAACGTGGGCAAATCCACTCTGATCTCACGCCTCAGTGCAGCTCGCCCGCGTATTGCCGACTACCCCTTTACCACCCTGGCCCCCAGCCTGGGAGTGGTGGGGCTTGGCGGTGATCGCTCCTTCGTCATGGCCGATATTCCGGGACTCATCGCCGGGGCGCACGAAGGCAAGGGCCTAGGCATACGCTTTCTCCGGCACGTTGAACGCACGCGCCTGCTGCTCCACATGGTCGACGTCGCGGAGCAATCCTGCCGCGACCCGCTGGACGATTACAACGTCATCCTCAATGAATTGCAGAGCTTCAGCCCGGTGGTGGCGGCCAAGCCTACTCTGGTGGTGGCGTCACGCATCGACGCTGTGGGCGATGGGGATCGCCTGGTTCGCCTGCGTGAATTTTGCGCGGAACAGGGACTGCCCTTGCAGGAAATATCCTCTGTGACCGGCGAAGGCCTGGAAAAACTGAAGGAAGCTATTTGGACCAGGCTGGAACAGATTCCAAAATCGAAGGAATCGGAAGCCGAAAAATCAGACGATCTGCCCATCGACGCATCGGGTCATTAAGTAATTTGTGATTTGGCATTTCCAGTAATTGATTGAATTTCGACGAAAGCCGACTTCTGCTTTCGATCGCCCAATCGCTTAATCGCTTTATCAATCCGGTGAACCGATTAGCAGATTTTCCCCGATCTCATGAATATTGCAATTTTTGGCGGAACTTTCGATCCCATTCACGCCGGTCACATGGCAGCGGCCGAGGCAGCGCAGGAACGCTTCCACCTTGACCGAGTTTTGTTTATCCCCACGGGCAATCCTCCCCACAAAACTCACGATCACTTGACGGATTACGCCCACCGGTATGCCATGGTGGCGGTGGCCTGCGCGGGCGAGCCGCGCTTTATTCCCTCCACCATTGAGTCGCCCAGCATTGAAGGGGCGCCGCGCTACTCCATTGACACGGTGCGAGTGGTGCGGCGAAGGCTGCGACAGCACGATCGATTGTTTTTCCTGGTGGGCGCGGATGCTTTTCTCGACCTGCCGCACTGGAAAGATTTCCGGCGCTTGCTCGACTCTGTGGAATTTATTGTGGTGTCACGACCCGGCTTTGATGTGGACGCGCTGCGGCAGGTTCCGCCCCCCGACCTGCTCCCGGCCCGCCGCCTCACACAGAAAGATGGGACCATACGATTGCGCCATGGCGCCATCCACCTTTTGCACGATGTTGATGCCCCTGTCGCTTCCCGCGACATCCGGCAGGCGGTGCGGGTTCATAAACCTGTCACTGGCCTTGTTCCCGCGCTTGTGGAAGAATACATATTGAAGGAAGGTTTGTATATTCCCAGCGCCGGCAGGAAAAGATTACACCGATGACAACTGAACTTCGCGAAGCGATTCAAGCCGCCCAGGATCGCAAAGCCTTAAACATGCGCCTTCTGGACCTGGAGGGAAGCTGCACTTTCACCAGCCACTTCCTGATCTGCACGGGAACCTCCACCCGCCACACGCAGGCCATCTGCGATGGCATTGTGGAGGGATTGAAAAAATCCGGATGCCCGCCCACCCACGTGGAGGGCTACTCCCAGGCGGAGTGGATTCTGGTGGACTATCTCAACTTCATCGTCCACATTTTTGTTGAGCGCGCCCGGGAGTTCTACGACTTGGAGCGCCTTTGGAAGACCGCGGCCAGAATAGAGATCAGTGAACCATTGGTCTGACGAACTTCCGATCGGTTAATCGGGTGACCGGATAAATCGGCAACGGTCCAAAAAACCGGAAACCCGAAACTGGAATCTCGAAACTCAAGGTTCCCGCGTGCCGGTGCTTGAATTTCGAGTTTCAAGTTTCGAGTTTCATCCTCGGGGTGTTCACCCGCTCATTGCCATGCGCATACGACTTCTCTGGGAAGGCAAGACCAAGGATGCGCACCTGCGGGCGGTTCAGCAGGATCTGGCAGCCCGCATTGAGCATTTTACTCCTCTGAGCCTGGAGGAGCTTCCGGCTCAGCGGGGCGCCAGCCATCCTCGCAAGGCAGGCTTGACCTCCGCTGAACGCGCCCTGCTGGAAAAACTGCGCGGCGCCACCAAGATCCTTCTGGATGAACGCGGACGCGAACGAACCTCGCAGGAATTTTCCGAGTGGCTGGGCAAGGAAGCACTGCGGGGCACCAAGGAACTGGCTTTCTTAATCGGCGGCCCGGACGGTTTTTCCTCCGCCTTTCGCGAAGAGGCTGATGTCCTGTTGGGGCTTTCCCGCATGACGCTGACTCGCGACCTGGCACGCACTGTCTTGCTTGAGCAGATTTATCGCGCCTTCACCATATTGCGCGGATATCCATACCCAAGGTAATCGGAAGACCGGTTGATTTGTGTTTCCCTTGTTCCACCGATCTCCCGGCCACCGGATCATCCGATTACTTGATTAGGAGCGCCTCTTGCCAGAAGAACGAAAAGGGTTGATCATCATCCATACGGGCCCCGGCAAGGGAAAAACCACTGCCGCATTGGGAACGGCTTTTCGGGCTGTCGGTCAGGGCCTGAAGGTCTTAATGGTACAATTCATTAAGGGTTCGTGGCATTATGGCGAGCTGGATGCGGCCAAGATGCTGGGCGACGAGCATCTGAAAATCCTGCCCATGGGCCGCGGATTCGTAAAAGTCGGCGCGGAAAAGCCTGACCCGGAAGACATCCGAATGGTGGAAGAGGCCTGGCAGTTTGCCCGGGGGGAAATTCTGGGCGGGCAGTATGATATGGTAATTCTCGATGAAATAAATTACGCCATCAGTTATAAAATGCTGTCTCCTGACCCGGTGGCGGAAACCTTGAAGAACAAGCCGGAAATGGTGCACGTGATTTTGACCGGCCGCAATGCGCACCCAACCCTGACCGAACTGGCCGACCTGGTCACGGAAATGCGCGAGGTGAAACACCCCTATCAAAAGGGAATCCTCGCCCAGAGAGGGATTGAATACTAAGGTCCTATGACTTGGTTCCGCAAAGAGAAACAGCCGCTGGAAACACCCAAGGAGAAGCGCGTCCAAACCGAGGGTCTTTGGGTGAAGTGCGACAAGTGCAAGCAGATCCTGTGGAAGAAGGATCTGGAGTCAAACCTACAGTGCTGCCCCAAGTGTGGCCACCACTTCAAACTGGGCTCCCACGCGCGGCTGGAGATGTTATTTGATGACGGGCGCTACACCGAGCATGACGCGCGCCTTGCCTCCACCGATCCGCTGAAATTTAAGGATACAAAAGCCTATCGCGATCGCCTGAAGCAAGCGGAGAAAGTCACCGGCATGAAGGATGCGGCGCTGACCGGCGAAGGGCTGATCGAGGGCAAGCCCGCCATTATCTGCGCCATGGAGTTTCAATTTGTTGGCGGCAGCATGGGCGCGGTGGTGGGCGAAAAAGTGACGCGCGCCATCGACCGCTGCATCGAAAAGAAATTGCCGCTGGTGGTCATCTCCTGCTCGGGCGGAGCTCGCATGATGGAAGGCGCCATCAGCCTGATGCAGATGAGCAAGATCTGTTCGGCGCTCGCGCGCCTGGACGCGGTCCACAAACCCTACATCTCCCTGCTCACGGATCCCACCACCGGGGGCGTCACCGCCAGTTACGCCATGCTGGGGGATTTGAACATCGCTGAACCCGGAGCCTTGATCGGCTTCGCCGGCCCTCGGGTTATTGAGCAAACCATTCGACAGAAGCTTCCTGAAGGTTTCCAACGTGCTGAGTTCCTCCTGGAACACGGTATGATTGACGCCATCGTGCCACGCAAGGAACTAAAGAGCTACATCGCGAAGGCATTCCGCCTGATGCGCGCCTGGGCGACTTAGAATTTTGGATTTTCGATTTTGGATTGCTGAACAGCGCGTCCAATTTGCGGGACTTCGGAAGTCGGGTTCCAAATCCAAAATCTAAGATCCAAAATTTGATGACTTACGACGAATGTCTGAAATATCTTTCCGACCTGGGTCAGGAGTTGCTTGGGCTGAAATTCGGCCTGCATACGATCTCCCAGATCCTGGCGGAATTAGGCCGCCCGCACGAACGCTACGACACCGCCATCGTGGCGGGAACCAACGGCAAAGGCTCCACCTGCGCCATCCTTGCCAGCATTATTGAACACGCGGGCTACCCCACCGGACTTTTCACCTCACCCCATCTTGTCCGCGTCAATGAGCGAATGCGCGTGAACGGCCAGGAGGTTTCTGACGCGGATTTCGCCGCCGCGTTCTCCCAGGTCGCTGGCGCCGTTGAACTCCTGCTGAGTCAGAAGAAGCTTGATAGCCGTCCCAGCTTTTTCGAATTCTTAACCGCCACCGCCTTTCAACATTTCGCCAATGCCGGGGCAAAATTCGTCGTGTTGGAGGTGGGAATGGGCGGGAGGCTGGACGCCACAAACGTCACGGACCCTCGCGTGGCGCTGATTACCAACATCGATTTCGACCACATGGAATTCCTCGGCTCCACTCTGGCCGCCATTGCCACGGAAAAAGCGGGCATCATCAAACCGCATCGCACCGTGATTTCCTGCGTGGAGGAAGCGGAAGCCTCCGCTGCCATCCGCCACCGGGCGGAGGAATGCGAAGCTCGATTGCTGGAATTAAAGGAGGTCGCCAAAATTAGCAATCTACACGCCAGGCAGGGCCGCTATTCCTTTGATTTGGCGCTCGACGGGGCGCATTTCGCCCGGTTGGTTTGCCCACTGCTGGGGAGATTTCAAGTTAAGAACACCGTTGCCGCCGTGGCTGGGGCGTGGCAACTGCAAGAGGAAGGTTTTGATATTTCCCGCCGGAGCATTCTGCAAGGCTTGAGTACCGCCTCTTGGCCCGGACGGCTGGAGGCCATTCACACCAAGCCCTTGGTGCTGCTCGATGGCGGGCACAACCCCGGCGCCGCGCGCGAACTCGCCACGTTTATCCGGCAGGAGCTTCCTGGGCGCAAGGTGCGCCTGGTCTATGCTTCCATGCGCGACAAGGCCATCAAGGAGATCTGTGCAAGCATTTTCCCCTTGGCGGAAGAGGTCTACATCACGCATCCGGAGCATCCGCGCACCGCTTCCCCGGAACACATTCTGTCCGCGCTCGATTCCCGGCCAGCCCGGATGCGGATTGAATTGGACCCCACTTTGGCACTGCAAAAAGCCTGCGCCGCCAGCCAACCAGACGATGTAGTTCTGGTGGTCGGATCACTTTTCCTGGTAGGCGCCATCAAGAAAGCTCAGGGCGAGGGGAAGCTGCATCTGTAGAAGTTATCAATCATCAGTCATCAGTTTTCAATCCTCAGAGTGATACTCTTTTACTGATATGGTTTCTCCCCAACCAATTGCCGCTCCCACACCGCGCCGGGAAACCCGGGCTCGCTATCTGCTGAGCTACGCGCGTTCCCTGCTCTTCACCAATCTGCTCATTTATTTTTACACGGCGGTTTGCGGAACAATTTCCCTGCTCGGCTCAGTTTTTGATGCCAGGGGCAGGTGGCAGCATGCCTGTGCCCGCACGTGGTCATGGCTGATCCTCAAAACCAGCGGAATCCGCGTGCGCGTGGAAGGGCTGGAGAACGTCCGCCCTGATAAAGCAACAATCTATTGCGTCAATCACCAGAGCGCCATGGATATTCCCGTCCTCTTCGTAAGCCTTCCGGCGCAATTTCGTTTCGTCGCCAAGCGCTCGCTCTTCAATATGCCCTTCATGGGTTGGCACCTGACGCGCTCAGGACATATTCCCGTTGATCGCGACCGCCCCCGCGAAGCGATGAAGAGCATGAAGATGGTGGCAAAAGAGATCCGCGAGGGAAAGTCGGTTTTGTTCTTCCCGGAAGGCCATCGCAGTCGTGACGGTAAGTTACTGCCCTTCAAAGCGGGGAGCTTTTACATTGCCATTCTCTCCGGAGTTCCGATTGTGCCCATCACCATCAACGGCACGCCCAACGTCCTCAAGCCAGACACCTATCACGTCCGCGCGGGACAAACGGAGATGATCGTCCACCCTGCCATTTCCACTGAAGGATTGAAACTGAAGGACGCGGAGAACCTGGCCGAACAGGTGAGGGGGATTATTGCGTCGCGGTTTGTACCGGCGGTGTGAACGGATGATCCTGATTGACCAGAATATATGAGTAGGTATATATTGATATGACGGCAGCAGAAGAAAGGCCGCTGATTTGGGTGGGTTCAACCCGAACAGACCTGCGCCGCTTCCCGCGCCAAGTCCGGCGCGATATCGGACAAGCCCTGTATGCTGCTCAACAGGGGGAGACTGACCCTGCAACCAAGCCATTGAAGGGCTTTGGCGGGCGCTCTGTGGTTGAAATCATCGCGGACCATATAGGAGATACGTGGCGCGCGGTTTATACGGTCCGCTTTGCGGAGGCGGTCTACGTCCTGCATGTGTTCCAAAAGAAATCGAAGAGAGGCATCGGCACGCCCAAGCGTGACATGGATCTCATTCACCAACGTCTGACTGAGGCTGAACGTCTCCACCACGAAAGGCAGAACTAGTATGGCTGAAAAAAAACAGGTGAAATATGAAAAGAGCAGCGGAAACGTTTTCGCCGATCTTGGGCTTGCCCATCCGGAGCAGGAACTTTTGAAAGCGCGCCTCACTCTGCAAATTTACCGTCTCATCAAGCAGCGCGGCCTCACTCAAGCGGAGGCGGGGGATATCCTCGGCATCCAGCAACCCCGCGTCTCAGCCTTGATGCGCAACCGGGCCGGCGCTTTCTCCGTCGAGCGCCTTATGGATTTTCTCACCTCCCTGGGTCAGGATGTGGAGATTACCGTCCGGCCTGCACGCAAGGAACACGGCCGCGTCTCCATGGTGGTGTGACCGTTGCGAAGGTCTGAAGCGCAAGGCCTGATCCATTTGGATGAAGACCCCCAAAACTCCCCTGGCATTCCAACCCTACGGCGACAATTTGCGTACGCCTGGATTAATTGTCTGGACATTTTCGCGGCCGAAGACAATACACAAAGAGATAATAATACTTCTTGACATTCACCCTTCCTCGTGCTAGGCTGGGCTAGCTGATGTTGGCAGGGAGGCCGGGCGTGGAGCGGGACGAGAACACAGGAGTGATGGAGAGCTATTTCGAGCCGGTAAGGGTCAAGAACGAGGGAATTAACAGTACGCAGGTATATCCCGAGAAGTTGTTGAAAACAAAAAGAATTGCTTCTGCATCTCAGTAAGCTACAAATCAACTGCTGTCTTGAAATAAGATCGTTGGTTTTTCGGTTGGGCGCGTGGGTCAAAAACGAGAGAATTAACAGTACGCAGGTATA
>PLSX01000036.1 GCA_003165315.1 Acidobacteriota bacterium
TGGCGCGAAATTCTCCCCGTTCCGCCAAGCCGCGCTTGCTGTAGTCCTCAAGACCAAACATCAAATCGGCGCTGGGATTTATCGCCCAGAAGAATCCGTCGCCGATGATGTAGCCCTTTTGCGAAGAATTGCCAACGTGCGGAAGCAGAAAGCCGGTTTGGCGGGGCTCACGCGCAATGGAATCCGCTACAAAGGGAAAATAGAAAATGGGGACTCCGAGGAAACGGAAAATGGCGTCGTGTGCCACGATTTTTTCCCCCGGCGTTACACGTGCTTTTCCTACCGAAAGGTCCCAGCCTGTCTTTGCGCAATTGCAAGACGTCAAGGTTCCGTGATTCACAAGGTAAGTGCTGTCGTCGACTCGATCCACCGTTTCGCCCGAAATGTAAAAGGGGTTCTGCGTCTTCAGGACTCGCGGACGGGGGGGGCCTTTGGCATGCACGTAGCCCACCCCATTGCTAAACCATCCCTTCTGGGTCCGGATGTTGTAATGGACTTCTTCCGCGATAAGATGACTCATGGGGTCGTCAAAGACCACCTGCCCTCGAGCGATCACATCTCCCGATGCGGAATCAAAGGAAGCTTCGTCCGCAGTCACTCGCATATCCTCGTAAACCATATGAACATGGCCGCGCAAATGGTAGACGTCCTGGTCCTTTTGTTGCGAGTCGGCCGTAATCGACACCTCTTTTCCGGCATTTTTCGCACTGAGTGATAAGGGAGCTTGCTGTGCGTGCAGGCATGGTGCAAGCGCAATAAGGAGCGCGAATGCGGCGGGGAGCCGCAAGCCATTACCACCGGAAAGAGGGCCAACGAGATGCATGGGCACGCAGAATAGCCATTCTACTCGAAAGCCCTTTGTTCTTCCGAGTCAATTTGCTAAGATGCCTACGGATCATGGAAACGCTGCTTGGAGGACTTGTTACCCGCAGTGAAGTGTCCCAAATGTGGGTTCGTCAGCTACGCCGGACTCGACCAATGCAAGAAATGTAGCTATCCATTCGTGAAATCCGCGCCGAAGGGATCTTCCTCCTTCCTGTCCTCTTTGTTTCCAGGAGATGCGGGCAAAGAAGCTCCTGCTCCAGCGGAATCCTTGCTTGAAAGCAGGGACGAATCAGCTCGCCCTGAGCCGGAACTGACCACTCGGTCCTTACCAATCCCCGATCCAGCGCCCGAACTCACACCCACTCCCCAATTTTTCCCCCCGAAGGGGCTTTCCGCAAATCACGATTCGGACACGGACGATCCCCCGCCAAATTGGAGAGAACAATTGTCGGAGCGGGTTGTATCCTTCCGCAAACGGCGGGCTCGCCTTCAGCCTGGGGCTGATACTGGGGAGAACTTGGAACTGGCATTTGACGATCCCTCCAAGCCTGAGGATCCTCCGTCCATCTTCCAGCCGCAGGAGGCCACTGAGGATACCCATGCGGGTTTTGACTTGGAGATGGGAAAGCCCGACTTTGCCCAGAAAGAGGGCGAATTACCCGGCGAAACCCGGCCTTTCCCGGAGTTAGCCGAAGATATGCAGCTTGACGCCGCCTCTGAGGATTCGGACGAAATGTCGCTGGGTGAGCCAGTCGAGAAGAGCCCCCCCATGGAAATCCTCGTTGGGTCCCCCTCCATGATAACCCCCGAGGACGACCCCGGAGAAGGCCAACTCTTTTATGCACCGGTAAATCGTCGCTTGGTGGCGGGGTTGACGGATGCTCTGATCCTAATCCTCGGGGCCGCCCTGTTTGGGGGAATTTTCTGGTATTCCATGACGCGCTTCTGCAACCACGGCTCGCTGGTTCCACTCAACATGGCAATTCTGGGCTTGATTGCACTCATTGTGATCTTCGCCTACTTTGCCATTTTTACGGCATTTGTTTCCGCTACACCGGGACTGCTTTGGATGGGCTGCGAAATTCGTAATTTGCGGGGAGAACATCCGACGCTGAATGAGTCACTTTGGCGCGCCTTTGGCGTTTTGGTTTCACTTTCGGCGCTGATGGTGGGCTTTATATGGGCCTATGTGGACAGCGATAACCTGACCTGGCATGATCGCATGTCAGGAACGATCATTACGGAAGCACAAATTGCCCCCGGCCTGAGTGCGGGCATCTGACGCCAAAAATTAGTCGTAAAGCATAATAAGAGAAGGACTTTTCCATGGGAAAGGGAAGGTTCGTCAACCAGAAGCTGGGTAAGAATATCAGCCGCAAGGCCGGTCTCCTGAAATCTCAGTTGACCGTACAACCCAAGGGCAATTTCCCCTCCCGCCCCCTGAATCAGCCCGCGCCGATAAAGTGGATCTCCCCGGCAAAATCCTAACCGATGTCCCAGCCTGCTTCCTTTCACCTTGTTGCCCGCCGGCTTGGGCAAACCTGAAAAGATCGCCGCCCGGTAGCTTGCCCTCTGTTTTGTGCATCAAAGAATAGAGCGTGTTATACTTTTAAGCATCAGGGCTGTGCAAGCCCGGGGTTAAGGAGCCTTTCCCGCATGACAAATCGTATTCGTGCCACGTTGATTTCCACTTCTCTTGTCCTTATGTCCTACGTTGTTGTAGGCGGATTGATGGGGAAGAGCGAAACATCCTCCGAAAAGACTTATCGTGACCTGGGTGTTTACAGCGAAGTCTTGAATCGCATCAAGCAGGAATACGTGACGGACCCTGACCTGAAGAAGGTGACGGACGGCGCCATCCGTGGACTCTTGGAGTCGCTGGATCCTTACAGCACCTACCTGACCCCCGAGCAATACCAGGACTATGTGCAGCACCCTGAGGCGGGACCGGCGGATATTGGCATCTTCGTCTCCAAGCGCCAGGGATATGCCGCCACGGTGGTTGCGGTTCTGCCTGGAAGCCCGGCGGAGAAAGCCGACGTAAAGCCCGGCGACCTGATCGATGAAGTTGATGGCACGCCCACCCGCCAGTTTTCCGTTTGGCAGCTTGAACGTGCCATGGCCGGACAACCCAATACCTCGGTGAAGCTTACCCTGGTTCGCGAAGCGCGCGTCGATCCACAGAGCACCACGATCACCCGCGCGATTCTAAATTATCCGCCGGTTATCGCCAAGCTGGTGGACGACGGAACCGGCTATCTGCGCGTGGCGACCTTCAACAAGGGCAAGGCACAGGAGATTGCGGCCAAAATCAAGGAACTCCAATCGCAGGGCGCGCACAAAATCATTCTCGACTTGCGCAATTGCGCCGGTGGCGATGTGCAGGAGGCGGTGGATACCGTCAGCCTTTTCCTGGATAAAGGCCTGGTGGCATACATTTCCGGCCAGCGCTTTCCCCGCCAGGACGTGGATGTTCACCCCAGCGGTCCGGTGTGCGCTCTGCCGCTTGCCGTGCTGATCAATCAATCAACCGCGGGTCCGGCGGAGTTGGTGGCAACAGCGACGCTGGGCAACAAACGCGGCGAAGTGGTGGGCGTGCGCAGCTTTGGCGTTGGCGTTTATCAGAAACCCATTCCGGTTGGCGATGGCTCTGCCCTGCTTCTGGCTGTGGCAAAGTATTATGGATCGGATGGTAAAGCGATCAGCGAAAACGGCGTCAACCCAAGCGTTGTCCAGGCTGCCGGCGGGGAGGCTGACACGGAAGCGGATGAAGATAACCAGCCGGAAGGACCGGAACAGTTCGGCGGCAAAGACGATTTGCAGCTTCGCAAGGCCATTGAGATTCTGGGGCAACCCGTAACCCCAGCCAAAGCTGCTTGATTCTTGGAAGCACGAAGATCGAAACGGGAAATCGGGCCTTCGCATGTCAGAGCATGGGACTCGATTTTTTGCCGCTGGCCTTCCTGAAGCAAGAGGACAAAACTCGAAGCTGGAAGCGCGAAACTGAATAAGCGAAACTCGAAATTGGAAACCCGAAAGTTAAATAGACGCTTACCAGTTTCGAATTTCGAATTTCGATTTTCGGTTCTTCAATTTAAAATTTCAAATTCCGCCTTCCTCTTACCACTGCTTTTACTTTTGGTTCTCGGCGCCAACGTCTGCAAACGAATTATCCCCCCCCGCGTCAGTGAATCCTCCCGCCAGGAACTGGCAAGCCAGTTCCGCAATGCAGTAAAGGAATCGGGAGGCGCAGGGGTTTGGATCAAGCATTCCACCCGAGTGCGCCACGGGCAAAATTCTGAACTCGCCCTGCAAGTTCTCGCCACCCCCGCCGCTTACCGTGCTGTGCTGTTCGCCGTGCAGCGCGAGTCCGACAAAGACCATCTGGATTTAGGATCCGTGGCCTCCACCGGGCAGGAGGGACAACGTGCCGTCACCCTTCAGGTGATGCAACGCACCGGCGCGCATGTAATTCAAATCCATGTTCGGGAAGTTCCCCGGCTGCTTCGCGCCGCCATTGTGATTGACGATGTGGGCAACGACGTGGAGGCCGCGCGCAAGCTTATTGCGCTCGATTATCCCCTCACCTTCTCGGTACTGCCGTATGTTCGTTACACTGAGGTTTCCGCCCGGGAAGCTCACCTCCGCGGCCATGAAGTGATGTTGCACCTGCCGATGGAACCTGAGCCGAACGGTCATGTGTCACCGGGCAAGGGGGCAATTCTGGTGGGAATGAACGCGGCAGAGGTGCGAAGGGCGGTGGAGGACGACCTGGACGCCGTCCCCTTCGTGGCGGGCGTTAACAATCATATGGGATCCCGGGCCACCCAGGACGCGCCCCTGATGGCCGAGGTGATGAAGACTTTGGCCGGTCGGCACCTCTACTTCATCGACAGCCGCACCACGGCCGCCAGCATGGCGCTAAAGGAAGCACGGCTGGAGCACTTGCCTGCCTTTTATCGAACTGTATTTTTGGACGACACGGAGAGCGTTCCCTACACGCTGGACCAATTGCGTGAATTCCGCCACACCGTGGAGCAGGAAGGCGTGGCACTGGCCATTGGACACCCACATGCCACCACCATTACTGCCCTGGAGGAATTCCTTCCGGAATTCGAACGCGCCGACATCGAGCTGGTGACGCCCTCCCAAATCGTCCGCCTGCCCGAAATCGCCACCATGCACCCAACGGCTATCAAAGCCGTGAAATAGCGCGGACCGGTCCATGATGTCCGTCCCTATACGATATCGTGCCATAGCGAGCTGCGAACCTGCCTTATACTTCCGCGATTTTTTCCCCCACTATTACGAGATGATATGCAGTGCTTTCGCTCAGCCGCATCTTATTCTTGACACAATAGGAGGGCGGAATTGCAGGGCCGAAATTGAGGGGGGCAAGTCGTTAATGCCCTATTTGCGCCCCAAGAACTTTACAAGTCGCGCCGTACAATATAGTGTTATCTTTACATCACACATCGCATGATACGGTAGACACAATTCATGTCAAAGAATGATCAAGATCGAAGGCGGGCCAAGCGTGTAACGTTCACCATGCCTGCCCCGGTATCAGCCAGTCCCGGCAATAGTGTTCCCGACGAGAATTCTTCCACGATCGATATCTCGGAGTTGGGAGTTCGACTTCGGGTACACGGCAAAATTGAGCCTGGCAGTATTGTGGAAGTGTTCCTGGCCAAACGTCCCGAGCGATGCCGGGTAGTGTGGACGAACCAGGCCGGCGTCACCAACCATTCAATCGCAGGGCTTGAGTTCATCCGTCCGCTGCCACGTTCCTGACGACGTGGGAGTCATTGCTTGCCCCTTGGCGGCTGCGATCCTCCGCCTCATTCCTGTTGATTCGGAAAAAATTGTGGGCAGGGTCCATCGGCAGGCCTGCATGGAGCCAGGCGCAGCTTGCCTTCGTCCACGGCACTTTCAATCCCAATCACAACCTGTCCAGGGAACGGCAATGAGGAAAGACTTTTCCGATAGGCCTCTTCAATTTCCATCAAGTGTAATGACTTTGAAGTTGCGGTCAAACGTGAAGGAGAGCTCTCGCCTTCTTGGTGGGCCTGGCGGATCTTTTCCTGCACGGCAGGATCATCCGTCTGGAACCAACCTGCATACTTCGGGAAGGCGACAAGGAACTTCCCTTCGTGAATCCTGATGTGGTGAACGACGCCTTTGGATTTCAGCATGAATATCGCCTTTGCGCCTTCGATTCTTTTGGTCACGAGGTGGGAGCAGGAAGAGCGGTAGCGGCGGCTTCGTTCGACCACGTGGCGGCGTAAAGGCGCCGATACTGTCCGCTGCCCGCTGCATCACTTCCAGCTACCGGATGATCGGTCTTATCAGAATTTGAGTTCGTGACAGAGGGGAGGCGAGCCGCGGACCTGATGGACAGGTCCGCGGCACTGTTCGGTCATTTTGATGCCACGGTGGCCTGAAGCTGACTGCCTCGAATCCATTGCAGAATCGTACGGTATTGCCAGCTGGATTCATTGCCGGGCCAGCGCTGGCCTCCATTGTGCGTGGCCAGGTAATCGCCCACATTGCCGGCGCTGTCCGTGGGCCGGGTGGGTTTAATCAAAATCAGGCTGTGCCCGGGGTCATTGATGTCCACAACCCGCATGGCGTATTTGTAATTCTGTTCGCTATCCTGATCGGAGTAAACGCCCTCGGAATTAGGGGGCTGAAGCTTGAAGATCACGTGGCTGGCATGGCAAAAAACGCATGCCTTGCCGTCAGGCCCGGGCGTGGCCAGAATAGGCTCAATCTTGGTCACAAAATAGCGGAAGTCCAGAACCGATCCGGGCTGGACATCTTTCAGGGCATCGCTCAGCTTCTTCCCTTCCAATACGCTTGTGGCAATCAGCTTCAGGCGCGGGTTGCCGTCTTTCTGCAACTGGTCCATAGCGGCGCGGAAGTCCGGCCGTTGCTCAACATCCTTCACCTTGCGCAGAACATCGAGCGCTGCGGCGCGGGCATTGGCGTCAGGATCGCGCAAGGTGGCCAGAACGGTATCGAGCACAATGGGATTCTCCAGAAAGTCTGGTTCCTGCTGCTTGGCCGAACCTTTCCCGCCCAGAACGTATCGCGTGTCCTGGGAAATTGCGCCACCCGATACGCCCAGATGCCGTCGCAGGAACTTGGGGTTCCCCGCCTCTTCAATCAGAATGCCCCGCGCCGAACTGTGCAAGTTGGCGAAGGCAGCCTTCACCAGGGGAGCGGTGTCAGGATTATTGAGGAAATGCTCAAGGGAGGCGCGCACGGCGGCGCGCTCAACCTCGGGTTTGGGGTCGTTCAATCCCGCCAGAACCTGTCCCCTCAAGGCCGGGTCCTGCATCAGGCTTTTGAAGGAAGAGGCAGCATTGAGAACCTTGGCGTAATTCTCCACGCGTGGTTGCCGCTCGAGCATGGAACGCAAGGCCTCCCTCACGTCCGTCTCCTGCTCCCAACGCGAGTCGTCAGGGAGTGCGGCAAGCATGGGCAGCACAATAGCCTGGCTGTCCGCGTTGCCCCGATTGAGAATCTCGACAACCTTGTTGACCAGTTTGGGGTCAGGCGCGGAAGGAGCGTCAAGGTTCAGAATTCCCCGCTGCCCGTCCTCGTAAACGTAGCGAACCGTCTGCCGCACATCGGCATTGGAGTCCTCCGCCAAACCCAGCGCGGCAAGCGTGAAGCGCTCCCCGCCGGCGCCGCTGAGTGTGCTTCCCGCTTTCAGCACTTCAATCTTCATATTGTCGTCAGCGCCTTCAAGGCAGGCGAGCAATGCGGTTTCAAGCTCCGGCCCCGAGCTCTGGAAGAAGTGGATCAGGTCACTGTCATTGCCAATGCGGGTTTGGAAAAAGCCGTTGTGCACGTCGTACTTAAAGTTCACGGCCTCGCGGTAAGGCGAATACTCGTAACCCGGGCGATGCAGGTCTGGCACTCCCGTAACGTACTTGGTGAGGACGGCCGGAAGCTCAATGGCAACGGTGTTGGCCTTGAGTGGAGGCAGCGCGTAGTGCCGGATATGAAAATCCCAAAGGGCATTCAGAATGCCTTCGCGCCCCAGCGGAGTGCCCTCGCGCAGCACCTTGGCCAACACCTGGGCTTGGTCGCGCGCGGCGGCTTCGTAGCCCGTCTGTATGCGGGCCTTGTCATCATCCTGGCTGGATGCGCGTACCCAAGATCCGAGGTATCCGGTGTTTTCATCCAGCAGATCGTAAACGCTCTCCATAAGGCCGCGCCGCACCATGGGATTGGTCTCTGTATTCAACCGCACGGCAAGCGCTTCCAGCGTGCTCTTGCGCACGGGGGGCTTGTCAACCTGCCAGTAATACCAGCGCCACAATCCCGCCGCGGCTTGAAAACGCACAAAGGGAACCGAATCGTTCAGGGCGCCTTCCAGAGCCGTGAGCAGTTCCGTGTCTCCCGTGAGCTCCCTGAAATGCTGATTGAAAACACGGGTGGCGCCCCAACGAGTGCGCGCATCGGGAGATTTCAGCGCGGCAATCAGCAGCTTGCGGCCTGCCGGAGCAGCCTCCTGCCGGCGCGAAAGCACCATGCGAACGGCATACGCGGCGCTAACCTGCACCATCTTGCTGGGGTCGCCCAAGGCCTCGATCAGGGCGGGCATGGAGCTTGGATCGGCCATGTGCCCAATCGCCCGAGCTGCGGCTTCGCGGGCCAGCGGCTGAGCACTCTTCAGAAGGACTTCACGAATCTGGCGCAGTTCGGCTTCAGGAGCCAGGTCCCAGTAGCGGTCAAGCTGGGCAAGCAGAAGAGGCAGGTCGTGAGTGGCCAGCTTTGCCGGCGGTGGAGGATAAGCCGCATCCCAATCCTTGGCTTTGGTGGGTCCCGGGTAGAGCGTTGAGAGTGTCATCACCGCAAACTGCGTGGCGCGGAAGGGAGTGTTGAAGCCCTGATAGACCGGATCGCCTTCCCAATCGCCTTCAGGCCGCTGGGCCGCCAGCATCGCCTTGACCCCGCGCGCCATCCGCTCATCGGTTTCAGGCCGGTGTCCTGCCACGGCAAGAGCGTAGAGGGAATTGTAGGAGATAAAGTCGGCGGGTTTGGCCTGCTTGTCAAACATGTAGGGCCAGGCACCTTCGGGTGATTCATAACTGTAAAGCTGGTCGATCAGCTTGTCGATTTGGGCGGAGTATTTGGCGCGATCGACCGTCACCATGAGCTGAATCTTCCAGTCGAGGTCAATCATGTTTGCAGGCTCGCGCGCCATGGCCAATTTCTCCACGTTATCGCGTTGTGCCAGCCACTCGGCGTCATGGGTCTGCTGGTAAACCAGGTTGAAGGTCTCCCAGCTCTGCGCGGCAATTTCAAACGGACTGACGTCGGGCTCGCAGCCATCAGCCTCATTGCCGGGCATCGTGGTTACGCCTTTGTAGTGAATCTTGAGGAATTCAGCGTAAGGCGCGTCAAAGTTGGGCCGCGGCGCATCGTGCGTCACTTCCTGCTCCATCGAATGCATGATCAGGGGCAGGCGGCTTGCTTCCGTGCGCGCGGTATAGATGACGCGCACCCAGTTGGTGTTGGGCTCGCCGTAAAGCGGTCGGGCGTTGTTGTAAATGCGGTCGGCAATGAATTCCAGCGCCGGGCGCTGGGTGGGCGCGTAACCATTCTGAACGGCCGTCAGGTAACCGCGCATGGTGAACTGCGAAGGGTGGCAGGCGATGCACAGTTGCGTCTCCGAATGCTGCATGGAGGTGCGCAGGGCCACCGAGCCACGGCGCGGGGTATTGGAGAGCCAGGTATCACCCATATTGACCAGGAAGTCCATGCCCGCGCGCACGGCCTCGTGCGGGTCGGAATAGGGCGGCGCGCCATATTCATAGGTATTGAGCTGATAGGCGGGGTGATTGGCGTCAACGCGGACGTAATACTCCTGCCCCGGCTGCAGCGTGCGGGTGCGGAACTTGTAGAGGCCGGGATAATTTTGCGTGGCCTCAATCTGATAGATAAATTCGCCATCGCTATAGGGAACCACTTCCGGCTGGCCGCTTGCGTCCTTGCCCAGGCGGAAGATGTCCACATCCAGCGGGACGTCGCGGTCGGTCACGTTCAACACAAAGTAGGCAAGGTGGGGTTTCGTTCCGTGGTAGGTGAATTTGAACCACTGAAACCCTTTTAGCATCGCCTGGTAGGCGTCCTCGCTGGGGGCGGGGGCGTAGGGCCGTTCGTCATCACTGCCGTAGATTGTTCGGCCAAATTCAAAGGGCTGGGCGGTTTGCCAGGTGCCATTGGGCTCGGCGGCAATTACACCGGGTTGCTCGCTGGAGGCATGGGCTGATGTGGGAGTGGCTGCTTCGGGAACAAGACGCAAGGTGGCGCCGACTTCCGGCAGATGCACGGTTGCGGGGGCGGATAGGGATACATCAACCTGCCCTGCAGAGCGCGGGTGCAGGGTAAGGTAAAAATCAAGGTCGCCCGTGTGCAGCCATTTGGTTTCAACCTGGCCGCTGGCGTCACTCACCGTCACCGACACGGCATCGTTACCTTGAAGCTGGGCTGGGTCTTTAACCCAAACGGTCAATGCATATAGCGCGTCGGGGTGAACCTGTCCAACGTGAATTTCACGGACGTTCTGTGAGTTCGATTGGTCGGCCCGCGCGGTTCGGCTGCCATGTACAAGCAGAGCCACCGTCATCGCCCCGCCCGCCAGCAGGAGTAGTCCCCATTGTGCCCTTGCCCAATTTCGTGATGCCCCCATTTTTCCGGCCTCCCTAATCCTACACTTTTGACTTTTGCCCTTGGCTTTTTGGCTTTCTCTTGCAATTCCTACCGCCCGGCTGCCAAGAGTTTCTTCCAACGTGCCCAGGCATCCGCGCGCGCCTGGCGATTGGCGTCGCTCGCATCCGGCGCCTCACCGGCGCGCATAAAACCGTGCCCGGCGCCGTCGTAAATAACCGGCTCGAAGGTCTTGCCCGCTGCTTTCATCTGATCGCGAGTATCGGGAAGTGTGGCCCCAATACGGGCATCATTGCCTGCATAAAATCCGTATACGGGGGCGGTAATTCCAGCCATGGCCTCTTTCGCAGGCGGTGTTCCATAGAAGACAAACGCTGCGGCAAGGTCCGTGCGATGCGTAGCAAAGCGGAAGCTCTGTCCTCCGCCCCAACAGAAACCTGCCACATACAGCTTGCCGTTCGATGCTGGTATCTTATTGGCGTAATGCGCAGCGGCATTGAGATCGGCGGTGACCTGGTCAGGATTGAGATGGCTTACGGCCTCAACCGCGGGGCTGCTCATGCCCTCGCCCGACGGAAAGGCGCTGCTTCGGCCGCCATTTGGACCCATGCCGGATAGCAAGTCTGGCGCCACGGCGATATAGCCGGCTTCCGCCACCTGGTCGGCCAAATCCTGCACCCAATCCGTCATCCCGAAAATCTCATGGATAATCAGCACCACGGGAGCCTTGTCTTTCACTTCGGGGTAGACAACAAAAGTCTCCACGGCGCGCCCATCGTGCTTGATGGTGACCCACTCACGATGCCGCGGAGACTTTTCCACCCGTGCCCGCGCCCAGTCCTGGGCCAAAGCGGACGACGCGCTCACGAAAAGAAGAAGCCCAACCATGAGGGATCGCATAACACTCTCCTGATTGTCAGTGCCCCAATGCCTGTTTCGACCCGATTGGCAGCCTCGGGTGAAGGCTTTGAAATGATACACGCGATGCTCGCAAGGTCGCAAGGAATTGTGCAGGGGTTAGGGAACGCAAACCGTGCGGGAAACGGTCTTTCTACATGCTGCCGGGAAGGTGGCTGATTGAAGCAATACCACCACCCTCTGCAACGGCTCTTGCAAACCCAAAGCGAGGGGCAGCAGATCTTAAGCCCGTGATCAAGGCTGAGGTGTGGCGTGCTACCCGCGAATTCCAATTTCCTGCATCAGCTTGTCGGTTTCACGGTAGGCTTCCGTGACCCAATCGACAATCTTTGCGGGGTCGGGTGAATATTCAAGCTCGATGCTGATGACGCCGTTAAAGCCCACCTTCTTCAGTTGTGCCAGATAGGGCCGGAAATCCACAACTCCGCGTCCCGGTGGCAAATCCCCGTGCTTCTTTCCATCGCAATCGGAAAAGTGCACGTGGGCGATCCGCCCCTGCAAGTTGGGAATTTCTTCCGCCGGCGTGTGGGCCAGCGCCAGGTGCGAAATATCAAGATTTGCGCGGACGGCAGGATGGTGGACGTCGTCCAGGAAATTCACCATCTTCCCGAGCGTATTCACGATGGAAAGATGGAACGGCTCAAGTTCAATGGCGATTTCGATCCCCAACCCGCGGGCGTAGTCGCCCAGTTCCCGCACGGACTCCACGGCCCAATTCCATTGGTCGCGGGGAGGGATGACTTCCTGTTGCCAGATGTATTCCCCCAGCACCAGGAGCAGGTTCCTGGCCTCGAGTTCGTAGACGAGGTCCAGATGCTTTTTAGCTCTTTCAATATGGAATCGGCGCACGGGTCCGCTGAAATCCGCGATTCCCAGGGCGCAGCAGCAAACGCTGATGACGGGCAAGCCCACTTCGCGGCAGGTGTCCTTGATCAGCCGCCGTTCTTTGATGTCGATCTCCAAAGGGTCAGCGGCAATATCAATCGTATCGAAACCGATCTCTTTGGTTTTATGGATGCCCTGCGCAGTGCCAACCGGAGACCCCAGCCACGCAGAATTGATGAGTCCAAGCTTCATACGTGTTCCTCCTTGATTTCCGCCGGCCGCACCGGTCTGTGCTGATCAAGCGAACGGTAACAGGCCTCCACAAGCGCTAGAGTGTTGAGATTGTCCCGCCCGCTGAGGACGGACTCCCGGCCCTCTTCCAGGCTGCAGAGGAGTTCCCCCATGGTGCCTTCAAAGGCGTCGGGAAACCAAACTTGCGGCCACGTGGGCGCGAACCAATAGCCGGGCTGTTGGCAGGTGGTAAAGCGGATGGTGCTGGGAACGCGGGCAGGATATCCCGGCCATCCGATGGTGCCCTGTGCCATGCCTGCGGTTCCCTCCACGCGCCACTTGATGTAGATGTCTGACGCCCCGCCTTCACGCGCAGGCCCGGTCCACACGTCGTCCCATGCACCGGCTCGCATACCGTTTGCGTATTCCAAAATGTAAAGAGCAATGCCATCGCGGTGGGGGAAGTCCAGCCGAGGGTCCTGGCTCGCGCTTGCATAAACAAACTCGGGGTCGCCAAAGAGATAACGGAAGGAATCGAGATGATGGATGCTCATAAATGCAATGGTCACCTTGCCGTAATCCTTCGCCCAAGGCATCCAATGGGGGATGGCGCGCATATCCACGGTGGCGAGCACTGGTTCCCCCAGATATCCGCGCCGCAGCACGGTTTTCAGGGCGCGAATCGAGTGGTCGTAGCGCATGTTCTGATTCACGCAAAACTTCACGCCGGCTTGTTCGCAAGCCGCCACCATTTCCTGAGCTTCATAGTAATTTGTCGAGAGCGGTTTCTGCGCCAAGATTCCGCGAATATGCTTGTGTTGTAGCGCCGCGTGCACAATGGCCGATTGCGCTGCGGGCGGTACCGCGATGTCAAGAACCTCAATCCGGTCGTCGGCCAGGAGTTCCTGCCAGGTATCGTAGACCTTCGGGATTACTCTCAAGGCTGCAGTCGCGCGCGCCTGGTCAAGGTCTCTGGCGGCAATTGCCACTACATTGAAGCCCGCATTCTTATATGCCACAAGATGAATGTCCCGCATGATAAATCCTGCTCCAATGGCGCCAATCCGATAATCCTTCCTGCGCGGAGGAACGGGCAGGTGTTCCAGGTTTAGGTCGATACCCATCGATTAACTCCCTAGTACTTAGTTGTTCAAGTAA
>PLSX01000177.1 GCA_003165315.1 Acidobacteriota bacterium
CAAAAGAAGTTGCCAAACGCACCCCAACAAGATCGGAAGATTGTTGAAATGGGTGGGCCAGACCCCCCCGATATATCAGCATGTCCTGTGTGGAGCGCCAGAACCCAAGGATGAGAATGGGAAAGAGACCTATTACTAGGCTGACAAATGGATTCAGTAAGATAATAGAGAACCGTCCCTACGCAGTAGCGTTATATTTAAGGCACTTTGACCTTGCCACGGTTCATGGGACACTGAGAGTAACACCGGCAATGGAGGCTGGCGTTAGCGATCACGTCTGACGCATCGAAGAAATTGCCGCGCTGGTGCCAAACCCAGTCGCCAGCAAGCGCTGACTTTTCAAAGAGAAATCCTAATCCTATGCATGAGTCTTCCGCGGATTCAGATAAACATTCCCGCAAACTGAGACCACAAGACCCCATGCGAACCGGAGCATGTCCAAATTGCTCCAGCATGAATCTGTTTACGTCTCATAGGCGGGGCTGGTGGGAGAGGTGGGTTTTAGCCTTGGTTGGAGTTAGGCCGCTTGTCTGCTCGGAGTGCAAGACTCGTTTCTACTCCAAGCGTCCTCCGCAATACTGAGATTCATTTTCAAGATGTGTCACTACCAAGGAATGGATGAATCAGCTTGCATTTTCCTGGCACCGCCGCACGCTTGGTAGGATCGAGACGAGGTCAAACGATGAAGCAAAACATATGTAATCTTAGGCGATCGGGGCAGAAGAAGGCCCGTGCCTTGGAAAAGACGGCTAAAGTCGTGCTCGCTTCGGGACTCTGCGAGATGGGAGGACATGCTGACGATACAAACGACGAGTGCCGTTGATCCCCGTCGGTGGGAGCGCGAACTGGCTGCCTTACCGGTTACTCTTGCTTTGGAGGCTGATAAACTAAAGCCAGCCGCCTTTACGACCACCATCAACATTTCCTTGTCCGGCGTGGGTGTTCGAACCACGCTCGCGCTGGTTCCAAAGCAAGTGCTGGCAATAGTTATCAGGGGGAAATTCTCCCGGACCCTCCGTGCACGCGTTGTTTGGGTGTGGGTAGATAAGTCCAGCAATTTGACAATTGCAGGGCTTAAGTTTCTGCATTATTCAGATTAGCGCAGGGTCATCCCTAATATGGGGTGTTTGTGTGTTCGAAGGATTGCTGGCAAGATAGCACATCTGAATAGACACTCTTAGCAGGCATTGATTGATTTATGAGTGGATTTCAGACTGGGCAGGACACAGGGATGGTTTCCCAACAAGGTGTGCGCTCTTGAACAGACACGCCACTTCCCGAGGCGCTATAGTCGGTGCGTTAGCATCCACAAATGTGACATTGGGCAAAGCCCCAAGGAGAACATCACTCATGCGCGTAACGGGTATCGTCGCTGCAACTCTGATTTCTCTCACTCTCGTCGGCTGCTCATCCGGGCAGCCCAGCGCTGTGCTAAACGGGGAAGGAGCCACTTCCGGTGGAATCCGCACCGAGGTCATCCACGACCCCACGCTGAACAACATGGCTGCATTTCAGGTCCCTGTGCCTGCCAAGTGGCACTTCCAGGGCGTGCTGGACCAGGGCGGCGGCACTTGCGTCGGATTAGTAACGGCGGTGTTCCGCGCCACCAGTCCGGATGGCTTGAGCTTCATGGAACAAATGCCCATGCTCGGTTGGACCTGGGGTACGGGGATCGCTGGCAAGATACCACCCAAGAACGGCTGCCTCCCCTTGAAGACTGCGATGAGCGCGCGGGACTTCCTGAAGTACATGACGGCAACGCTGAACGTAGCGTACGTTGCCGACTACCCGCTCCCACCGGAGATGCAAGCCAAAGTTCAAAAGTCTTTGGACGACTCTGTGTTGCCCTACGCTGCGCAGTACGCCGCCATGCACCGGTCGCCGCCCAAACCGATCGCGCAACTGGCGGGGGCGGTTGTTCGCTACAAGAATGGCACCTTCGAAATGAAGGGGCGGCTGGAGACCAAAGTGATTTGCACGGAGCAATATAACCCGGGGTTTAAATCCGTGGTGAGGGGCATGCCGGACCAGCCGGGCTGGAACAGTGACGATTGCAGAGCCACCGTCATCTACCTGGCCGGCCCGGAGAAGCAGTACGATGCCCTCATCAAGCTGTGGGACGCCCCGGAAATGCAGGGAAGTGGCAGTGCTGAGTGGAATCGGGCAGTGATTGACAGGATGAACCGCATAGCGACCGAGCGAATGAATGCTCAGTGGGCGGCCGACCGCCAGGCCGACGCCCAGATGAATGCGCAGGCGGCGGCCCAGCGCCAAGCCAGCGCCCAGCAGTTCAACCACGACCAGGCGGTGCGCCAGCAAATGCATGAGCAATTCCTGTCAACGATGCAGCGCGGCACCGACATGTCCATGGCGCGGGCGGCGCAGGTGGCCAATACCAACCACACCATCGCCTCGGACTGGGTGGACTACTCGCTTGACCGGCAGACCGTCCTTGACCCCAATACCGGGCAGCTCAGCAAGGTTTCAAGCTCATCCAGCTATACCTGGATCGATAGCTCCGGCCACACCAGCTTCCAAACCAATGACGTGAATGCCGATCCCAACGGCACCTTGCAGGGTACCTGGACACGCCAACAGGTGGTGCATGGGAATGGTGCCCAGTAGAGGGTTTCGGTCGACGGTAGGAAATAGGTCCAGCACAGCCGCGGGGCGATCTAAGGGGAGGCGACGCTTCTGCCAGGTAGGGATGGATTTATGGGGAGGAATCCAGACCAAGCAGGACAAGTGGACCTGACAGTGAAGAACATGCTGACTTGACTAACCCGCCATGGCCTGACGGCCAGGCTCACATGCCATGTTAATGTTCAGGAGGGGCTTGGGCTGTGCTTTATGTTCATTACTTCCACAATTCCGCGTACGATCATGCCTAACATTCCATCCATGGGCAACAAACTCTCTTCCACATGGACATTTGCACACCTACCAATCCCTGCCATTGCAGGATGTACCATCGCCACCCTTGTGAGCGGCCCTCAATAAGGTTATTCCCGTGGTCTTGATTGGTAAGCGTCCGAAGTTGCTTTCAATTACCCACAAGTTTAGCCGCATGGAACCCGAGCTCGATATCGGTTAGGCGGCAGAGCCCACGCCACATGACTTTATTACCTGGTGGAGGGTCACCGCT
>PLSX01000035.1 GCA_003165315.1 Acidobacteriota bacterium
AGAACCAGAAGAGGTGTTGGAACAGAATCGGGTCGCCACCCACGGCGGGATCGAATATTCCGATGTGGAATACCCGCTCGAGCGCCACGAGAACCAGGGTGACGGCGACCACCGGAGTGCCCAGGATTTGAATGAGGCTGGTGGCATACATGGCCCAGAGAAACAGCGGCATGCGGAACCAGGTCAGTCCCGGGGCGCGCATCTTGTGCATGGTAACAATGAAATTCAGGCCGGTAAGAATTGAGGAGAAGCCCGCGATGAATACCCCCAGCGCGGCGGAAAGCACGTTGGTATTGACGTAGCTGGTGCTCAAGGGTGTATAAAACGTCCACCCGGTGTCGACGCCGCCCCAGATGACGGCGTACATGGTCAAGGCGCCGCCGATCATGAAGATGTACCAGCTCAGCAGGTTCAGTTTGGGGAAAGCCAGGTCGCGGGCGCCGATCATCATGGGCACCAGGAAATTCCCCATCACGGCAGGGATGGAGGGAATCATGAAAAAGAAAACCATCAGAATGCCGTGCATGCTAAAGAGCTTGTTGTATGCGCCTGGTTCAAAAATCGCACCGTTGGGCTCCAGCAGGTGGATCCGGATCAGCACCGCCGCGAAGCCTCCCACCATGAAAAAACCTGTGATCGCGAGCAGGTAGAGAATGGCAATGCGCTTGTGGTCCGTCGTCAGCAGCCACGATTTGATGCCATAGTCGGCATTCAAATAGTTCACGCGGTTTTCAGTATCTGCCGCTGCCGTTGTCATTATTTCGACGCCTTCCCTTCTTGCGGGCTTAAAGACTTGATGTACGCAATCAATTGCAACAACTGTTCCTCCGTCACCTGGCCCTTGAAAGTGGGCATGATGGGTTTGTAGCCCTGAACAATCTTTGCGGAGGGGTAAAGGACAGATTCCCGCACATAAGCTTCGTCCGCTACAACCGTGGTGCCGTCATTCAGTTTAACCGGCTGGCCAAAGATTCCCGCCAGCGATGGCCCCTTGCCGGTTCCATGGCACGTGATGCAGGCCAATTGCTCATAAAGCTTGGCGCCTGCCTGGGCCATGGTTCCGCCGCGAATGCCTCCACTCAGCCACTGCTCGTATTCGGTGGGTTCCATTACAATCACTTCGCCCTTCATCAGGGAGTGGTTGGTGCCGCAGTACTGGTCGCAATAGAGATCGAAGTGGCCGGTCTTGGTGGCCTGGAACCAGAGCATGGTATACATTCCCGGCACCACGTCTTTCTTGACGCGGAAGGCAGGCACGGAAAAGTCGTGGATGACATCCTCGGAGGTCATCGTCAATTTGATGGGCTGGTTCACCGGGACGTGCAGTTCATTGATCTCTTCCACGCCTTCGGGATGCTGTAGCTTCCACATCCACTGCTTGCCCACCACAAAGATTTCCGTGGAGGCCTTGGGCGGCCGCGAATTGCGGATGAATAGGCCCGTGCCCCAAAGGAAGATGACAAGGACGATGCCCAGCGGAATCGCGGTCCAAACGACTTCAAGAGGAATATTGCCGTGGATGGCCTTGGGCTGGTCGTGCTCCGAACGGCGACGGTAACGCACCGCGAGGTAGAAAATTGTGAGAAAGATGACCGCCGTGAAAAAGAGGTCAACCGCAGTGAGGAAGTAGTAAAGATAGTCCACTCCCTGGGCGATGGTGGACGCCTGATCCGGTATGATTTGGAACCCTTGCCACATTCTATTCAGTCACCCTTGCCATTTTGGATTTTCCAATTTTGAATTTTAGATTTTGGATCTTGGAGTGAAGAACGCGAGTGCCCGCACCAATTCTTCTGTCCAAAATTGCCAATTCACGATCCGAAATCCAAGACTCAAGATCCAAAATTCAAAATCGGAAATCTCCAATCCAAAATCCGCGAACCAAGAACTACGACTTGTTTTGCTGCCCGCCTCGCGAAAGGGCAAAGAGCAGCGTGCCCATGCAGAGAAGAGTAATCGCCCCTGAAATTTTCAAGATATGCGCAACCACCACGCCGTACTTTCCGGTGTGGGGATCGTACTCACAGCAATAGAGCATAATGGCGTCAACCGGGCTTCCGATCTTTTCGTTGGAAGCTTCCACCAGCGCCAGGCGAATATCCCGGGGCGGATATTGAATCCCGTAAAAATAGCGCGAGACTTTGCCTTGAGGCGTCAGCACGATGATTCCGGTGGCGTGGGCATACTGCCGCGTTTCCGGCATGAAGTTGTAATGAAATCCCACCGCCTGGGCCAACGCCCGAATCGAGGGCTCATCGCCCACCAGAAAATGCCAGCCTTGCTTCGCAGCGGGGCGCCCGTACAAACCCACATAGACTGCTTTCTTTCCCATCGCCAAATCCGGGGTTTCCGTGGGGTCAATGCTCAGGGTTACTACCTGATATTGTTCGCCAATATTGAAGGTTACGTCGCGCAATGCGTTCAAGAGGCCATTCTCCGCCATCGTGCACAACATCGGGCAGCGATAATAAACCAGCGAAATGATGACCGGCTTCTTGCCGAAATAAGAGCCAAGTGTCACAGTTTGGCCGGTCTCATCGCGAAATTTCAAGCCCAAAGGCACCTGGTTGTTCAGGCGTTGATCAATTCCAACGCCGCGCAATTGCGGGGGCGTAACGGAAGCATTGTCCTGCGCTGCCGCCGTCATCGCCAGGCTGCAAATGAAAAGACCCACCTGCGCCACCAGCGCGGCGCTACGCACCATCCCCATCGTGCGGGCTGAAGCTGCGACTCGCCGGGGCAAAGATTTGACGTCGTCTCGCATTTCTACTGCTTCCCCTCCAAGCCCTCAGAAGCGGGGGCAGGCGTGTTGGTCACTGGGAGAGCGGCAGGCTGTGTTGCTTTCACAAGACCGCCGTCCGCTGCCGGACTGCTGCTTGTCGAACGTCCTTTTTGCAGCATTTGTGCCAAATCCACGGGATTTCCAATCTTCTCATTGGAAGCGTCAACCAGTGCCCCTTGAATATCCGGCGAGGGATAATCAATCCCTGGAAAATAGCGGGAAACCCGGCCTTTGGGCGTCAACACAACGATACCAGCGGCGTGTTCGAACTGGTCCATATCCATCATGTATCTGTATCGGAATCCCACTGCCTGCGTCAACGCTCGGATGGAGGGCTGATCGCCCACCAGGAAATGCCAGCCTTGCCTGGCCCCAAGCCTTCCATACAATCCCACATAGATGGCTTTCTGGGCTTTGGCCAATTCCGGCGTATCCGTGGGGTCGAAGCTCACGGTTACCACCTGGTATTGTTCGCCAATGTTGGCATTAACCTTTCGCAAAGAACCTACCAGGCTATGTTCCGTCAGCGTGCACATCATTGTGCAAGTGTAATAAACCAAAGAAAGAATCACCGGCCCCTTGCTAAAATAGGAGCCGAGAGTCACGGTCTGGCCGGTTTCATCTCGAAATTTCAAATCCAGCGGAACCTGGTTGTTCAAACGCTGTTCAATTCCGACGCTCCGCAAATGTGATGGAGCGAGGGCGCTTTGATCTTCACCAGTCGCCGTTACTGCCATGCCGAGAAGCAAAAAGCCCGCCTGCGCCGCCACCGTAGCGCGGCGGACGAATCCTGTCCGGCCGGTTGATACCCGGCCGTGCTGAGATCCGCACTGGGCAACATCTTGCATCTCTATTGCTTCGCCTCACCGCTTGTGGAGGAGACGGCAGCCGCATGGCTGGCAACCTTGGTCGTTTTCGCCGCGCTTGCCTCAGCTGGAGAGCTGCCACGAACCGGGTACCCTTTTTGCAAAAGCAGTTCCATCGCGCGTTCAACAGGAATTCTTACAACGCCGGCATTGTGATCCACCCAGCCGTAACCTGCCAAAATCTTGTCCTGATTGTCGCGGTAGCGTTTCAGATCCTGCGGCGCATTGGTTTGCAGGCGCAACTCAGGGGGCAGGTCGCGGACATCCTCAAAGGGGGAAGCCGACGGCCCCATGGGCGTGTGAAGAACAAAGAAATGAAACACAAAAGCGCTCCCCAGCACGCCGATCATGATCAAAGCCACCACTCCAGTGGCAAAGGCGAACAACTGCCTCACGCTCACATTGGAGTCTTCATAGCGCCGGGAATGTTCAGGTCCTTTTAGATGTTCAGACATGTCACTCGAATTCCTTCGGTGCTTGCCACCAACCACCTGCCACTAAACGCTGCCGCTTCGGGCTCATGCATGCTGCATTAAAGCTTTCAGCCGCGGATCGTGAACCGGCAACAGCGGTCGTCCCTGCAATTCCGACGCATAGCGCCACAGCCACAATCCACCGATGCCAAGAATGGCCAGCCAATCCGTCGGGTGGAATTTCGGTCCGGCGGGATTAAAGGCCGGAGTCAGGAGCCAGAAGATATCCACCACACTCATGATCAAGAGGAGTGTGGCCACTGAGCGCAGCATCTGCGCCCGGCGCTTCACGAAGCGGGTGAGCAAAAGCAGAAAAGGCACCGCAAAGTGAAAGACGATCAGGATGATTGCGACTCCAGCCCAACCTCCGCGCGCCCGGGAGATGTACCAGGGAACTTCGTCTCGCAGGTTTGCTCCCCAGATAATCAAAAATTGCGAGAAGGAAAGGTACGCCCACAACATGGTGAATACCAGAAGCAAGTTGCCATAGTCATTGAGCAATTTTGGCTTCACCATGCCATTCAGCGATTTCTCATTGGACAGCCGAATCACGGTTATGGTTAGAAGCGACATTGCAGCCAGAACTTCGCTGACCATAAATATCATGCCGAAAATGGTGGATGTCCAATGCGGCTCAAGCGACATGACCCAATCAATTGAAGCAAACGTAACCGTCAGGCCGAAAATCAGCAGGCTCGGTGCGCTGAGGTTCTTGATGCGCTGCGTCAGCCCGGCTTCACCCGTCTCATCTTGCTGCCGCCCCCATTTGTTGATGCGCGAGGTAACAAAAATCCAGAAGGAAAAGTAAATTACGGTGCGGATGATGAAAAAAGGCACATTGAGATAAGCATGCTTATATTGCAAGAGTGGATCTGCCGCAACTTTGGCGGGATCTGCCCAAGTGTACAGAACTGGCAGGCGGAAGAGAATGGGCAAAACCAGGATCAACATTAACGGCAGAGTCTTGGTGGCCGCTTCCAGGGGCCGGCGCAGAGGAAATCCCCACGTTCCGCTGACAAGATTGTGAATCAGCCGAATGGCGGTGCAACCCAGCGGCAACCCCAGCCAGAAAACGAAAGCGAAAAGATACGACCGAAAGAACTGAACGGGGTTATGCAATCCCAGGACAACAAAAAAGGCCAGCGCCCCCAATCCAAAGGACAGCGCCGTCCTCCCCAATCGTTCGACTCCCGGTATGGATGTTTCAGCCGTGTTCATTTTACTCCGCTCGTCAGTTCCTGGCGCTTATCTGCCGGCACGTCATCCAGCGTGGCGTGCTGGCTGAGTTGCAGGGCGCGAATGTAAGCCACAATCGCCCAGCGATCTTCGGGCGAAACTCTGGCCGCATAGCTGTACATGGCGCCGTAACCTCCCGTCATAACTTCAAAGAAATGTCCCGCCGGCGCCTGGCGCAACCTGTCAATGTGGTAGGAAGGTGGTGGCGGAAATCCCCGTTGGACAATCATTCCCTTACCGCTGCCCGTGTAATCATGGCAGGGAGAACAGTAGATGTTGAAGCGGGCGTGTCCGCGCTCCAGGACCTTCTGAGTAACCGGGAAAGGAAACTGGTCAGCCACCACACCATTCACTTTGCCTGTGTACAGGAGTTCGTCCGTGCGCATGTGCCCGTGCGCAACCGTGTCAGGAATTTCCGGCCGGTCGGCACGTCCATCCTGAAAGAATTTGCTGCCGTCGTCGGGCTTCAGCTTAGGCTGAACGTGCATATCCACCCGGCAGCCCGCGGCGCACACTACTCCTAAGAACAGGAGCGCCAACTTCGCGCCTGCCTGACGGGTCCGATTTTTCCAGCCGTTAAGCCTCAATCTCAGATACCTCATGGGCATTCAAGCTTAGTAAGAAATCCCGGGTCTTCTGTGCGTCGAACTTTTCGTCGCGCGCCTCGACGCAAAGAAAGAATTTGTCGCGCGAGGCCAGCTCAAAATTCCGCGCGTTGAACACCGGATGGTACGGTGTTGGAAATCCATTCAGCGCGAGCATTCCAAAAACCGTGGCCAATCCCGCAAAGAGTACGGTCAGCTCAAAGGTGATGGGGATAAACTGGGGCCAACTGTTGTATGGCCTTCCGCCGATGTTCAGAGGATATCCAATCACATTGGGCCACCATTGCAGAAAGAATCCGCCGGTGCAACCGATCAACCCACCGATCAAGCAGACCAGGGGGACATAAGTTTGGTGAAAGCCGATTGCTTCCGCCAAGCCCTCCACCGGAAATGGCGTGTAAGCATCCATCTCGCGGTAGCCCTCGGCGTAGGTGCGTTGGGCGGCGTTAAGCACACCGTCTGCCGTGTCGAATTCGGCTATTAAGCCGTAAATCGGTTGTTTTTTCATCGCCAAACTTCCGGGGTGGATGTACCCCCGTCATCAATTCGAATCCAATCTTAGTGCTTTCCTCCGCCCTCTTTCTCTTTCAGTTCATGTGCCAGTCCCCGCATCTCGAAGATCGAGAGGGCGGGCAGGAACCGGATAAAGAGCAGGAACAGCGTAAAGAACAATCCGATGGTACCTGCGTACACGGCCCAATCCCATTTGGTTGGGTAGTACATTGCCCACGACGAGGGCATGAAATCCCGATGGAGGCTGGTGATCACAATGATGAACCGCTCCAGCCACATTCCCACCTGAATGACCAACGAAATGACAAACAACGCGGCCACGTTTTGGCGGATTTTGGCAAACCACAGAGTGGTGAGCGGAATTGCGATGTTGCAAAGGATCAAGCTCCAATACATGGGAGCGTAGGGCCCCGTCATCCGGTTCAGCATCATGTAATGATCGTAGGTCTTGGGACCGCTGAAAAACGCCATGAAGGTTTCCATGGTGTAGCCGTATGCCACAATCAGTCCGGTGGCCAGCAGGATTTTCGCCATGTTGTCGAGATGGTGAAGTGTCAGGAAATCTTCCAATCCATAAAATTTGCGCAGCGGTATGGCCAGCGTCACCACCATGGCGAAGCCGGAATAGATGGCGCCAGCAACGAAATAAGGCGGAAATATCGTGCTGTGCCAGCCCGGAATTACGCCCAGGGTGAAATCGAAGCTCACCACGGTGTGCACTGAAACCACCAGGGGGGTGGCCAAGCCCGCGAGCAGGAGGTAAGCCATTTCGTACCGGTGCCAGTGCTTGGCCGAGCCGCGCCACCCCATGGCCAGACCGCCGTAAATGAATCGTGACACGGCGTTCTTGGTGCGATCACGCAACGTGGCGAGATCAGGAATCAATCCGACAAACCAGAACAGGAGTGAGATGGTGCCGTAAGTGGATACCGCAAAAACATCCCAAACCAGTGGGCTGCGGAACTGCGGCCAGGTTCCCATCGTGTCCGGGTAGGGCATCATCCAGTAGAAGACCCAGGGGCGCCCCATGTGCAGGAGAGGGAACATGCCGGCGCAGGCCACGGCGAAAAGTGTCATGGCCTCGGCGAAGCGATTGATGGATTGCCGCCATTCCTGGCGCATCAATAACAAGAAAGCGGAAATCAGAGTGCCTGCGTGGCCGATTCCGATCCACCACACAAAATTGACGATGGCAAAGCCCCAGCCAACGGGGATGTTGATTCCCCAAATCCCCACGCCCACGGTTAGCAGGTAGCCAATCGCGATATGCAGGATCCCGAGAAGGGATACGCCGACCAGAAGCCCCGCCCACCATCCCCGCTTGGTCTTTTGCGTGAGAACAATGGCGCTGATCTTGTCGGTGATCGTCGCGTAGGTGTGCCCCGGAGCGAGAACCGGAACTTTCGGTCCTACCGGCGGCGTATTTTGCAATCCATCAGCACCCACGACTTACTCCTTGATCTCCGGGTTGGGATTCCGCAGTTTGGCCAGATAAGTAGTGCGTGGCCGGGTGTTCAGATCTTCCAACAGCCCGTAATTCCGTGGCTGCGCTTTCATCTTTGCCACCCGGCTGTTTTTGTCGTTGATATTGCCGAAAACGATGGCCTGGGCCGGGCAGGTCTGCTGGCACGCAGTCAGAATTTCCCCGTCGCGCAGTTCGCGATCTTCTTTTTCCGCCTCAATCTTGACGCGGTTGATGCGCTGAATGCAGTACGTGCACTTTTCCATCACGCCGCGGCTGCGTACCGTCACATCCGGGTTGCGCAGCGGCTCAAGACTGGGCGTGGTCCAATCCGACCAGAGTTCAAAGTTGAAGCGCCGCACTTTGTACGGGCAATTGTTGGAACAATACCGAGTGCCCACACAGCGGTTGTAAATCATCTCGTTCAGCCCTTCTGGACTGTGCATGGTCGCTCCCACCGGGCAAACATATTCGCAGGGAGCATTCTCGCAATGCATGCAGGGGACCGCCTGGTTGTAAATTCCGGGATTCTCCAGGCCTCCCTCAAAGTAGGTGTCCACGCGGATCCACTGCATCTCCCGGCCACGGGCAACCTGTTCTTTTCCGACCACAGGAATATTGTTTTCAGACTGGCACGCCACCACGCAGGCGTTGCATCCGATGCAGCTATTCAGATCGATGGTCATGCCCCAGGCGTTGTCCTTGTACGGGTAGGGCGGATACATGGAGGGGCCGTTTTCATCGTTTTCTTCGCCTAAGGTTGGGTCCTTGCGGAACTCCTCCAGCGTTGTTCCCCGCACCAGCTTGCGTTGCAGCGCGGCCACGCTTTCTTCCTCGCGCTCCTCGCCTTCCTTCCCCATGATGTGGTGGTGCTGGGTTGTGGATAATGGGTAAGTCTTCCCGGTCTTTTCCACCTCGGCGCTGCCAATCCGCAGGTTTTCCGTGGTGGCGAGAAGGTAGGCATTAAAGCCGATGCCTGAGCCCACATGTCCGGCGCGTCGGCGGCCGTAACCCAGGTGCAGGGTGAGTGAATCATCTGCCTGGCCGGGAGTAATCCAGATGGGCGCTTCCACGCTTTGGCCGTTTGCGCTCAACTTCACCACTTCACCGTTCGTCACGCCCAGTTTCCGCGCGCTGGCAGGGCTGATGAGCGCGGCATTGTCCCACGTCAACTTGGTGAGGGGCTTGGGGACTTCCTGAAGCCAACTATTGTTGGCGAAGCTGCCATCCCCAATGGAGGGATCAGGCCGCAAGACAATTTCAATCCCGCTGCTGGTTTTCTCCGTTGCTGCCGAGAGCTGCAGGTTGAGTTTGACGGGCCTTGGCGCAAGGGCGGAATCCGCCACGACTCCATTATTCAGCGACGTTTGCCAGAACTCTTCAAAATCGGCTCCCGGCTTCTGCCGCTCCCAATAGCTGCGGATTACGTCATGGTCGGTTGCGCCCGCCTGTCCTCCCAATACGGCCAGAATTTCGTGCGCCGACTTGCCTTCGTACAAGGGAGAAATAAGTGGCTGGATAATACTCACCGTGCCGTCATAAGCGCGTGCATCGCCCCATGATTCCAGGAAGTGGGCTTCCGGAATGTGCCAGTGGCAGAGTTCGCCAGTTTCATCGTTGTAAAGGCTGAGGTGGATTCGGGTCTTGACTTTCAGCAGGTGTTCAGCGAAGCGCAAATCCGGCGGGGCATTGTAAACAGGGTTGATGCCCAGAATGAAAAGGGTATCAACCTGGCCCCCTTGGATGTCCGCCACCAATTCCTTCAGTGATTCCACGCCGTTAACCGGGTTTGCTTCCACGGGGTCTGTGTAGTGAACGGTTTTCCCCATGTTGCCCAATGCGTCGTTGATGGCATGGGCAAGAGCGTGAACAGCGGGCGGCTGCTGTTCTCCGGCAATTACCAGGCTCGAGCCACGATGATTCTGCAGGTCCTGAATGAGGGCCGGAATCCAGCTGACGGGTGCGCGTGAGGGAGCGCCGGTCTTGATTCCCAATCCTTCCGCCAGGGTGCGGGCAAAGGTTTCCACATCGCGCGCCCGCATGGGGGCACGGTGATCCGACATCGCTCCTGTAACGGTTAGCGTGCTCTCCGCCACATAGAGGCGGTTCATGGTGGATTCAGGGCCGGTGATGCGGCGTTTATCCGCAAAGTCACGCGCATACCGCACCGCGCCCGGTCCCGCACTGAGGAAGTCCGCGTCGAGGGAGACGATCACGTCCGCCTGGTCGAGGTGGTAAACGGTGCTAACGTACTCGCCGAAGGCCAGCTTTGCGCCTTCGCGCACTGTGTCGCGGCTGAGCGGCTCATACTGGTGCCACTTCGCCTGCGGGAATTGCGCCAGAATCGATCGAATCTGGTCCGCCAGCGCCGGCGACGTGACCGTACCCGTCAGAATTCGCAACCCCGCGCCCTTCACGTCAAGGAGTTCGGCGCGCCGTTGCTCAACCGACGTAAGGAACTTGCTATAGTCCCCAACCCTGCCGCGATAAACCACCACTTGGGCGCGATCGGGATCATAGAGTCCCAGCACGGAAGCCTGTGCCGCCACATTGGCGGATCCCAAACTGGCGGGGTGGCTGGGATTCCCTTCCACCTTGGTGGGCCTGCCCATGTGGCTTTCCACCAGCAA
>PLSX01000281.1 GCA_003165315.1 Acidobacteriota bacterium
CGGAATTTGATATTCTGTACGGCGAAGGGATTTCAAAAGAGGGCGACTTGATCGACCTCGCCGCTGAGAACAATATTCTGGAGAAGAGCGGTTCGTGGTTCTCCTATGGAGGCGAGCGCATTGGACAGGGCCGGGAAAACGCGCGACAATTCCTGCGTAACAACCCGGATATCCTGGAGAAATTGGACGGCCAGGTGAGAAAGATCTTGAACCTCCCCGGTCAGCATGAATCCACAGCGGCGCCAGGGTCAGTGGAGGGAACCGCCGCCCCGCGCAGTGCCAAGAAGTAAGAGTACGAGAGGGGGATGGGCAGAAGGTCCGTCCCCATGTAAATTGACGATAGGGTCATCCGTTGTTTTCTGTCGCCAGCGGAAAACAGGGAAGTCCATCATTGACCGCGCAAAAAAGGAGAGCAGTGAAAAATTTGTTTCAACGACTTGCCATTCTGGCATTGGCAACTGTCTGGGTATTGGGAGTTCAGGTAGCCTCCACCGCTGCCGGAGGAGGTTCGGCCAACCTCGATACGCCTCCCGCAACCCCTCCCAAACATTCCTCCACCGTCAAGTCCACAAGAGCCACGTCGGGCCGTCGAGGCAGGCGCCGTTCGCGGGGTGCGGCAGATCCCTGGCGAATGAGTTCCTACGGTAATCCCGCGGTGGATGACAACCCCGCCGGCGATGATCCCCTCGTCCGGCAAGCTGCCCTCGAAGCACTGGGAAGTTTGAGCGGCAGCATTGTGGTGGTCGATCCCAATACCGGCCGCATCCTGAGCATCGTCAATCAAAAGTTGGCGCTTTCGAGCGGCTTCACGCCGTGCTCAACGTTCAAGCCCATTGTGGCTCTGGCAGCGCTGCGGGAAGGCATTATCACTCCCAACACGAAGCTCTACGTAGGTGAGCGCACACGAATGAACGTTACCGATGCGCTGGCTCACTCGAACAATCCCTTTTTCCTCAAGTTGGGAGAGATGTTGGGATTTAAGCGCATCACCGAATACGCGCAGGAATTCGGTTTGGGAGAGAAGGCCGGCATCGATGTTCCGGGCGAATCGGCTGGGGTCTATCCCACCGCTCCCCCCAAGGAAGGTGGAGTAGGTTTCCTCGCCTATTGCGGCACCGCTGTCGAAATCACGGCCTTGCAGATGGCGGCAGTGATCTCCACCATCGCCAACGGTGGAACACTTTATGCCTTGCAGTATCCCCGAACCCCCGAGGAACTGGCCGCGTTCCAGCCTGTGGTGCGGCGGCATCTCGACAACCTTGCTGAATATATTCCCCAAATCCGCGATGGCCTGGCCGGATCCGTACTTTATGGTACGGGCCGTTCCGCCTACGATCCGGAACTCTCCATCTATGGAAAGACCGGGACGTGCAGCGAAAACGGCGCGCGGCTGGGCTGGTTTATGTCCTATGCGGGTGAACCACAATCCAAGTATGTGGCGGTAGTATTGTTGCGCGGCGGGCGAATGATGTATGGCCCGCATGCGGCGGAAGTCGCCGGACGTTTCTATCGCGACCTGATGGAGAAGGAACGGCCCACGCAAGCCAGCCGAGCGGATTCCTCCACGCTTGCATCACAGCGATAGATTCTCAGCGCTTATCGAGAGGTGCTTCCTCAGTTTTGATTGACCATCATGGATGCCAAACGCGAAGCGGCTACGGCAATAGTTCGCCGCCTGAAGGTGGAAGGATTCACCGCCTATCTGGTGGGCGGTTGCGTGCGCGACATGCTGATGGGCCGCACGCCCAAGGATTACGACGTCACCACCAGCGCAACTCCCCAACAAGTCCTGACGCTCTTTCCTGATGCGCTCACCGTGGGCGCCCAATTCGGCGTGGTCATCGTTCCCCATGAGGCTGGAAACGTCGAGGTGGCAACCTTCCGCAGCGACGGGATTTATTCCGACGGCCGCCACCCCACGGAAGTACGTTACGCCCAGACTGCGCAGGAAGATGTGCAGCGGCGGGACTTCACCATCAACGGGCTGCTCTACGACCCCTCGGATGATCAGGTGCTGGATTACGTGGGCGGGCAGGCGGATCTACATGCCCATCGCCTGCGGACCATCGGCAATCCGGCCGAACGCCTCAGCGAAGACCGCTTGCGCATGCTGAGGGCAGTGCGCTTCACCGCCCGCTTCGGCTTCAAGCTTGAACCCGCCCTACTCGCGGCAATCCGGGAACTGGCGCCGCAGATCCAAACCGTAAGTGCGGAACGCAAACGCGACGAGATCGTGAAGATCCTCACCGAAGGGCCTGCGCGGTCTGGGTTTGAGCTATTGGATGAGTCCGGCTTGCTCGCCGAAGTATTGCCGGAGATCAAACGGATGCAGGGTGTCGAGCAGCCGCCGGAATTTCATCCTGAAGGCGACGTGTGGATTCACACCTTAATGATGCTGGAAGGACTGCGGCAGCCTACTGCCACCTTGGCACTGGGTGTGCTTCTGCATGACGTGGGCAAGCCTCCCACGTTCGCCATTCGCGAACGAATTCGTTTCGATGGGCATGTTGAATTAGGCGCAAAGATGGCGGAGGATATTTGCGGCCGCCTCAAGATCTCCACGCGCGAAACCGAACGCATTGTGGAATTGGTTCGCCATCATCTGCGCTTCAAGGATTTCCCCCACATGAAGCGCTCAACCCAACTCCGCTTTCTGCGTATGGAAGCGTTTGAAGAGCACCTGGAACTGCATCGCCTTGACTGCCTGTCGAGTCACCGGGATTTGACGAATTATGAAATGGCGCGGAGGATGTTGGAGGAGACGCCCGGGGAAGAGATCAAGCCTCAGCCTTTATTGCGCGGCGAAGACTTGATTGCACAAGGATATGTTCCCGGACCGATCTTTAAATCGATTCTTCGAGCCGTGGAAGACGCGCAATTGGAGGGGCGCATACACAACTACGCAGAGGCCATGCGGCTCGTCGAAGAGCGGTTTCCCGTTAATCAGCCGTAAACCTTGCATCGCTTGCTTAGCTGAGGGATCGCATACAAAGGAATATTACGCCGCCAACAGCAGCAAGAGCCACAATGAACATGCCAATCTTATAGAGGAGCATCTTGCGATCCTCGGGCTCCGCAGCACTTTGGTTGATCATTTGGAACATGGCGACCTCCCGCAATCGCGCCCACTTCCTCGGGCGTGGAGGTTGACCGGGAACAACAACGCAGGCCGCAAGATGAAGGTTGGGAAGAGATCGAAGCGTTTCGAATTGCACGTCGCAGTTCGGAGCGCCGCCACCCCTTTATACCTATCATGCGGCGAAACCGCTACTTTTCCTGCCTACACTGTAGTCCTAATTCTTGAAATGTCAAGCGGCTTGTGCGCCCCCGGATCTTGGCTTGGAAACGAGTATTTGGTCTCTATTTTGGGTGCGGATTTGCTCATGTTTAGCAATGAGTGGAAGGAGACGCACATGGGCACTGTAATGACAATGCTTATTATTTCACTGGGAATCTTCGCTGCGGGTGTAGCGATCTTTATGGCAGTGCGGGGTTCGCGAGCCTTCTTGCGGGCACGGGGCAAACGCCTGGTGACTTGTCCTGAGAACCATTGTGCCGCTGCAGTTGAATTGGACGCCAAAGGCGCGGGACTACACGCATTTCGTGGTGGAGATTATCTCTGCCTTCAGGACTGTTCGCGCTGGCCGGAAAAGCAGGACTGCGCCCAGGAGTGCCTGTCGCAGGTCGAAACTCTGGGGAAGGGATGCCTGGTTCGTAACGTGGTGGCGGGTTGGTACAAGGGAAAGGCCTGCGTTTATTGCCACAAACCGGTGGATGACGTCACAGAGTGGGCCGGTCACATGCCCGCACTGCTTATGCCTGATTCCAAAACCGTGAGTTGGGCCGACGTGCCCGCGGAAAAGCTGCCGGAGATCTTTGCCACCCACCAGCCCGTGTGCTGGTCGTGCCATATCGCGGAAACCTTCCGGCGTGAGCATCCCGAATTGGTCACCGACCGCCCTGCGCGATGGTAATCTCCCGGTGTGTGGGGTAAATCGTCCACTTTCATCTCGCCCTGCCCTTGGTCCGGCTTGGTGTTCGATCGGGCTTGCGCGTCGAACGTAGTATCTTCCACCAGGGCAAACACCAGATGCGGTCGAATCGCACGATACTGCAACGAGGAGTTTCCGGGCGCTTGGGACGTTTGCAGGGATATTGCAAACACCTCTCCGGGGCGTGATATACTCCTACAAAGATTGGGTTTTAGGCCCTTTGACCTCCATGAGAAGCTGTCCTGAATGCACGGCCACGTATCCGGATGATTACGCCATTTGCCCCAAGGATGGCGCACCGCTGCACGAGACTGCCTTGTGGCAGATCGGGACGGTTGTGCGTGGAAAATACCGCATCCAGGCGCGTTTGGGCGAAGGTGGAATGGCTTTCGTTTACAAAGCCCATCACGAACTCCTCGACGAGTTGCGCGCACTCAAGGTCATTAAGCCCGAACTTGCCCGCGATGCCGAGTTCATGGGCCGATTCAAGAACGAAGCCATCATGGCTCGAAAGCTGAACCATCCCAACGCGGTTCGCGTTGATGACCTGGACATCGCCGAAGATGGACTGCCCTTTATTGCCATGGAATTGGTCGTGGGCGATACACTCAAGACGCTGGTTCAGCGAGCCGGCCCACTGCCTGTTTCCCTGGTGCTGGACGTCACCACACAGGTTTGTGAGGCACTTGATGCTGCGCACCGGCTGGGCCTTGTACACCGCGACATCAAACCGGAGAACATTGTCTTGATCGGGCAGCGGGAGGGGCCCCCGGTGGCCAAAATTCTGGACTTCGGTATTTCCCGCTTGCGCGAAGAAGTTTCGGGAACAAAGGGGCTGACGCAAACCGGAATGGTAATTGGCACTCCCGAGTACATGTCACCGGAGCAGGCTTTGGGAAAACGGGGGGATGATATCGATGGACGATCTGATCTCTATTCCCTCGGCATTGTCATGTACCGGATGTTAACAGGAGAGTTGCCTTTTAAGGCGGAGACAACCGTGGAGATGATCCTGCAACATCTCAGAACTCCTCCCATACCGCCTCATTTGGCGAAACCAGAGCTGGCCATTCCCGAGTCCGTTTCTGCAGTTGTCATGAAGGCGCTGGAAAAAGATCGAGAGAAGCGGTTTGCCACCGGGGCTGAGATGGCTGCTGCTTTCAAGAAGGCGCGCGGCAGCATTACGCTTCATTCGCGCAAGATCGATTGGAAGGCCTTGAGCAGCGCATCAGCGTCTTTTGGAACAGAGATTCCCACTTCTGGCTCATCGCCCACGTCCACCACAGTGGCTCGTGCGGTCACCACGGGCACTGTTTCCACGGCCGCTCCTTTAACCGAAAAAACCCTCTACCGAACGTCCGCTCGGATTGGACCTCCTCCCAGAGAGTTTCCGACGCGCTTTGCAGTGACTCTGTCGGCTTCGGTGCTACTGATTGGGATCGTGTTCGCCGGGTGGAAGTACTTCCAGCCAGGGAGTTCCGCGAAGCAGGCCCCGCCGCCCGCCAAGACTGCTGAACCCTCTCCATCGATCGAGCAGAAGGTCGTCGCGACTCCAAAGGTTGTACCACCTCCCGTCACTGCCAATGACAAGGAACCTGTCGAGCATAAGAGGCTGACATACGAAGAACAGGCAAAGGTTATTGAATTGGACTCATTGGCTGACATTGATTACAACCAGGGTGGATGTGAAAAGGCCCTGCCCACCTACCAGCAAGTACTGGAGATTGACCCCAAGGATCCGCGCGCTTACACTGCCGTGCAAAAGTGCTATGCCAAGGCAAGAAACGGCGAGCCTATTGCCCCCTCTACGCCGCCTGATAGTTCTCCCCACCCTTGAGTGTTTGCAAGTGCGACCCCGGCGCGAAGGGCAATCGAGAGTGGGATGGTGCGCGGCTTTGCAGCCTCCGTGCCGCAATGTATAATGGAGTTTCGCTGGAAATCCTGCGGAGTGCCCTAAATTCAGGCAACTTGAGAGTTAGAATGCCACGATCTACCTATGTTTTTCGCCTACTCTTGGCCTTGGCCTTGATCTTCGCCACCTTCCTTGTTTTTGCTCAAACCCAGTCTGGCGGCTCAAAGCCCGTGTCCCATCCCTTGAAGCAACCTGCGAGCTCGTCCGCCGCGCCGATTCAAACCTTCCGCAACGTCGGGAAGGCTTACTTTGAGCAGGGCAAGTACGTTGAAGCCATTGAGCAATTTCAGAAGGTGGTGGCCTCCGGAAAGGCCTCGGCCACAGACCACCTGAGCCTGGGCATGGCACTGATGCAGGCAAATAAGCAGGATGCCGCACTCGGCGAAATGACCACTGCGAGGCAGATGGATGCACACCTCGTGGCCGCCGAATTTAACCTCGGAATCCTCTATCAGCGCGAACTCCGCTATCCCGATGCAGAAGCGGCACTTAAGCAGGTCATTGCCCTCGATCCCCAAGACCCTTCCACATGGTTCAATTTGGGCACGGTGTACTTTGCTGAAAAGAAGCTTGACGAATCCCTTGATGCGTTCCATCACGTTATCGAAATGGGTTTTGGCCGTGGCCAAAACTTTTACGTCGCTGCCCTCTTCCACACCTTCACCGACCTTATCCGTTTGAAGCGCCAGGATGAAGCCCAAAAAGTGCTGAAATTATGGGAAGGAATGCATGAGAAAGTGCCCAACATTTCCCTTCAGAATCCTGCGCTGGAAGGTGGCAAATATGGCGTCATTCTGGCGCCATCCATCCCCCCGACGGAGATCGCGCGGCATTTGGACCTGGAGCGGATAACGTTTGCAGAGATCACCCAGAAACTGGGCCTCGTCCTCCCGGCAGCAGACAACCCAATTCGCGATTCAAGCCATTCCATCAAGGCAGTGGACTACTCCCAGGAATTCGCCCGGCAGAACCTTGTTCCACTTTTCGGCCCGTCCATCGCCGTTGGTGATTATGACCATGATGGCCATCCGGATCTTTACGTGGTCATTCCTTCCTCCCGAAATTTTCTTTTTCACAATAACGGCGATGGGACCTTTAGCGATGTAACGGAGAAAGCAGGAGTTGCAGGTCCAGGCGGAAGTTTGTTCGCGACGTTCGCCGACTATGATAACAGTGGCAAGATCAGTTTGTTTGTAGCGGGGCTCGATGGCGTCGAGGTTTTTCACTACAGCGACGACGGTACGTTTCAAGATACAACGGAAAAAACAGGGTTGAAAACCGAACCCGGCGAAATAGACACGCGCGCCGTCCTCTTTGACGCTGATAACGACGGCTTTCTCGATCTTGTCATCACCGCGTACACGAATCTGAATCAGCCACCCAAGAAGGATTCTTTTATCTTCCCCAACGATTTCGCCGGCTCCACCGTGCATTTCTATCGCAACAACGGCGACGGATCCTTTACAGACAAGACTTCAACCTCCGGACTCGCCTCCGCAAAAGGCCGAATGCGTGGGGGCTTGTTTGCCGATTTCAACAATCGCGGCTATTCCGACCTCTTCTTGTTTCGCGACGATGGTCCCGCCCTGCTTTACGAGAATCAGGGTGAAGACAAATTCGTGCTACATCGGGATGCGGGTGCAGTGCTGGCGAAGACGGTGGTTCTTGATGCCCAGGTTGCCGATTTCAATCACGACGGCTATTTTGACCTGGCAGTGTGGTCACCTGACGGATATCAAGTGCTGCTGAACCAGCGCGACGGGAAATTCGCAGCTGTTACGACGCCTGCCATTCCCGCCCCGTCAGGCTTTTTCGCCTTCCGAGGCATCGCAGCTGACCTTAACGGCGACAGCTTTCCCGACCTCCTCGTGGCTGACGCTCACGGCAAATTCCACTTTCTGATTAATCAGGAGGGTCGTTTCCATGAAGGATCGATCACGATTCCCGTGGAAGATTCAACGGCGGTCAGTTCCATTGCGTCCACGGGTTTGGAAAATCCCGGCCAATTTGATCTGCTCGCCATGACCCGCAACGGCCAGTTGCATGCGTTTGAAAAAGAGGGAACTGCCGCCCATTGGGTGGAAGTTAAGATGAATGGCTACAAGAGTAACAGCGGGGGAATCGGCAGCGTGGTGGAATTCAAGGCAGGCAATTACTACAACAAAGTGATTGTCACCAGCAGCCCGGTGCGGGTATTTACCGGCGACCTTCAGAAACTCGACGTGATCCGTGTCACCTGGCCAAATGCAGTGGTGCAGAACTGGATCGATAAGGCTACCGACCAACAGATTGAAGTCCGCGAATCAGAGCGCCTGGCAAGTTCGTGCCCATTCCTTTATGTGTGGAATGGCCATCGATTCGTCTATGTTACGGACGTTTTAGGTGTCGGCCCGCTCGGCGAGTTGGCTCCTGACGGAACTCGCGTCAAACCCTTTCCCGAAGAATATGTGCGTCTGCCGAATCTGGTGCCCAATTCCAGCGGTAATTATGTTTTTCAATTGACCGATGAGATGCGCGAGGCTGATTTCTTTGACCAGGTGAAACTTGTGGCGGTCGACCATCAGGTCAACGATGAAATCCTGGCAAACGAAATTTACGCGACTAATCCAGCTCCACCTGCGCTCTTCAGTTTGGGCGATAAGAGCTTCCCAGTGGCAGCGGTGGACGACAAAGGTCACGACGTGCTTCCACTGCTCCTGAAACAGGATGGACGTTACCCGTCTGACTTTACACGCAACCGAATATTGGGCATGGCAGATTTGCACTCACTTACGCTCGACCTGGGCAACCTGCCGGAAAGCGCCCCCGTAAGTTTGTGGCTCAATGGTTGGGTCTTCTGGACAGACTCCAACGGCGCTCGCGCTCTTGAAACCAACCGGCAATTGCAAATGGTCCCACCGTATTTGCAAGTGCGCGATGCGAGTGGAAAATGGGTTACGGTTGTCGCGGACATGGGCCTTCCCAGCGGCACAAATCGCACGATGCGAGTTGACCTGACGGGCAAATTCCTTTCCGCTGATCGCCACGTGCGCATCGTGACCAATCTGTGTGTCTACTGGGACCAGATTTTCTTCACCACGCACGAAGCTCCAGCGCCTGCATCCATGGCCTTGTCCCTGATCGATGCGGACCTTCACTATCGTGGTTTCTCAATCTTTGCGAGCGACCCGGAGCACGTGAACCCCGATTCGTTCGATTATGAACAAGTCATGATGGCAGCTCCCTGGAACCCCTTGCGAGGCCACTACACCCGCTATGGATCGGTGGAAGACCTGTTGGCGCGTCCTGATGATAAGTTGGTGGTAATGGCCACCGGCGATGAAATGACAGTAGAGTTCAGCCCCAGCGCTCTGCCCGCTGTTAAACCGGGATGGAAACGAGATTTCTTCCTGGACTTGCGCGGCTACGCCAAGGACGGTGAGCCCAATACCGCGTTTGCCTGGACTGTGGAACCGCTACCTTATAGCGGGATGTCCAACTACCCGCCGAACTCGGGCGATCACATGCCCAAATCCGCGGATTATCAGCAATATCTGCGGCAATACCAGACGCGGCAAGGCCACGCGCTCATCCCACCACTTGCTCCGGCGATTCATTAAGGGCAAGTTTTCAATTGTTGGTTCTCAGGGATCAGTTAATTCGCTTTCCCGGATTAGAGGTTTGACCCTCATACCCAAAGGTCAGGCGGAGGTCGATTTAAATTTACATCCGCCACTCCGAAGGGGATGTTGGACTGGAAATTGTTGGAGCAACCATCGTTACTCTCCCAACCACCTCGAATTGACTTCTCAAAGTCGCTCAGCTACGCTGAATTTTGGGGCAGACCCCATAGAATCGCCGGGGCAGTTCACCCGGGCAGTAACATTTTGAAGGGAACATGAAGAGGATCTATTTCGATAACAACGCCACCACCCCGCTCGCGCCGGAAGCGTTTGAGGCGATGCGGCCATACATGCTTGAGGACTACGGCAACGCCTCGTCGATTCACTGGTATGGACAGCGCGCCAAGGCGGGAGTGGAAAAGGCCCGCGAACAGGTGGCGCGTTTGATGAATGCGCGAACCAGCGAGATCGTCTTCACCAGCGGCGGAACGGAATCTGACAACACTGCAATTCTCGGGATTGTGGAGGCCTCACGCGCTGAGAAAAAACATGTCGTCACCACTTCCATTGAGCATCCCGCCGTGCTCTCCACCGCAAAGCTGCTGGAAAGGCGCGGCGTGAGCGTGACCTATGTGCGCGTGGGCTCTGCCGGTGTGGTTGATCCGGGCGACGTGGCGAACGCGCTGCGCCCGGAAACTATTCTGATCAGCGTAATGCATGCCAACAACGAGCTCGGCACGATCCAGCCGTTGGAAGAGATCGGCCGCCTGGCAAGCGAACGTGATATTTACTTCCACACCGACGCAGTACAATCCACAGGCAAGATTCCCGTGGATGTGGAAAAACTCCGAGTGGACCTGCTGGCTCTTTCCGCCCACAAATTGAACGGCCCCAAAGGTGTGGGCGCGCTATACGTGCGCAAGGGAACGATTCTCAAACCGTTGCTGCATGGGGGACATCATGAGCGCGATCGTCGTCCGGGTACGGAAAACGTGGCCGGCATCGTTGGGCTGGGCGCCGCGGCTGAGATTGCGTGTGCTCATCTCAACGAGGAACATGGCCGCCTTGCTGCCTTGCGTGACCGGCTGGAGTCTGGAATTCTCTCTCAGGTACCATTTGTTTCCATCAATGGCGACCGTACATACCGAGTTCCAGGCACAACAAATCTGACGTTCGATTATATCGAAGGTGAGGGATTTGTGATCGCCATGGACCTGCGCGGCATTGCCTGCTCCACAGGCTCCGCGTGCTCGTCAGGGTCGGTCGAACCCTCGCACGTCCTGTCTGCCATCGGGCTCAAACCGGAGCAGGCGCGCGCCAGCATCCGTTTCAGCCTGGGCCGATTCAATACGGATGAGGATGTTGATGCCGCGCTCAGAATCATGCCTGCGGTGGTGGAACAACTCCGCGTGGTGTCCCCCCATTACCGAAGTCCAGTGATGAGTGCCAAGTGACACGGAGGCGAAGATCGAAATTCACAACCTGCCTCGGATCTTGTTCACTAGTCGTTCGTCACTTGCTTAATCCGGAGTATCGAAAGCAATGAGCATCGCAATCGCAATGAGCGGCGGAGTGGATAGTTCGACCGCCGCTGCCCTGCTTGCCGAAAACAATTCGAAGACTCCATCTGGCTCGTCGCCCGAAGTAGTGGGGCTGACCATGCAGCTTTGGAATCAGCGCCGGCTGCCACAATTGCTGGGTGAAGAAGCGGGTGAGGGTGGACGTGCTAGCGGGCGATGCTGCTCGCTTGATGACGTTTACGATGCACGCGCCGTGGCCAATTTCCTGAACATCCCGTACTACGTCATCAATTTGGAAAAGCAATTCGAGGCGTCAGTAGTACGGCCCTTCGTGGAAGGCTACCTTGCGGGCGAGACTCCCATACCATGCAGTCTTTGCAATACTGAAATCAAGTTCGCCCAGTTCCTCACCACGGCACGGCAGATCGGCGCGGAGCGCATCGCCACGGGCCACTATGCGCGCATTAGGCGCGATGAGAAAACCGGACGGTACCAACTTCTTCGGGGCGCCGATCGCACCAAGGACCAGGCCTACTTCCTTTTTGGGCTTACACAGGAACAACTGGCATACACGGATTTTCCGCTTGGTGAGATGACCAAGCAGGAGGTTCGAGCCATTGCCCGCAGCAGGCACTTGCCCGTGGCAGAGAAGCCGGATAGTCAGGAAATTTGCTTTGTGCCCACTGGAAGCTACCGCCAGTTCATCGATGCCTACCTGGCCGAGCAGCAGCGCCCGTCGCCATCGTCCACGGGAGAACTTGTCTCCACGGATGGAAATGTTTTGGGGGAGCACCAGGGAATTCAAAATTTCACGGTCGGCCAGCGCAAGGGACTTGGCATGGCAGTAGGGGAGCCGCTCTACGTCATATCGCTCGACCCCGCCAAGAATCGAGTGGTGGTGGGAGAGGATCGCGAACTCTTCCGCAGCAGCTTCCAGGTGCGTCACGTGAATTGGATTCGTCCCGTGGCGGAGGGCGACGCTGTGGAGGCCCTGGTAAAAATTCGCCACAACCATTCCGGTTCAACCGCCCGAGTGGTAGCCCACGCAGCCTCCGAGGCCGTAGTCGAATTCACCGAACCTCAGCGCGCTATTACACCCGGCCAGGCCGCAGTGTTCTACGATGGAGATGAGGTGGTGGGCGGCGGATGGATTTCACGCATTCTCTGAGAATGCCCAATACGGGTTTCTCCATTCCTGGATCCACCTCCAGCGCCCGACACGGTTGATCCAGCCCATAAGAAACAAGACATTATGTCAGCCAAGAACGCTCAATCTATGATTTTTGGTAAGTAGCTTGCTTTTCAGAAATATGGAGTTTTAGTTTTTCTGAGAATCCGGCCGGAGTTTTGGACATGTTGTCGCTATCACTTGGGGGCATTGCGGAGGGAAAATCAGTGCCATAAAGGCCTTCTTAATTTGCGCCTTGCCGGAGCGTTTCCTGGGCCAGCCAAGGCCGAGGATCAAAATCCGTTCCCACCTTAGTTGTAGCCTATCTGTCCTGATTTGTCAAGCGGGGAATATGTTGCCCTGACTGCTGGCCAACCCGTTCTCGAGGCCTGAAAACCTGGCTAGCCACTATCCACTCGCCACTAATTACCGCTTTTAGGGTTGATGCACGCTTCCGAGCAGAGCATTAAAATCATTTTCAGCTGCTGCCACGGTGTTAAGCGGGCCGGTGAGTTTAAAGAACACAAGGCCTTGTGGCGCTTCGATAATCGCGGCTCTCATGCGATAGTTGGGCTTTGACGCCGACGCCTGCCCCGTCATCCCACCTGCTCCGCTGTAGGTTCCTGATACGGCGAGGGTCGATGTCGTCAGCCCTCCGATCACCTTCTTCGTTATTTCCGCAGGTACCGGCGCCTGCCCGTTAGGCCCGGTAAATTGACTTTTCCAGCGATCGAGATTGGCTTCCACCGTACCGCCCTGCCCCGTGCCAAAGAAGTAGACCGCGCATTCAGCGTCTTCCGGATCGCCGGCAATGGCGTGGATACGATAGGTGGCAATGCGCATCTGGTGCTCAGGTCCGGGCTCCCAGCCCGTGGGGACCGTCCAGGCAATTCCACCGGCCTGGGTGGGAGAGCTGACGGGAACGGCCGGCCCTGTGGGGAGCACAGGCGTTTGCTGTGGAGAGGGCTGGTTTGCCTCGGGCGTGCTCACATTTTGCTTACACGCAGTCAGGATGGCGAGGATTGCCACCAGCGCCAAGCCGCTCATCAATGAGGTATATCTCAATTTTGTGTGCATGATTTTATGACCACCGCTGGGAAAGAGCATTGCTGTGATTCGAGACATAACCCACCACGCCCGGCGCCGCAGGGCGCGGTGAAGCTCGCAATAGAACGGGGCAGCGCCTGCGACGGCCGCCTTTTGGCCCACCAGCAGGCGCTTAGATAAATAGCTGCTCGTCCTGTGTCGCTTCGCTTACGTTCGTCACGCGGCGGCGCGAGAACAAGAACTCCAAGCCGGAACGCACGCCCTTGACCACAGCCGAAACCTCAGAGATGGGTCCGAGCACGCCTTTTTGGACGGCATCCGCGGTGGTTTCCACCTTCTCCACCAATTCGGAAACCATCTTATCGACGCGGATGATCTGCGTGCGGCTCTTATCCAACAGTTCAGCCGCCACCTGATCCGCATTGGAAGCGCGGTCGCGTAACATGGTGCTGATCTCTGCCAGATTTGCGGAGATGGTTTGCAAGGGTTCGCGCGAGTTGTTGACAATCTCCAGGACCGATTGGGCGAGTGGGTCGATCCGTTGTTTCACGTCGGACCGCACGCTTTCAATCTGCCCAGGGACTTTGCGGACCGCCAGCCAAATTCCCAGCATGGCCCCTGCTTGCATCAGAACGGCGATCGCGACAAGAATCAACGCCACGGTCACCCCAGTGTTTTGCTCCATGGTTAGCTCACATGAGGCTCAGCCGCCTCAGGCGACTTACTTCGCTTTAAGCTTGTCTTCCTGGTACGCCTGCTTGCCGGCTTCCAGCGCGGCCGACAGCAGTTCTTTTTGCTTGCTCACCAAGTCTTTGCCTTTTTCCACCGCGTCTTCCGCCTGCTTGCGAATTTCCTCGGACTTTGTAACCACAAAGTCCCTGCCTTCTTCCGCCTTGGCCACAATAAATTCCCGGGTCTCTTTTCCGGAGCGTGGCGCAAGGAGAAGGGCAACCACTGCGCCGATTCCCAATCCTGCCAGGAACATGCCTATTTGCGATCCACCATTATCTTCGCTCATCGATATTCCTCCTCGAAGTGACAATTGCCGAGCGAAATGTGACGAGCGAGCCAAAGATTAAGCTCGCAGCTAGTTTCGAGATTTCATATTTTGCTCTCGACCATCGCTACCCCGTCACTCTTCACTTGCCGTGCTTCACCAAATTATCTAACGAGCAAAGGTCTCGCGCACAGTCTGCTTGCCCGACTCTAGGGCATCCGCCAATCGCGCCTTTTGTTTGCTCACTAGATCCTTGCCCTGATCCACAAGCTCTTCCGCCTGTTTGCGGATTTCGCGGCTCTTGGCGGCGACAAAATCCGTGCCTTCCTCCGCTTTTTTCGCGATCTGCTTGCGTGTATCTTCTCCGGATTGCGGTGCGAACAGCAGGGCGACCGCGGCCCCGATTCCCAACCCCGCAATGAAGTACGATACCTTGGTTGCAGCATTGCAATTTGCCATCATGCACCTCCATTTCAGATACTCCAATCTAGCATCACAAAATCTCAAGTACAATACAATAATGTAATTTTTCTTGCCATTATAACTTCAACCGTCTGGACGGTCTATAATCAGTGCGTCAAGAGTTAGCTGCAAGATAATCGTACACTCGGCGTGCCTGTGCGAGCTTGACCACTTGGGCCATCTCTTCCAGGGAGACCTTCCGCAATTTATTGATACTGCCAAACTGCGTAAGAAGCTTGTTGGTAGTGCGCTTCCCGACCCCTGGGATCTCCAACAGCTCGCTGGTGATTTCACGCTTGGATCGCCGGGCCCGGTGGAAGGTAACGGCAAACCGGTGGGCTTCATCCCGAATTTGCTGAATCAGATGCAGGGCAGGGGAGTGGTGGTCAAGCACGACGGGTTCATTTTCCCGACCAAGCACATAGAGGATCTCCTCCCGTTTGGCGATGCTGGCCACAGCCTGGTTGATAACTCCCAACTCTTCCAACGCCGCACCCGCAGCATGAAGTTGGCCCAAGCCCCCGTCGATCAGCACCAGGTCTGGGAAGGCCTTCTTCTCTTCCTGCAGTCGCCGGTAGCGGCGCCCCACCACCTCCGCCATGCTGGCAAAATCATTGTTTTGGGGAACCGTCTTAATGATGAATTTGCGGTAGTCGGATTTCTTCATCCGTCCGGCCTCCCAAACCACCATGGATGCGACGATGTCCGTGCCCTGAATGTGGGAAATGTCGAACGCCTCGATGCGGTTAGGCGGCTTCGGCAAATCAAGCGCGTCGCTTAAACTCTCCAGCACCTCGCGCGCCAGGGGCTTCATAATGCGGAATCGCCGCTCAAAGGAGTGCCTGGCGTTCCGTGCCACCAATTCCGCCAGCGCCCGCTTGGGTCCAGCTTGGGGGGTAAGAATGTGCACTGCCCGCCCACGCTTTTTGGAAAGCATTTCCTCCAAAGTTTCCCGATCCTCGAAATCCGAAGGAGCATGAATCTCGCCGGGCAGATACTGTTGGTCGAGATAGATTTGTTTGATCAGCGAAGAGAAAAATTCGGGAGGACTAAACTCGTCCACGTCCTCCCAGAAGAATTCCCGCCGGTCCAGAACACGCCCGCCCCGCAAATGAAAGAGATTGACGGCCACCAGCGGGCCTTCCTGGTGGAAACCCAGGATATCGGCCTCCTCACCTGAATTGGCAGCCATTTTCTGACGTTCGCGCAGTTCCTCGACCGTGCCAATCTGGTCACGATAGCGGGCCGCATCTTCAAACTCCAGCCGGTTGGAAGACTCAGCCATGCGATCATGCAGGCTGCGCACCAGATCGCTTTCACGGCCTTCCAGCAGCAGGCGGGCGTCGCGCGCGGCCTCCACATAACGCTCCGGTGTGGTCAGGTCTTTTGCACACGGGCCAAGGCAGCGCTTGATGTAGAACTGTAGGCACGGCCGCGCATGTTCGCGCGTCAAGTCCACGTAACAGGACGGAACGAGAAAGTGCCGGTGAATGAAGTCCACGATGCGATAGGCAAGATTGGCGGGAAAGTACGGGCCAAAATAAAGGGAGCCATCCTTCTTTACGCGGCGGGTTACGTGAACGCGCGGAAAACGTTCATAAGCGGTGAATTTGATGTACGGATACGACTTGTCATCCCGCAGCAAAATATTGTAGCGAGGTTTGTACTGCTTGATCAGGTTATTCTCAAGCGCCATCGCTTCGTGTTCGTTGTCCACGAGGATGGTTTCAAGGTCGTGCGCGGCCTCCAGCATGAGGTCGCGCTTTTCGTTTGCGGCGCGCGAGTCCTGGAAATAAGAACGCACGCGCGAACGCAGAGATTTCGCCTTCCCAACGTAGATGGGCTTGCCGCTATCGTCCTTGAAGACGTAGACGCCCGGCTGGGCGGGCAAAGCTTCAGCTTTTTCGTGCAGGTTAGGGTTCACCGATTCCTCAAACTTTCATTATCACGCCAGAGGCAGAGTTGGAAAAGGGGGCTAGAAGAATCCAATCACACATGTGACCGGGCGCCGGTTGATCAGGTCCGCGAAACCATAAACAATTCGATGCGTGTTGACACTCTAGGATACCTCGGGGAGAATTCCAACCATGCCGCGCGTTCTGAAGATACTCACGATTGCCGCATTCGCCATTCTCTGGATCGAGCCAGCACTCCATGCGCAGGCTCCAGAAAAGCCTCCGCAGACCTCAGACGACGATGATTGGAATTATGTGAGTCCCGGCCCGGCGAAGTGCGTGGAGGCGGGGAATGTCTACCTGCACCGGGGAGCCTTGCAGGGGGCGCTGAGCCGGTTTCAAGAAGCGTTGAAGGACAATCCACACTATGCTCCGGCCTACCTGGGATTGGGAAAGGTGTACGAACGAATGAAGCAGAAGCAGAAAGCGCTCGACGCCTACCAGCACTACCTCGATGAACTGCCCTCCGCCAAAGACGCCGCAGAGGCGCGGGATGCACAGCGGGCGATTGCGCGGGTGAAGAAGCAATAAGGAAGTTCTGATTTTCGATTGCCGATTTTTAGTTGGCAGCCTATGAGCATAAAACTGTTGGGAAAACTGGTTCTTATTGTGGCTCTGGCCGCGTGTGCGCTTTGGGCGCAAGCTCAAACGCCGGGCGCACCCGCTGGCAATTTTTCCCAAACCAAAAGCGTGGTTCTTAATATCACGGCTTTGGACAATCGAGGTGACCCGGTGACGGACCTTGCCAGCGGGGATTTTCAAATCTTCGACAATGGAAAGCCGCAGGCCATTGCCGCCTTTCAGGCGGGCGCGGGCAAATCGGCACGGGAGAACCCCCCACCCGCTACGATTATACTGTTTGACTTTCTGAATTCAAACGCCTTGAATCGAGATTACGACAGCACTTTTATCGTTAGTGCTCTGGAGCCGCTGGAAGCAGCCGACACCGTTTATCTCTACCTTCTTACCAACCGCGGCGAGGTCTATCCCGTTCACGGTTTTCCCCTGCGGCAGGATATTGCTTTTTTATCGCAGCATGGGGGAGCGCCCGGAATCGCACCACCAGTTCCATGGACCAAACAGATCCGTCCGCTACTCGATGCGGCGATCCAAAGAGTGTACGGATTCAAAACCGTGGATTTCCGCGACCTAGGATACCGCGCCGCCACTACCTTCCTGGCGTTAAGCAAGCTGCAGGACGCGTTCACGGAGATTCCCGGCCCCAAGACCATCGTCTGGATTACGTCCGGAGTGACGAACTGGCCAAACTATCCGCACGGTTGCAAGAATATGACCATCACGGGTGAATCCGAGAGCTATGTGGCCGGCAAGTGCACCACCAATTGCAGAATAAATACGAAGTGCGTCGACTATGAACCGTTTTTCCACCACTTCAGTGCTGAACTCAATCGAACTAACACGGTTGTCTACACTGCAGAGGATCTGCCCGCGGGTGCGATGCCTCCCACCAATCGCGGGACCGCGGCATACACGTTACGACAAATGGCCGACCTCAGCGGAGGGCGGCTGTTCACCGGCACCAACATGGATAAGGCCATCATTGAGGCGATGAAGAACGCGCGCGGTCGCTATCAGATTGGGATTGACGCGCCGGCTTCAAATGGGAAGTACCACAAGCTGCGCGTGACGTGCGCTCGCACTGGCGTCCGTGTGGAAGGGCCGAAGGGGTATTTCGCCGATCAGCCCTAGCGGGTTCCCCTCATCCTACCGGGTGGATGGCAGCATGAGCCGTTCGCAATTCTGCTTGTAGTTGGTGTTCTTGGTGTCGAGCTGGGCGGCAGCCTGGTATTCCTGCAAAGCGCCGCTGCGGTCTCCCTTCTGCTCCAACGTGTCACCAAGGCTGGCGTGAACGGCGGCATTGTTGGGGTTTAAGCGCAAGGCCTCCCGCTCCTCCGCGATGGCTCCATCCAAATCATTCCGGGCTGACAGCACCAATCCCAAACCGGCGTGCGCCATGTCATTGTTGGGATTCATCTGCAACGCATTGCGATATTCTGCGGTGGCGCCATCCCAGTCGCCATTGTTCCGCAGGGCATCGCCCAGGTTCACGTGCCCCCCATCGTTATTGGGGTTCAACCGCAGAGCTTCACGATATTCTGCGATGGCGCCGTTACTATCGCCCTTTTTGGCCAGGGCCGCGCCCAGCTTGGTGTGCGCGGAATCGTTCTTGGGGTTTAGGGTCAGCGCCTTGCGGTATTCGGCGATAGCGCCATCCCAGTCACCCTTACCGCCCAGGGCGGCGGCAAGATTCGCGTGCGCCGCATCATTATTGGGGTTAAGGTCCAGTGCCTTGTGGTATTCGGTGATGGCGCCGTCCCAGTCACCTTTGCTTCCCAAGGCTACGCCAAGATTAGCCTGAGCGAAATCGTCATTAGGATTCAGCCTTAAAGCTTCGCGCTCCTCTTTGATTTCGCCGTCCCAATCGTGCTTTCCACCCAGCGCTATGCCCAGGTAAGCGTGCGCATGGTCGTCATTCGAGTCCAGGCGCAGGGCTTCGCGGTGCTCCGCCGCAGCCCCGTCCCAATCACCCCTGCCAGCCAGGGCGGCACCCAGGACGATATGCGCCATCCCGTTGTTGGGGCTCAAGCTCACTGCTTCTCGCGCGGCCGTTACATCATCGTCCCACTTACCCTGACGGCCTAGAACCATGGCCAGACTCAAGTCAATATCGGCATCGGGCGCGCCGGGAGTGACCGCCGCTCGGAATTCCTGCTCGGCTTGAGAGTACTGTCCTTTGCGCTTCAGTTCTGCCCCGGTCGCAACATATTGCAGAACGGCGGCTTGCCTCGCCTGGGCGGCAGGATCAGCGGCGGAAGCCATCACCTTGGCGCTCTTCAACGCAGCGACCAGATCATCGTCTCCGCCGGCCAGCAGCACCTGCTGGAGATAATCGTCCTTCACCGCAAAGTCGATGCCACGATCTTTCACCAGCAAGGTAATGCGCTGACAGGGTGACTCTGCGGCAAGCTGGGCGACAATCTGCACCGGGTTGATGGGCATTCTCTCGCGGACAGCTTTGAGAAAGACATCCTTGGCACCAGCGGATTTTAGGGTTTGAAGGTAAGCCTCAGTAGGGGCGAAATCAATTCCACGCTGGGTAACCATTTGCGCGCCGGTTTCCTCTCCCACCCCGGCCCGCACCATTTCACTCACCTGCTGCTGGCTTAAGGGCTTGTTGGCACGAAGCGCTTTAAGAAATGGATCCTTGGCGCCGGCCGATTTGAGGTGTTTGAGAAATTCCGGGGTAGGCGTGAAGTCGATTCCGCGCTGCACAATGAGCTTCGCCCCCGAATCGTTCCCCAGCCCGGCGCGCACCATGTCTAGCACCTGTTGCTCGGTGAATGGTTTTTCCTGCGCCCAGGTGGACGGGGCAAAGAGCAAACCCATGGCAAGCAGGATCAGTATCAGCACGTTCCGCATATTCATGGCAGCCTCGCAAGGTTTCCGGGGTTACAAAAGACCCCATATTCTACCGCAAATAAGGGAAACGGATACGCAGCTGGTGAGCAGGTTTGGCAAGTGAGCGGAACGAGTAGCGAGGAGTTCTGAGCGAGTGACAATGATGTGCAACGACGGAGGGGACCCAATCGCACTTGTACCACGCGACGGTGGCGGTGCACTGCCAGTACTAACTATCCTCGGCAGGATCCACCTCTTCCGGGGATGCCACGGCTTCGGTATCGAGGTAATCCTTCAAAATCCGCTCAGCGCGAGAAACGTCCTCTTCGCGTACAAAGAGAGGAATATCCAGTACGGGCAGAATTTCGGCGGAGCTTTCACCTTGAAGAAGGCAAGGTATTCCCTGAGATTGAAGGATATTCCGCGCCAAGTCGGCGTCCATTTGGGCGGTTCCTCCCGTGAAAATGCGGACCGAAACGAGCTTCACATCCTTCTGCCCACTAAGATCAACAACAGGCGGATCCTCGGGCGGTGAACCGGGCAGCAAAGGAGCGCCGCAGTCCTCGCACTTGCCAATACCTTCAACGAATTCAATCAAACATTGAGCGCAATAGGGCATGGCGAATCGTCGGCCTTCTAGTATAGTCCTCTCGGAACCAGGTGGCTCAGGATTTGTGTGTGACGGTGATTGCGGCCAACGGGCAGCCGCATAGGCCGCTGAGGATCATGGTGAAGATAGCCATCCCCCAGTACGAAATTTGTTGTAGCCTTCGGCCCAAAACAGGCGTTAAATGGCGGCGGGTCAAAACTCTGTTGACAGGAGGGTACGTATGCGGTGGGTTCCCAATTTTCTGGTCATCATAGCAAGCATCGGAATTCTGTTGGGTCTGGGTGTTCGTCTGATCAAGGGCGGATTCCTTGCTGATCCGGTTTTCTTTTGGCGAGGTGCCATCGCACTGCTGGCCATGGCCATCGCCATCACGTTGATTCAAATTCGCAATAAGTAATGAGCGGGACGCACCCCAGTTTCACCTGCTGCCTTCAGCGCGGTCCCGATGCAACCGCCAAACTGGTTGGCCGAGCATTTTACATCCGCTTGAATATCACTGCGGCGCCACCGCCAGGAGCAAGGTGAATGGTAATTTTGTCTCCGGCCTTCACCTGCTGCCTGCTGATGGTGACGTTGGTGGGAATTGCACCCGCGTCAGCGCCATCGGCGAAAATTTCCGTCTCGAATTCTCCTTCACCCAGAAAACTGAGAGGAATCTCCATGTCCCGCGGGTCCCAGTTGGTCATGGAGCCGAGGAACCAGTCCGCGCCCTGGCGGCGTGCAATGGTTACATACTTGGAAGGATCACCGTTGACAACTTTGGTTTCATCCCAGACGGTGGGGACCTTTTCCAGAAACTCCATTTCCGGCTTGTGGTCATAGATCTCCGGATAGTCCGACACCATTGAGAGCGGGCCTTCGAAAACGACATACATGGCCAACTGATGCGCCCGGGTTCCTTGGCACATCGGGTTGATCTCCCGTGGCTTGAATTGTTCTTTGGTGGCGTTGTTGAAGCAGCCCGGAGTGTAATCCATGGGGCCGGCGAGCATGCGGGTGAAGGGAATGGTGACGTCGTGCTCAGGAGTGGTGCGTGAGGTTGACTTGCTGTACTCCATGCCCATCACGCCTTCACGGGTCAAGAGATTGGGATAAGTGCGGCGCAGGCCGGTGGGCTTGTAGGCACCGTGAAAATCCACCACCAGATGGCGCTCTGCGGCTTTCTGCACCAGGCGCTGGTAGAAGTTCACAACCTCCTGATCGTCGCGATCCATGAAATCCACTTTCACGCCGGCCGCGCCCCACTTTGCGTAAAGATCCAGGGCTTCATCCATCTGTTTGTCCAAGGCACCCCAGTAGAGCCACAACAGCACCTTGACGCCTTTCAGCTTTCCATAAGCGATGATGTCTGGAATGTTTACTTCGGGAACGTAGGTCAAAATGCTGACGGCATGTTTGTAGCCGTTCGAGGGATACCACCCCGCATCCACCAGCATATATTCAAAATGATGTTGGGCAGCAAAATCGATGTAGTGTTTCATCGTCGCGGTATTCATCCCAGGCTTGAAGTCAACGTTCTCATCATAATCGCCAGACCACCAATCCCACGCAGCCTTGCCGGGAGCGATCCAGGAAGTGTCGGCAAGCGCCGAGGGTGGGTTGAGATCCATGATGAGGTAGTTGGATTCAATCAAGCCACCGGGCCGGTCGCTGAGCAGGAGCACCCGCCAGGGCAGGGCCTTGGGCGTGGAACCAGTGACGACACGATCCATGCGCTCAGGGCTCGGCGAGAGTTTACTCACAAGGGCGTGATCGAATCCGGGGGCGCCCCCCACGTACATGCCGGCATAGTCGGCAAGATCGGCCTCCAATAAACCAACCCAGGGACCGCCGGGAATATTCACCAGCAGCGGCAGGTTGATGATTGAGGCGGGCTTGATCTGTGCGAGCGGTGTGGGAAAGTACTCGCCCTCATAGGGGGTGTTAAAGCGGTGCATATTCAGTGCAAATGTGGAGGCGTCCTGGGCGAAATAAAATCCCGTGTTCTCTGCCATGAGGTTGAAACCTTGCAGGGCGCTCTGTTGCGGAAGGAAATAACGGAAAGCGGCACCTTCATTGTAGGCACGAAAAATCACATCCACCTGTCGGCCGGGTGCCTGTCTTTCGCGCAAGGATACGCGAAGTTGATTGTAGTGGTCGGGAACCTCGCGCAACACGCCAAAGCGGTTCGTCCATGTTTCATCGTGGGAGTGGCGGTCGGTGCCGATTAACTCGAAGTCATGGTCCAGCGTTGGTGCGCCTTCAAAATCCAGACCAAGAGGCGAGTCCGTCAACACCTGCACGCCGCCGAAGCTGACGCGATAGTAGGCGCGAATACCAGGAAGATAGGGCTGGGGATCGGACTTGAGCGCGAAAGATATCACCACCTTGCCATCGGGCGATGCGACGGTCAGGTCATCCGCGGCGAGGGCAGAGCGCGCCGATAGCAAGCTCAGAAGCAGTGCTGTTGACGCGAGCATGAGTGATTTGAATTTGCGGGACATGGAAATATCTCCTTGAAGTGCGTTCCGGGATCCGACGTCAGGCACACATGTGCTTGAGTTGGCGGCAGGCTAATTCGTACTGGGGGAATTTTTTCTCGGCCTCGCGGAATTCCCGCGAATGGACCACTCTCCGTTGGCCTCGCCGTTCGACTGGAATCCGGATATGCAGCATCTCATGATAAACGACGTATTCTACCAGATAGCGCGGCACCGAAGGCGAGTCGAGTTTGCGGCTGATCATAATTGTCGCGTGGCCTGAATCGTAATGTCCCAGGATGCGGCTGGCAAATTGGTGGCTCCAGCCCAGGCGCGACGGGGGGATTTCGCCGTGGAAGAAGCGGTGATTCAAATCGTGAAAGATCTCTTCCAGATTATGATGGCGGCCGCGCGGGGGCAGCAGCCGCTTGGTACCTCGTTCACGGCGGGCTGCGTCAATGCGTGTTCGAATCGCCGGGCGGAAGGTGTAGGCAAGATAACACTCACGGGCCTCGCGTGAAGGCCGCCGCCGGAAGATTCGCGCCAGCAGGATTTCCGCCAGGGCTTCAATGACGACGGGTGAGGCTTCTGCCAACAAGTCGGATACGCGTGCCCTGAGTGCGCCGTTTCGGACAGAGACGGTACTTCGCAGCCCCGCAAAGGGATGGAATTGCGCGTCAATACTCGTAATGGGCGACTTGATCCGCAGGCGCGAAAATACCCGCCGGAAGAGTTCGGTAAGGTCAGGCGGTGATGCAAGAGGAAGGGTTAGCTGTTCTGCTTGTTTCATAAAAACAGTGGCTCGTGGTAAGTGGTTAAATTGCGATTGCCGGCCACTAACCACTGCTTTTCAGTCCTCATCTTTGTCGGTGGGGGGACCACTTTCATGCTCCTTCTTCCGCAGCTTACCCTCGTCCTTGGCGCTCTTCTTCTCGTCTTTCTGCCGATCTTTTACAGTCTGGGCTTCAACCTTCTCTTCCCGTTTCAATTCGCCGAACACCTTGGTTTGCTCGGAGAGCGCTTTGGTGGCGCCGTTCACCGCGTCAGTGAAGTCAGCGATGGCGTCGCCGAGGGATTTACGATAACCCGCGGCGTAAGGGTCCGATGATTGTTCAATCCGCCTTAATTGTTCGAGCTCGTGCGGCCCTGTCTCCAGAACCTTCTTCAGGCCGGCTCGCATGTCATTGTGACGATCAAACTGATCCTCAATCCAGTCCTTCAATGCATCGGTGATGCGAATGTATTGGTCAAGTTGAGTTTCAAGATAACCAGGGACGTCATATTCCGGATTCGGTGGGCGGTTGCGAACATCATCGAATCGCTCCAAGCGGACTTGGGCAAACGACAAGTACATTTCGATGCGCTGCGAGGGCTCTTGCGCATCTCGCAACTGATCCGTTTCATCCTCAGTGAGGTAGTCCCCTTTTTCCACTCCCCATGCAGTGGTGAGCGAAAGAGCCAGCAGCAGCACTGATGTCGTCAGGGTGCGCATTCAGTAGTCACCGCGTTTCCGCCGGGGGCGCGGGATCCGTTACCGCCTGCGGTGGAGGCGACCCCTTGATGGTACGGGGAGTGCCCCCGGGGAAAAGCGCCTTGATTACCTCGCTCCGCATTTCCTCTAATTCATGCACCGCATTCTCCAGAGGGGGGCGGTCGAGATAACTTACCGAAGGTTGCAAATCTTGCAGCACGCGAATTTCCTCGCGCAGGGAAATCTCCAGCTCTCTGAAACCTTCGGGTTGTTTCGGCGCCTTGCGCCCGGAATCCTGAAGACTCTTCAACGAAAACTTGACTGAGTCCACAAACGCCGCAAGAAACTTCGCGCCTTCATCGGGATGGCCTTGTGAATAAGCATCATGAACTTGGGCCAGCTTCAAGCCGGCAAGCTTGATTTCATACTTGGTTTTCTTGACGGGATTTTGTTCGGTCTGAATCCGCTGGAGTAATTGCTCTTCCGTGTCGTGCCCCAAGGCGAGCGATCCCGCCAGTAAAAACCACCCCAAGGCCAAACCAACCGTCAATCTTGTCCGGCATCCCCGAGCCATACTTTCAGATTATAGCTATTTTGAGAGCTCCCGGCGGATAAGCTTTGTCCTTTGGGTGGCCTGCCATTCCTGATCCGGATACTTTCCTTTCGACATTTTCAAGAAGAGCTCGTAATTGGCCAGCGCTTCCTTTCGGGCTTGAAGATGGTCATAACACGTTGCCAGGACAAAAAACACTGTGGGCTCCGCCTCCGGGCTTTTCGCCAGCTCTTCAAAAAGTGGAATTGCCTCTTGATACCGCTTTTGAGAATTCAGACTGAATGCAAGCCCAATTGCCGAATCTCGACTATGAGAGTTCAACTGAAGTGCAGTGCGAAACTCCTTTTCCGCCTCGGGAAATTTCTGTTCGTTCAACAGTATCTGCCCAAGTGCGCGATGCAGGTCCGCATCGTTCGGTTGTGATGAAATGGCTAGGCGATAGTATTTTTCCGCATCGGGCAAGTTCTTCATGAGCGCATTTGCATCACCCAGCTCAGCCGTAAGTCCAGGCAGATCCGGTTTGACGCGATAGATACTTTCAAATATATCGCGAGCTTTCTCAGTGTCTTTTTGCTTGATGTATAGCCGCCCTAACTGGAGCCGCGCCCCCATATCATTCGGCTGTAGAGTGAAGTAATTTTCGAAATGCGCGATTGCCTGAGCATTGTCATTCAAATATTCGGCAGCAAGCGCGGATCCCAATTCGGCCGGCGCAAGTTTCGGATCCAACAGCAGGGCCTTTTGAAAGGCCGTCAGCGCTTCCGCCGGTTGTTTCTGCTGAAGGTCGAGTTGGCCCAGCTCAAATTGCACAATGGCCAGGTGCGGATCGAGGCGGGAAGCCTCCTGATACTCTTTTCGGGCAGCATCCGGTTGTTGGGACTGGGCGAGGGCCCGCGCGTAGTTCAAGTGAGCGCGGGCACTTTCAGGTTTCAGCGTCGTAGCCTTCTGCAAATGCTCCAGTGCCGCCTGTGGCTGCTTTTGTTCCAGGAAAAGAACTCCCAGGTTCAAGTGGGCGAGAAAGTGATCGGGCGCGAGTTCCAAAGTTTTCTGGTAGGCCTTCACCGCTTCATCAGGTTCGTGCAGACCGTTGTAAGCAAAACCAAGGTCGAACCAGGCCGCACCCATGTCAGGCTGCCTGGCGATTACGGTTTTCAAAGCCTTCACCGCCTCGGAATAATCCTTCCGAGTCAGCGCATCATCTGCTTGGCGTAATAAATCGGAATTCTCTGTGGATACGGCCGGAGAGGGGGGCTGTTCGGGGGGAGCAGCGCTCAGCTTCTTCAACAAAAGAATGAGGCTTTCGGATGCTCCGTATTTGCGCAAGTCGCGCTCAACCGTGGGAGTCACGGCGAAGTCGATACCATCATCGCGCGCAAACGCCTCAATTTGCATGGAAGGAACCCCAGCCTGAAGCATCTTAAAGGTCTGCTCCTGTGAGAGGGGTGCTTCCTTCTCTTCGCCGGATGCGGGCAGGCGAAGTGTCGCAATGGTAAGCAGCCCTGGCATTGTGTACGCCGCTCTTACGGGCGCAAGCAGCAACACCAGTGAGCCCGCCGTTACCGCCAATACGCTTAAACTCCTCGCAGAAGACTGCATGGCATCAAATCTTCGTTTTCGCCGCGTCGTGCGGCTGGGAATGAGTGAGATATTTCGCCAGGAACTTCCCTGTTAATGAAAGCTTATTTCCCACCAGGCTTTCGGGCGTGCCTGCGCCCACAACGTATCCACCGGAGTCACCGCCATCAGGGCCGAGATCGATAACCCAGTCAGCGGTTTTCAGAACGTCCATGTTGTGTTCAATGATTAAGACCGTGGCGCCGGTTTCAATGAGGCGGCGGAAGGCCGTCAGCAATTTGCTGATGTCGTCAAAGTGAAGGCCGGTTGTCGGTTCATCAAAAATGAAAAGGCTGTCTTCGCTGGTACGGTGAGCCAGATGAGCGGCAAGGCGCACGCGTTGGGCCTCGCCGCCGGAAAGTGTGGTGGCCGATTGCCCCAACCGCAGATATCCCAATCCGACCTCCTCCAACACCCGGATTTTGCTGGTCAGCTTAGGGACATTGGAAAAGAATGACAGGGCCTCTTTCACTGTCATCTTCAGCACGTCGTAGATGTTCTTCCCCTTGTACTGAATCTCAAGAATGGTTGACTTAAAGCGGCGGCCACGGCATTCTTCGCACACCAGATCCACGTCGGCGAGAAATTGCATCTCTATGGTCACCGTGCCGTCGCCCTGGCAAGTCTCGCAGCGTCCTCCGGGTATGTTGAAGGAAAAATATCCCGGAGTGTATCCGCGCTTACGGGCTTCCGGAGTGGCGGCGAAAACTTCGCGAATGGCATCAAACGCCTTAATATAGGTAACGGGATTGGACCGGGGTGTGCGGCCCAAGGGTGATTGATCAACCAGTACGATTTCCGCGATTTCCGGATCGCCTTCAATGCTTTCGTACTCAGCCGTGGGCGCAGGCAGTCCACGGCGCGAAATGAGGGCGTTATAGAGCACATCATGAACCAGGGTGGACTTACCAGATCCGGAAACGCCACTGACGCACACCATAAGTCCCAAAGGGATGTCCACGTTGATGTTCTTTAGGTTGTGCTGGCGCGCGCCGCGAATCCGCAGCCAAAACTTGCCCGGCTTTCGCCTCTCCGCGGGAATCGGAATTTCCAGTTCACCGGAAAGATACCGCCCCGTCAGCGAATGAGGGTCAGCGAGCAACCCCTCCATGTTGCCGGCATAAATGATGCGGCCTCCATACTCACCCGCGCCGGGGCCAAGGTCCAATAGCTTATCGGCCTCACGCATCATTTCAGGGTCGTGCTCCACCACGAGCACGGTGTTTCCGAGGTCGCGCAGAGTTTTCATAATCTCAATCAGCCGACCGGTATCCCGCGGGTGCAATCCGATGGAAGGCTCATCCAATACGTAGAGCGCACCAACCAGATTGGAACCCAATGCCGTGGCCAACTGAATGCGCTGCGATTCGCCGCCGGATAGCGTTGATGCCAGCCGGTCCAACGTCAGGTATTCCAGGCCAACACGATAGAGGAACTTCAAGCGTGAGCGGACTTCTCCCAAGATCTTGTCGGCAATCGTCTGTTGCGCAGGCGACAGGCGAAGCTCATTGAAGAAGTGATAGGCGTCCTGAATCGACAGGTGGCAGACTTCTGTAATGTTCTTCCCCTGGACACGCACATTCAACGCCTCGCGGCGCAAGCGTCCACCGTGGCATTCAGGACATAGGGTGTACCCACGATAACGGCTCAGAAACACGCGCACGTGCA
>PLSX01000284.1 GCA_003165315.1 Acidobacteriota bacterium
CGCTCATGGAAAAGCCGCCGTGGAATTGCCGCCGCAAGGTCACCTGAAGCCCGTTGTAAATCGAATCGGCCCCATCGGTTTCGTAGAGAAACTGCTGCACCCCAGGAATGGAGGTCTGCTGCGAACCCTTGGCGCTGGGGTTCAGGCTGTCGGGTGAAAGCAGCAGATCGAGCTTGCTCCCCTTGGTTCCCACGTAGGCAACCGAGAGAATAACGTTGCGAAACAGCTCGTCTTCGGCGCTGAAGTTCCATGTCTGCGCATAGGGCCGGCGGAAATTGCTGTCGGCGGCGTAGGTGTTGTGAATGGTGTTGGAGGAAAGCGCCGGGAAGCCATCCTGAAGCGTCAGCATCTCCTCCGGGTTGGCGGTCAGCGTGGAGGCGGTAGCGAAGGGGGGCTGGTCCAGCATGTTCGTCACCATGCGTGAGTAGATGCCGCCGTCGTAAAAGATCCCATATCCCGAGCGCAAAACCAGGTGATGCTGAATCCACGGGCGGTAGGCAATTCCCACACGCGGCGAAAAATTGTGTGCATCGCTGTGGATCAGTGACGTGGGTAGGAAGCCAGGATTCTGGCCCGTCAACACGCCTGGAGAAGTAAATCCGGGGCCGAAGGACAAATCCGATAGATGCCCGTATTTTTCCGAAAGCGGCAGGAAGTATTCGTACCGCACACCATAGTTGATCGTCAGGTGTGCATTCGTGCGCCAGTCATCCTGAAAAAATGCCGTGGTCACCCAGTTGCGAAGATAATTGCTGGCGACGCCGAAACGAACCGACGTGGTCTGCGGCAGGCCGAGCAGAAAATCGGCAAAGTCATAGCCGGTCCCCGTGACGGGATAGCCGTTGCTGAAGTTGCTGGTGCTGTAACCGGTAAAGCTAAATGTGCCGCGCGCATTGGGATCGGTCTCGGTATTCTGTTCCACGCGGCGCAGTTCCCCACCCATGCGGATGTTGTGCTTCGTATGATTCCAGATCAGGGTTTCGCTGGCGCGCACCGTTTGAGGGCGTGAAAGTGATGGCAGCGGATCGCTCAAGCCTCCGAAATTGGTGAAACCAATCGCCGGAACACCCCAATCGAAGGGATTGTTGGAAACGCCGGTAATGCCCAACTCTGCCGCGATATCATCCAGATAAGCGTATGCATTCAGCGTGGAAGACCGCTGGCGGTTGAAATTCAAAGTGAACGTATTCACGAGGTGAGTATTGAAGGTGTGCGTTTCCCCCACGCTCACGTTCTGGCCGCGGACAGAGGTGTGCGAGGTGAAGTCCGGGAAGCCGCTCACTGACCGGCTCCGCGCCGAATTGAAATAGTACATGACGTTCAGACTGTCTTTGGAATTGAACTGCTGCCCGATGCGGCCCATCACCCGGTCATTGGAACTAGGCAAGGGCTCCTGCAAATGAAAGTTCTGCACCTCACCGGGAAGGTTGGGCAGGGGGAAATAGGGCAGCAGTCCGGTGGCAGCGGAATTGAGCCGCAGCGTGGGAATAGCATTGCCCATGAATGGCGTGCGAGCTCCGGCGGCACTCGACAAGGGGTCGTAGATGGTCGGGACGGTTCCAGCAAATTGCCCGGACGCGATAATCGTGTCGGAAAAATTGCCCAGACGCTCCTCCGCCGTCGGCACCGTGGAAAAGCTGTCCAGACCGGTTCTGCCGCGCTGCAAATTGTAGCTGGCGAACCAGCTTGTCTTGTTGCCGCCGCGATAGACGTGAGGAATCACCAGCGGGCCGCCCAGGGAGAATCCAAAGGTTTCCCGGTAGGCGGGGATTTGCGGCGACTCGGCCACATTCAAGGGATACGGATGCGCATCGAACGCCGAGTTAGTGTACTGCTCGGTAAAATTGCCGCGAATTCGGTTCACCGCGGCGCGGTTGCGTGACCAGCCTCTTGCGCCCCCACCTCCGCCACCTCCAAATCCTCCTCCACCGCCACTGAACCCGCCACCACCTGGGCCGCCTCCTCCTCCAAATGGATTGCCCGCGCCGCCACCTTCGCCGCCCGGGCCGCCGCCGAATCCGCCCATCCCTCCCCCGCCTCTACCACCCCGGCCACCAAATCCGCCTCCAGGAGTGGCTGCTTCGCCCATGCCTCCGCCCAACAGGAAGGAGTTATTGGCGCTGGTGGAATTGTCAGCTTCCTCAGGTTGAGCCTCCGCTTGCCCCTCGGCGCCATTCCCTTCCGCAATGCGAAGTGATGGAATGCCTCCTCCTGGACCTGCGCCCACGCCTGCGCCTGAGGGGTTTTGATTTCCGCCTCCCCGATTGCCTCCACCTGGACCCGCAACCCGACTGCCAGCGGGACGCGCTGCAGCCTGGACCTGCTCTTCTCCTTCTGGCGTCGCAACTACCAGCGCCACATTGACTTTAAGCGCTTGGCCCGGAGCCACAGGCAATGGTTCGCGGGAATCTGATCGGAAGCCCACAAGCGATACATCCAGGCGATAATTTCCGGGGATAAGTCCCGTAAAGGAATAATTGCCTGCTTCGTCGGTCCATGTTTCTTTGCGCTCACCGATCAGTGGATTGGTTAGCTGCACCGTCGCGCCGGGAACGGAGACTCCTCCAGGCCCGCGCACGTGCCCGGCCACCGTCCCCGGCGCCGTGGGGGGGACCTGGCCCAAGAGAAGGTTGGCGCTGAGCAGTCCGCAAGCAACCAGAGTCACCACGGACCAAGCGCTTTTTGTAAAGTTTGTAAACACTTTGCGTCTGTAACCCCTCTGAAATTCAGAGCTTACAAGTTATGAGTACGATTATCAAGAAAGCAAGGTTACAGGTAACCCCGCAAGCCTGCGCGTCGTCCTAAGCTGCCGGAGGGACCTATGACCAAGAAGTCTTTATTGTCAATTTTGGTGTTGTTGGCACTTAGTCTTGCCAGCACTCTGGCGGCACAGCAAAACCCACCTGCTCAGGGGCAGGAACATCAGCGCCAGGGAATGGGTGGACCGCCGCCCGTGCTCGGCACCATCACGTCCGTCGGCGTCGATCGCTTCGAGATCAAGAAGCCCGATGGCTCAATTCAAACCATAATGGTGACGGATGACACTCACTATCGCCAGCGCGTCGAGGGTCAACAGCAACCCCAGGTGCTTGCGTTGGAGGATCTCAAAGTCGGCGACCACGTTTTCGTTCGTGGCACCGCCAATGGCGACAAACCCTTAACCGCCACGGGAGTCAATCGCGTTACGGCTGAACAGTTTGAGAGCTTCCAGAGCGGCGGTGGGCCGGGTGGAGCCCCTGGCGCTCAGGGTGGAGGCGGCTGGGGACCCGGCGGGGGCGGTGCAGGGATGGAAGGCACCCGTGCTGGCGGCGAAATTGAGTCCATCAAAGGCAATCAGATTAGGGTGATGAACCACCGAAATGGCGAAAGGGTGATCGTGGTGAGTGACCAGACCACGTTCGAAAAAGAAGGACAGACCATCACTCTAAAGGATCTCAAAGCGGGCGACCGCATCTTTGCCATGGGTAAGGAAGTGGATGGCAAATTCGTGGCCACCGAGGTCCATTCCGGACGTCCGGGCGGCGGGCGCGGCGGATGGCAGGGTGGTCAGCAGGGCCAACCGGGGCAACAGGGCCCGCAGAACTAAGGCACCGCTGGAACAATTGGGGGGCGACTTGGCTGCGCCCCCTTTGGGCTTTTCGCGCATAAGTAAGAACAAACCAAAAGGCAAAGGGCAAATGTCAAAAGGCAAAGGGCAAAAGCTCCGGGCCTTGCCTTTGCCGGGGATCCTAGGGACTCTCCGCGACACCGGTTGTAGCGCGTCTATAACGGCATC
>PLSX01000016.1 GCA_003165315.1 Acidobacteriota bacterium
GTTAATCACTTGGCAGGGAATTGAGGACCAAAAACTCCGCGGGGGAAAAAATGAAGGTAAGTCCCATTATGTTATTGAAAACAAATGCAGGAAAGATGTCCGAAGCAGGTCTTGCCAATATGTTTATGAAAATAAAGCACATAGAGGCACAACGCCATTATATCGATGAAAATAAAAGAGGTTAGTGGAAATGTGAACACCTAGCGAATCCCGAGTGCCGCAGAGCAGACTCTGGAAGCCGAGGTCCAAGTCGCCGTATTTGCCACTTGGCAACCAGAAATCTTCAATTGCCAATCGCGAGGTCGCCCGATTCCCAGCATAAGCGTTGCTGATGGCGGCGAGAAAAATTATGAGGTGTGGTGAACAATTAGAAACATACTTGACTGGCATCGGAGGATGTATAATTGGAACTTCACATTGCCACAAAGGCGGTCGGGCCCAAGTGGCTCGATATTACGAACGCGAAGAGCGTCGCTGAGTTCCAGAGGTTGGCAGAAAAGAACTGGAACGCTCGTCCGGCATATTGTTGATCGGCCGCTAAAACCGCTGGCCCTTTAATGGACACAGGAAGCTCCGCGGTAGATTAGGCAACCCATGAATCAACTTCTTCTCGCCCTATTTTTGGCTCCCACGAATCCGTTGGCAAAAACGGTGAGCGTTTATCTTTACAAGGTCTTCCACAAGGATCCGTTTCGCGGCATCTATCAGCCCAATGCCTTTGACCTTTCCATCCTTATTCCGTATTTCACAATTCTGATCATTCTTTCCGTCTACGGCATTCACCGCTATCATCTCACCTATCTTTACATGCGGAATCGGGGCAAAGCACCGAAGCCCCAGGGGCAGTTTGAGTCTTTGCCGCGCGTCACCATTCAGCTTCCCATTTACAATGAGCGCTATGTAGTGGAGCGCCTGCTGGAAACCGTCACCCGCATCGACTATCCGCGCGACCTGCTGGAAATCCAGTTGCTGGACGACTCCACGGACGAAACGCGCATCGTTGCCTCCCGCCTAGTCAGCGAGTATGCTAGCGCCGGCTACCCCATCACCTATCATCACCGGACGAATCGCGAAGGCTTTAAGGCCGGGGCGCTGGCGGAGGGCATGAAGAGCGCCACGGGCGAATTCATTGCCATCTTCGACGCTGACTTTGCCCCCCCGCCCGAAATTGTCCACCAGATGATCCATTACTTTACCGACCCCAAGGTGGCCGTGGTGCAGGGCCGCTGGACGTGGATCAATCGCCATTATTCCAACCTCACGGAAATTGAAGCCATTCTGCTGGACGGGCACTTTGTGATTGAACACGGCGGGCGCAATTTTTCCGGGCGCTTTTTCAACTTCAACGGGACGGCCGGCATGTGGCGCCGGGTCGCCATTGAGGAAGCGGGCGGGTGGCAACACGATACCCTGACCGAAGATACGGATTTGAGTTACCGCGCCCAGTTGAAGGGTTGGAAATTTGTCTACGCGCCCGACATTGTCTGCCCGTCGGAACTTCCGGCGGAGATGAATTCCTTCAAGANNAGGCGCGCTGGGCCAAGGGGCTGATCCAGGTTGCCAAGAAAATTCTGCCCCAGGTTTGGCGCAGCCAGGAACCCCTGCACATCAAGTTGGAAGCCACGCTCCACCTGACGGCCAACATCTCATACCCCTTGATGATCGTGTTTTCAGTGATTCTGCTGCCCGCCATGATCGTACGCTTCTACCAGGGCTGGTTCCAAATGCTCTACCTTGACCTGCCGCTCTTCCTGGCTTCCACATGCTCGGTTTCAAGCTTTTACATGATGGCGCAGCGCGAGCTTTACCCCGACAAATGGCGCAGTCGCATCAAGTACATGCCGTTCCTGATGGCAACGGGCATCGGCCTTGCGGTTACCAATTCCAAGGCCGTCATTGAAGCGCTAATCGGCAGGCAGACGGAATTTGTACGCACGCCGAAGTTCCAATTGCAAACGAACGGGGAGGGTTGGGAAGGCAAGAAATACGTGAAACGGCGTGCCGGCTGGATTCCCATTATCGAGCTCAGCCTGGCCGGATACTTCCTGTTCACCCTGATCTATTCGCTGACCATGGAGAACTACCTCACCACGCCGTTCCTGCTGTTGTTCCTCGGAGGTTACTCCTACATGGGGACGATGTCACTTTTCCAAACTCCATTGCGGCGCCTCGCGTGCGCCATGCCCGCCCTGTTCCGCTCGCGCGCCGTGGAGCATGCCACTTAACCGCTTAGATAATACTTCATTTGTTATATTCGGCGCCCTCCAAGCGCTGCCTTGCAGCATTCATCCCCATCCCATCCTGACAACCCATACCGCGCGCCTTGACCTTGGCGGTATGCTACGCTCACATCCGAAGGGAGCTCTGATGCAACGAAGGTTCTGGGCGATTCTCGCCTTCACGGCCGCAGCCATGGTGGGGTCGGCACTAGCGGCCAGCGCCTGGGAGCGCGAACCGGTCTCCGTATTCCACGAGCGTCGCGCCCGCCTGATTCGCGAGGCAGGCAGCGATGGCATCGTCGTGCTCTTTGGTTACGATGAGGCGGATGTGGCGGCCAGCATCACGCCCTTCCGGCAGAATGAGGAGTTCTATTACCTCACCGGATGGAACGAGCCGGGAGCGATCATGCTGCTGACGCCCAAGGCGCATGCTCCTGGCACTGCACCTGAGCTGGGGGAAGAGATCCTCTACATTCCCGCCCACGATCACCGGGAAGAGAAGTGGACAGGACCCAAGCTGGCGCCGGATGACTCCGACGCTCCAGCCCGCACCGGATTCAACACAGTTCGCAATGTTTCGAAATTCGACGCCGACCTCCAGACTGCGCTCAAAAGCGCCTCCACCATTTACAGCGAGATCTCACCCCAGCCGGAGAGTGGAGAAGAGTGCTTCCAGACTCAGTGCGTGAACAAGCTTCACGAGAAGGCTCCCAAGGCGCCGCTGGATGACATCCGCATGGTGATTGGACGCATGCGCTCAGTCAAAAGTCCGGGAGAGATTGACCTGATTCGCAAGGCCGTGGATGCGTCGGTGGAAGCCCACTTTGCCGCCATGAAGGCGGTGAAGCCGGGCGTGTGGGAGTACGAAATTGCCGCCCTGATGAAGTATGAGTTTGAGCGGCGCGGCTGCGAGTGGCCGTCGTATCCGCCCATCGTGGGTTCGGGTTTCTACTCCACGGTTTTGCATTACGATCAGGATTGGAACCAGATGAAGGACGGCGACGTGGTGGTGATGGACGTGGCCGGATCTTATGGCGGGTATGCCAGCGACATCACGCGTACCCTGCCGGTGAATGGCCATTTCACGCCGCGCCAACGCGAGATCTATGAGATCGTTCTGGGAGCGCAGAACGCCGCTCTGGCCGCAGCCAAGCCCGGCATGTTTTTGGGCCGCCACGGTACCAAAGGCCTTTACGAGATCGCTTACGACTACATCAACTCGCATGGTAAGGACATGCACGGTCAGCGCCTGGGCCAGTACTTCATCCATGGGCTGAGCCATCCCATCGGCCTGAATGTTCACGATCCCATGGATTACAATCGGGCGCTTGAACCGGGAATGGTGATCACGATGGAGCCGGGCATCTACATCCCGGATGAAAAGATCGGCGTCCGCATTGAAGACGATGTCCTCATCACCTCCGACGGCAACGAGTTGCTTACCCGCCGCCTGCCCCGCGCCGTGGATGAAATCGAAAAGCAGATGGCTGGAAAGTGAGAGGCAGGAAAGCGGTGAACGATGGCTTGCATATGGGATGCAGGATCGTAGTATCAAGGATTGATTCCGTCCGGGGCTTGCCGTTGACGGCTTTGTCCAAATTGCATTTGCAGTAAGACGCAGCTAGAATCACACGCTCAATTCATTCGGCGTCCGCCTCAGGTTTACGCGAAAGGAGTTCACTGTTTCGATGAGACGACTTCCAATTCAGCATTTCGTCATCTTAGGTTTAATGACTGCGGTTCTGGTGGGCGTACGTTCCCTGATCGCTCAAGCCCCGACTCAGCAGGCGACGCGAGATAAGATCATCAAGTACATTCGGGAGCGCTTCAGCATTCCTGCGGCAGTCAAAGTTACCATGACCGACCTGCGCGAAACCGCCTACCCGGACTTCTTAGTGACCACCGTCACGCTGGATGATGGCAAGGACAAGCGGACGCAACCGCTTTTCGTCTCAAAGAACATGCGCTACCTGGTGGAGGGAAGCCTCTTTAATCTCGGCGGCGACCCCCGCGCCGATATCGTCCGGCTGATATCAACCAAGGATCAGCCAACGCAAGGCCCCGCGAGCGCCCCCGTAACGCTGGTGGAGTATTCCGACCTTGAGTGCCCGGTCTGCGCGCGCATGCAGGAAGAACTTGAAACCGAAATCGTTCCCAAATACGGCGACAAGCTAAGAGTGGTGTTCAAGGAGTTTCCTCTTGTCGCCATCCATGACTGGGCGCTCACCGCCGCCATCGCCGCGCAATGCACTTACCAGCTTGAACCTTCAAAGTACGTGGACTTTCGCACGGCTGTGTATAAGAACCAGACGTCGATCAACGGTGACCATGCTCGGGACCTGCTGCTTCATGTCGCTGCGGAGGCGGGGGTGGATAACATGAAGCTCGCTGCCTGCATCGACGCCAAAGAATCGCTGCCACGCGTCGAAGCGAACATGCAGGAAGCTGATGCGCTGGGCGTCGGACAAACTCCCACGATTTTTATCAATGGAAAAACCCTCGTTGGCGCGCCGCCCGCTGCGGATGTTGAGAAGATCATCGATGAAGTCATGCACGAGAGTAAGTAAACGATTATAGGGTCGGGAAATCAGCCATTGTCAGAAGGTCCCCGCAGGCTGTTGTGGGCCAAGTATTACTATGTTAAGTTTGGCTTGCCTTTCTCCTTCCGAAGGCATAGCATAGGCGCATGAAGCCCCTTGCCTGGAACGCCGAGCTTTGGAAAGAAAGCGTGACACAGTTGCATGAGTTTCTGAATCCGCTGATTGCC
>PLSX01000245.1 GCA_003165315.1 Acidobacteriota bacterium
TGCCTGGAAGCCCTGTTTGAGCTTGCGAAGGTTCTCGGGAGTGGAATTGCGGGCGGCATCGTCTGCCAATTGCGTGAGGTAGGCTTCGTCCACCGCGTCGTCGTGAATGACGCCGGACATTTCAATCGAGGAATCCACGGGTGGTGTGATCGGCAGGGGAACATCACGACTCGGCCGGGGAGCTGACTGCGCCGGCGGCGCGGCCGGGGCATCCGACTTCTCCANNATTCACCCCCGTCCGCTTCATAGTAAACTTGTTTCTCATCCTCTTTGGTGACTTGGCCAACAATCTGCCGGCCGTTCTTTAGATAGATAACATCCGCAAGCAGCGGGGAGGGAAACAGGAGAAGGGCACACAATAACCCTCGGCCCCACGCAGCTTTCACCTGGAACGCGAAGGGCTTCCGAACTTCGGAGGGCACTGTCATCCTCTAATCATCATACAACAGCGCTCCGGCCTCAGTCGAGTTGGGGACCTAGCCCGGATTTCTGCCCACGACTCTGGAAGGGGGGAGCTGAAGCCCGGCCCTCCCAGCATCGTCCAAAGATGGCAAGAAGTCCGGGCTAGGGGCAATACTGTTCACATAAGGGATTTTGAGGAACTTATTCACCAAATTGTTCCCGATCGCCCCCTCACCCACCGCCTTGCGGTCCCCCCTCTCCCCCAAGGGGGCGAGGGAAGAGGAATACTTAGTTTTGGTGCTGCATGCATGAGACTCTTGGCCCCAAGAAGGAGAGGGTGGTGACCAGTGAGAACCTACCATGGAAGATTTCTGCCCTCTCCCCTTTGGGGGAGAGGGGGAACCGCAAGGCGGTGGGTGAGGGGGTCTTTGTCACTATGTTCTGCAAAACTCTATAAGACCATGATCTGGCCTGCCTTCAAGCTCTCCCTGCTGGTCGTCAGCATTGCCACGCTTCTTATCAGCGTGGTGGGAACTGCCTTCGGCTTTGTCCTTGCCAAGCGCCAATTCCGTGCCAAAGAGCTGCTCGACGCTCTTCTGACTCTGCCCATGGTGCTGCCCCCCACAGTAACCGGATTCTACCTGATTCTGCTCCTCGGCCGCCGCGGATTGCTGGGGCGCTATCTGTACGCCATGACCGGCTGGACGCTGGCCTTCACGTGGGAAGCGGCTGTTGTGGCCGCTAGTGTGATGGCGCTTCCCATTATGGTGAAATCGGCGCGCGCGGCGTTGGAATCCGTCGATTCGCGGTACGAGATGGTCTCGTTTAGCCTCGGCAAAGGTGAACTGGAGACATTTTTCCGGGTGACCCTGCCGCTGGCCTTTCGCGGTATTATGGCGGGCATCGTTTTGAGCTTTGCGCGAGCGCTGGGGGAGTTCGGGGCCACTTTAATGCTCGCCGGCAATATTCCTGGCAAAACTCAAACGATGCCACTGGCGATTTTCGAAGCGTTTTTCTCGGGAGAGGATCGACAGGCTCAAACCCTGGCATTGATCCTCACTTTTACCTCCATTGTGACAATCTATTTCACCAATGTCCTTACCCGAACTCCGAAGGGTTCCTGACCCAATGCTAAACGCCAGGATAAAGAAAGAGTTCAAAACCAAGGGCCGGGTTTCCTTTTCGCTGGATGCCAGTTTCACTGTGCGGAGGGGAATTACAGTTCTGTTTGGTCCCTCAGGATCAGGTAAGACCACCATCTTGCGCTCGATTGCGGGCCTTGTGGGGCCGGACGAGGGCAGGATCGAATTAGATGATCACGTCTTCTTTGATTCCTCAACGGGGAGCAATCTGCCGATCCAACGCCGCAGAGTTGGGTTCGTTTTCCAGGACTATCTGTTGTTCCCCCATCTAACCGCCGTGCAAAACGTGGCGTACGGAATCAGGTCAGCCACTTCCCAGGAGCGGTGCGGCCGGGCCATTGAACTGCTGAATCTACTGGGGATTGCCCATGCGTCCGGCCGCCGTCCCCATCAACTTTCAGGAGGCGAGCAACAACGGGTTGCCCTCGCTCGCGCCTTGGGCTCAGATCCCGCCATCCTCCTACTCGACGAGCCCTTGTCCGCGCTTGACGCGGCCACTCGTCTGCGACTACTTGGGGAAATCGTGGAATTGCAGCGGAAGTCGAAGATCCCCTTCGTCTACGTCACCCATAGTCCGGCGGACGCTATCAGGGTGGGTGACTCCGCCCTGATCTTGAATGCAGGTCGAATCGTAATGGAAGGCAACCCCTCGGAGGTTTTCAACGCGCCGCGAGATTCGGCCGTATTGGAGGCAGTTGGAAGCGAAAACATCTTGGTGGGGAGGATTCAAGATCACAACGAAAACGAAGGAATCAGCACGATCGACCTCGCGGGATGCGAGCTGGTGATTCCTTATACTGCGCTCGCGAAAGCCACTCCGGTGACGATTGGAATTCGGTCGGATGACATTATTGTCTCGCGGGAGCGAATCGGCCAGACTAGCGCGAGAAATATGTTAGAGGGGACGATCAAGCAAATCGTGCAAGACGGGCAACAGGTGGAGTTGATGACGGCTTGTGGTGTAAACCTGAAAGTCCGGGTGACCCCCCAAGCAGTTGCTGCCCTCGAACTCGGGCCCGGGGTCAAAGTCTATCTGCTGATTAAGGCAAGTTCTTGCCACCTGCTGTCCTGAAAAGGAGATCCTATCCAGGAGCCTTCGTGCCAAACCCTGTGGAAACCCATTCAAGCAACGCAACAATCGACGCGTCAAATTGTGACTCCGTCAGGATATCTTTGAACCGGCGCTAATAATCATGACTTCGGTGGCTTTGATCAGAGCGGCGGCAGGCTGGCCTTTCTTTAGGCCCAGGTCGCGGCAGGCGTCGCTGGTGATGATCGCGGTGATGGTTTGGCCGCCGATGTCCAAGGCTACTTTGGCCATCAGGCCGGAGATTTGAACCTTAGTAACGCGGCCGACGAGTTGATTTCGCCCGCTGATGAAGTGCTCCAGTCCTTTCGGCAATTTCAACGTTGGTTGAGGCTTTTTCCTTGTGCCCTTGCCGGACTCTCCCAAAAAGGCAAGACGGTGGATTTCCGTGCGGGGAATCCGATGGTGCCCGCCCACTGTGAGGACGGACTTGATCTTGCCGTGATAGATCCACTGCTTGATGGTCGGGTAGCTCACCCCCAGCTCGCGGGCGGCTTCATTCAATTTAAGCAGGTCCACTGTTCTCTCCGGTAGTTCGACACGATCTATGGCCTCCAATCTACATGAATGGGAAGCCCGGTTCAATGGGACTGGTGATGCACCTTTCTCCTTTGCCCTTCAATGCAATGGCTGAAACCCCTCATCGCAGTGGCGACCGAGAGACCTGACAATAAAGAGGTCTCTCTACGGCTCCGCGCTTGTGGTGGGAATTCCACTCCTCACCGGCCGAAGGTCCGCAGCGTCGTGGTATTCCCAACGATGAGAGCTGGATCATAATGGGGCAGCCAATGGCCGTAAAATTGCTAGCCTATTGTTTGGGGTCGAGCCACCATGGCATCGCCCCTGGCCTCAAGCCGCAGATGGTTAATTGAGCAAAATGATGCCCGTACCGGCCCATGGCGAGGGTGGAATGAGCCGGGGGGATGGGTACCCGACCAGGCACTTGGGTCCGTCGATCCGCTGACTGCTCCAACTTCAGACTGAAAAAGAGGAAATACTCGCATCGTATGGATTCTTCGGTGTGGTAGCTGGGGGAGAAATCGCAAATGCAGATCACTGCCCCATTATGTTGATGATAATAAAGATACTTGTAGTAATTATGGCGATTTGTCCACATTTTCAAATTAATGAAATTAAATCAGTTAGGCCAAGAAGATTGAAATCTGCCGAAACAACTGCGGGGGGAAAAAATAAAGGTAAGTCCCATTATGTTGTTGAAAACACATATAGAAAAAATGTCCGAATATGGCCAAGCCACTATATGTATGAAAATAAATAACATAGAGGTCGCTCGCCACTATGTTGATGAAAATAAATGGGTTTCCTCTGGCGAAAACGAAACTTAATTTGGGCGGCAATTACACGGTGTCGCATTGACTGGTGATCAGCGAGGATGCTCCCCTCGGCTGCTCTTTTCTTGACTTGGCGTTGAGCCACCACATAGAATTGCTCGTTTGACTGTTTCGAGAATTGATCTGCACTGATGCCCATACGCCTTTACAATACGCTGACCCGCCAGATTGAGGACTTCAGGCCTCTGGAAGGCAACACCGTCCGCATGTACACATGCGGGCCCACGGTCTACGCCTACGCGCATATTGGTAACTTCCGGACCTTTCTTTTCCAGGACCTCCTACGGCGCTATCTGAAATACGTGGGTTATGAGATGAACCACGTCATCAATCTTACGGACGTTGATGACAACACGATTCGCGAGTCTCAGGCGTCGGGGTTGCCGCTCCGGCTCTATACCGACAAATATATTGAGGCTTTCCTGGCCGATCGCCAATTGCTGAATCTGGAGGAGCCGGAGCATCTGGTACGTGCTACCGATACCATCTCGGAGATGCTGAAGCTCATCCAAACACTTGTGGATAAAGGGTTTGCCTACGCAAGCGAGGGGTCAATTTACTACAAGGTTTCGGAGTTTCCCCATTACGGCCAATTGGCGCACGTAGACTTCTCCGGTGTGCGCGATGGCGCCCGGGTGGATTCCGATAAATACGATAAGGAAAATGCCCGCGACTTCGTGCTGTGGAAAGCCGCCAAGGAAGGCGAGCCTTTCTGGGAGACGCCGTTCGGTCCAGGCCGGCCCGGCTGGCACATTGAATGTTCGGCCATGTCGATGAAATTCCTGGGTGAAACGTTTGATATTCACTCCGGCGGCAGCGATCTGATCTTCCCCCACCACGAAAACGAAATCGCTCAGAGCGAAGCCGCCTCAGGCAAGACCTTTGTCAAGGTTTGGGTACACGCGGAGCACCTGATTGTGAATGGCGAGAAGATGTCGAAATCACTCGGCAACTTCTACACCCTTCGCGACCTGATCCATAAAGGCTACAAGCCTTCCGCGGTGCGTTACCTGCTCGCCTCCGTGCCTCACCGCAAGCCCTTGAATTTCAGCTTTGAGGGATTGCACCAGGCGCAGCAATCGATTGACCGGCTTCGAAATTTCCGCTATCGCCTGACCAAGGAGAGCTTCCCGGCGGGAGAGAGTTCCTCCCTTCAGACTCGCGCACATGAGGCAAGGCAGAAATTTGAAGCGGGGCTTGACGATAACCTGAACACGGCGGAAGCACTAGGCGCGATCTTTGATATGGTTCGCGAGGGTAACTCGGCTATGGACCGCGGAGAATTCCGCGATGCGGATCGCGGTGTATTCCTCGATACCTTGGAGCGCTGGGACCGGATTTTCGCCGTGCTTGAAGATGATGATTACGCAAAGCTGGTGAAATTTGGCTTTGTCCGCGAAGGCACTACTACCATAAATGCCGGGGCTGAGGCAAAAGACTCGAATGCCGCAGGCGTGGGAGCGCAAAGAGTCGCCGACAAGCAAACAAAGACCCTGATCACGGAAACCCTGAGTGATGAAGAAATTGAGAAATTGATTGCGGAGCGCCTTGCTGCACGGAAGGGTGGCAACTACGCTCGCTCCGACGAGATTCGAACCAGTTTGCTCAAGGCCGGTGTTATACTGGAGGACACGAAAGCTGGAACGCGTTGGAAGCGAAAATAACCATGCGAACCCTTCGATTCAATCTTCCGTTATTGGCGCGGCCCAACCTTTTTGGGGGCGATTAAACCTCTCCGCTAGCTCCTCACTGAAGGATCCCGAAACCACCGCCAACGCTGCGCAAGGCAGCGGAGAGGGGAGACTCTATGGAAACAAAGCTACCCATTATTTCGACGCCGCTTCCCGGGCCTGAAGCCCGGAAGATTCTGACGCTTGACAAGCAATACGTATCGCCTTCTTACACTCGTGACTACCCGCTGGTGGCCAGGCGCGGGCAGGGCGCAATAGTTGAGGATGTTGACGGGAACTTCTTTCTGGATTTCGCCGCCGGCATTGCCGTAGTCTCCACCGGGCATTGCCATCCCGATGTCGTTCGTGCGATCCAAAAACAGGCAGAAACTCTCATCCATATGTCGGGGACGGATTTCTACTACCCTCTGCTCGCGCAATTAGCCGAGAAGATGGCGCAGATCACGCCGGGGAAATTCCCTAAGAAGGTCGCGTTTGGCAATTCCGGGGCTGAAGCCATGGAAGCGGCGTTGAAAATCGCCCGCTACCACACCAAGCGGCACCGGTTCATCGCTTTTCTCGGCTCGTTCCATGGACGCACTATGGGCGCGCTTTCGCTGACCGCCAGCAAGGCGGCTCAACGGCGCGGGTTCGGCCCGCTCGTTCCGGGTGTTGTCCATGTGCCGTACGCCAATCCCTACCGCTGTCCGCAAGGTCACCGTGCGCACGATTGCGTCTGCGATTGCATCTGTACGGACCTGATCGAACGCCAATTGTTCAAGACCATCCTGCCGCCTGACGAAGTGGCCGCCATCATCGTGGAGCCCATTCAGGGCGAAGGGGGTTACATCGTTCCGCCTCCCAAGTTCCTCGATAACCTGCGGCGATTGTGCGACAAGTACGGGATACTGTTGATCTTTGACGAAGTGCAGAGCGGGATGGGACGGACCGGGAAGATGTGGGCCTGCGACCACGTCGGTGTGGTGCCGGACATTCTCGTTAGCGCCAAAGGCATCGCTTCAGGCCTGCCCCTGGGCGTTACCGTGGCCCGCGCCGAGCTGATGGATTGGGGGCCGGGAGCCCATGCTTCGACCTTTGGAGGCAATCCCGTGGCCTGCGCCGCGGCGCTGGAAACCATTCGTCTGCTGGAGGAGAAGTACATTGCCAATTCCGCGCGCGTAGGCGAGTACATCATGGGACGGATCGTGGATTGGCCACACAAACACAAAACCGTCGGTCACGTGCGCGGCCGTGGCTTAATGATAGGCATTGAGTTGGTGAAGAACCAGGAAACGCGCGAACCGAATGCGGAAGCCCGCAATCGCCTGATCGAGCGGGCGTTTGAGCTTGGTTTACTCGTCTTGGGTTGCGGTGAGAGCACTGTCCGCCTTATGCCCCCGCTCGTGATCGATCGCGAGCAGGCGGATTGCGCCATCGACATCCTGGATCGTTGCATCACAGAGTTGGAGCAGTAACAGGTTGGGCTGGAGGGAATTAAGAATTAGGAATTAAGAATGAAGAATTAGAGGCAATTTCCGAATGTCTTAATTCTCAATTCCTAATTCTTAATTCCCTTCAGCCCCTGGGACTTGCTCTCCCAAGGTGAGTTGTCATGAGCCTTCTTGCGGATATCATCTATCGCGGGTTGGTCTGGAAGGAACGGCAACGCGCGCGGATGGCGTCCCATGCTCTGCCCCCCTCCAGCGAAGCAGAGCATTTGAAAACCGGGGCGCGGGGTGAGACCCTTGCCTATTGGTATCTGCGCCAGGCCGGTTATACGATTGTGGCGCGAAATCGCCGGGCCCGATCCGGCGCCGGGGAGATTGACCTGATCGGCTGGGACGGTCCGGTTCTGTCGTTCGTTGAGGTCAAAACCCGGACTACTGAAGCGGCGGGTCCACCAGAAACGGCTGTTTCCAAGTCGAAACAACGGCGTATCGGCAGGGCTGCCAATGAGTACCTCCGCCGCCTCCGTGGAAAGCCGGTGAGCTACCGGTTTGACATCGCCAGCGTCGCATGGAATTCCGAGGCAGGCCTTCAGGTTCGACTGATCAAGGATGCGTTTAAAGCGTAGAATGCCTGCGGCTGACAGTCGACAGACGACGGCCTATAGTGACAGTTGGTTGGAAGCGGTCAGCGATGAACTCGAAGGAGTAACGACTTTGCCTGAACTTCGAAAAGATCCAGTTACCGGGCGGTGGGTCATCATCGCCACGGACCGGGCCAAGCGGCCGACGGACTTTGTGCGGGATAAGGTGCAGATTCGCGGCTCTGGGTTTTGTCCTTTTTGTTACGGGAATGAATCCAAGACTCCCCCGGAAATACTCGCTTACCGCAGCGACGGCAGCGCACGCAATTCACCCGGTTGGTCTCTGAGGGTCGTGGCCAATAAGTTTCCCGCCCTGGGGATTGAAGGCTCACTCAATCGGCAGGGCGAGGGGCTTTACGACAAAATGAATGGCATTGGAGCCCATGAAGTCATCATTGAGACGCCGAAGCATGATCTCACCCTTGCCACCCTTCCTGCCCGCCAAGTGGAAGATGTTCTCTGGGCCTATCGCGATCGCATCATCGACCTGAAAAAGGACCGCCGCTTCAAGTACATCCTGATTTTCAAGAACCACGGCGACGCTGCCGGCGCTTCCCTGGAACACACTCATTCCCAACTGATTGCTCTCCCTGTGGTTCCCAAGCGTGTTACGGAGGAAGTGGAAGGCGCGCGCGAGCACTATGACTTCAAGGAACGGTGTATTTTTTGCGATATCATCCGCCAGGAAAAGGAAAGCAAAGTCCGCCTGATTTCCGAGAACGATGGATTTCTGGCCATCGCCCCCTTCGCATCACGATTTCCCTTCGAAATATGGATCCTTCCCAAAACGCACCAGTGCGCTTTTGAGGAATCCCAAAAAGGCGAGTTTGAATTGCTTGCCCCCATGCTCAAGGACTTGCTCTCTCGCCTGGACCGCGTGCTGGATTTTCCCGCTTATAATTATATCGTGCACACTTCGCCGATTGGGGAAGCCGCCCAAGACTATTATCATTGGCACATGGAAATCATACCCAAACTTACCAAGATTGCAGGGTTTGAGTGGGGGACGGGCTTTTACATTAACCCTACTCCGCCGGAAGAATCGGCCAAATTCCTGCGCGATGCTGCGCTGACCTTCGGATCGTAACGTCGGGTAGGAGTCAGGAAACTGGAGTCTGGAGCCAGAGTTTGTAATTTCGTGTTGGATGATTTCAAGTTCTTCGATCACCTCTTACCGAGCGGCCAAAAGCTGTTGTTTTGTCTCCTAAATGCTGACTGCTGTCTCCTTCTTCCCGTCTCCTCTCATGGATATGGAACTCCAAGTTGAATGTTATTCCGGCTATCGGGCGGATGAACGCCCGTTACGTTTCGCCTTTTCGGCCAAACCTGACGCGCCAAAATTTGAAGCTAAGGAAGTTCTGGACCAATGGTATGGTGTGGGATACCAATGCTTCAAGATCTGTGCGGATGACGGCAACGTCTACATCCTTCGCCACCAATTGAGCGAGGATTGCTGGCGCCTCGATTCGTTTCGCCGCGCGTGAAGTTTAAGGTGAGGTGCTGAGGTCAAAACCTGAATTTGGAGATCGGAAAACAAAAAAGTGCCTGTCTACATCTAAAGCTCCAGGAGCCCCCGAGTTCGGACGCCGCACCCCGGACATCGGACAATATTTTATGCAGAAGGGTGAGAACATTGTTTCCATTGCGCTTGCCGCCTTAGTGTTGTTGGCGGTCATTGCCCTGCAGCGCAAATGGAATCCCGCCGACCTGAAGGACGTGGCGAACTCCGCGGAAGATTTCATCATGACCACCGCCGGGATCGGTGGGCAGGTACCTGACATTGCCGGTTATGAACTGCTCAAGACTTTTCGTTTGGGCGACTACCGGGCCGGCCTGTATCGCGCCACCCCCGCCCCGCTGGTCTTTGCCCAAGGCCGTCTGGTGATTTACGATCACGCGGATCAGCCAGTTTATAAATTTGAAACTCTTGAAGGCTCGAAGGATCCCTGGTCTTCACTGTATGATTTCGACGGGCGGCACGGTCTAACTGCGCAAGGAGCCCGCGCGCGCTCCTCTTTCACTCGCGACCTTACTGGTAATGGGGTTCCGGATATCATCGTGGGCCAATATTCCGGCGGGGACCATTGTTGCACAGCAGCTACCATTCTCGAACTCGGCAAGGATGCGGTAACGCCGATTGGCCGCATTGACGGAATTGACGGTCTGCCCTTCGAGGGGCTGGAAGTTCGTAAGCTCACCAAAGGTTCGAGTTCGCAGTGCGTTGCCCACCGACCCTATCTAACGATTTGCGGAAACCATTACGACGCTGCCGATGTACTTACTGTTTACGCATTTACGGGGGGCAGCTTTCAGGACCAGACGGCAAATTATTCAGATTTTCTTCAGGATGTTCTTCGCCAGGACCTGGCGAAGTGGCGGCAGGATAAGAACCACACGATGGATCTTCTTCAAACTGTGGCCGTGGATTTTGCCGTGGTGGGCCAGAAAGATGCCGGCAAACGTTTCTTTGCTCTGAACTTGAGCCAATTAATGCCCAATTTGCAAAGCCACAACGTAGACCCGAATGCCTGCCTTGATGCCTTGGAAACACTGGTGGATCGCGTAACCGCAGCGAATCAGTAGGAGGAGTTTTAGGTTTGGGATTCGGATCTGATCCCGTTATACCGATTCCACCTGGAGGAGATGGAGGGCCGCCACCTTCAATCCAAAATCCAAAATTACAATACCGCTTCTTCCCAGTTCTCCAAAATATTCTTGATCTTCCCCATAAAGCGCTCCGCAACTGCCCCATCGATGACGCGGTGGTCATAGGAAACGGATAGGTAGACCATGTGGCGGATGGCGATGGCGTCGTCCCGTACCACCGGCCGTTTTTCGATCGCGCCCACGCCAAGGATGGCCACCTGGGGCTGATTGATAATGGGCAGGCCGAACAATCCCCCGAAGCTTCCAGGATTGGTGATGGTGAATGTTCCGCCCTGGACGTCATCCACGCTCAACCGCTTTGTCCTCGCGCGGTCGGCAAGATCCTGCACGGAGCGCGCGACCCCAAGAAAATTTTTCTCGTCCGCGCGTTTGATAACGGGAACGATCAAGCCATTTTCCAGCGCCACGGCGATGCCGATATTCACGTCGCGTTTGTAAATAATGTTGGTACCGTCCAAGGAGGAATTGATAATCGGCAACTCCTTGATCGCTTCCACGCAAGCGCGGACGAAGAAGGGCGTGTAGGTCAGCTTGATGCCATTACGCTGTTCAAATTCCTTTTTGAAGCGCTCGCGCGTCCCCACCACGCGCGTCATCTCCACTTCCACCAGGGTGTAGACGTGGGCGGAGGTGTGCTTGCTAATCACCATGTGCTCAGCGATCTTCTGGCGCATGGGCGTCATGGGCACAATCTGCGTGGCTGCTGTAAATGCCACGGGCGTGGGAGCCGGATGCGTGGCAGGTGTCGCCACCGCCGACGGGGGTGGCGACAACGGAGCGCCCGCGCGACGCTGCTCAATGTAATCCAGAATGTCCTTCTTGCTGACCCGGCCTCCAAGTCCCGAACCCTTGACCTCGCTCAAATCAACATTATTTTCCCGAGCGATACGCCGCACAAGGGGCGATGTACGGATGTCTTCGCTCTCCTCGGCTTCCTGTTCGATCTCGATGGAGGCATGTGCCTCCGCGGGGGCTTGCTGCACGGGGGGCGCAGCTTGCACTTCCGGAGTGGGTGCTGTTTCCTCCGCTGGTTTGGGAGCAGCCACGGTGCCTTCGCCATCCACGACGGCCACAACCGTATTGATGGCCACGGTCTCGTTTTCCTTCACCAGAATCTGCGTAAGGATTCCGGCGGCAGGAGAGGGAATCTCCGCATCGACCTTATCGGTGGAGATTTCGAACAGCGGTTCGTCGCGCTCCACCCGCTCACCAACTTTCTTCATCCATTTGGTGATGGTTCCTTCCGCGATGCTCTCCCCCATTTGGGGCATGATGACGTTTGTGGCCATGATCTACCTCTTCCGGTTATTCAAAATCTGTCCGTGGTCCGTCGTCAGTTGTCCGTTGAGTCCGGGCCACAGGCGACTTACTTTTCAAGCCGCTTGCCCGTCTGCATACGCTGGGAAGCGCCGTCTCTTTATCGTAGGGCAGCAAGCCGCAGAGGTCAACGGCCTGCACCGGCAATATTCCCAATGACAGCAGACCTCCGTGAGATCCATTTCAGAACTTTCGATACTTAACTCTTCAACTTTTTCAACTTTTGAACTTCTTTAACTCTTTCAACTCCTCAACTTTTCCAACTCTTCAACCACTTCCAAGCCAAACACCGCACCAAAGTGTTCAACCACCCGTTCCGTGACCTCTTCCATCTTCAGGGGGTGGCCGAGTAAATTTGCGAGAGACGTAACACCTTTGCCGCGCAGGCCGCAGGGGACGATCCAATCAAAATAGCGCAGGTCGGTGTTGACGTTCATAGCAAACCCGTGGGAGGTGACCCAACGCGAGAGGTGCACGCCCATCGCCGTCAGCTTGTCGTTTCCCACCCAGACGCCCGTGCAGCCGGCGGAACGCGTTGCTTCAATACCGAAGTCACGCGCAGTGCGGATTAAGACGTCTTCCAGCGACCGCATGTACCATGAAATATCGCGCCGGTGCTGGGTGAGGTCGAGGATTGGATAACCCACCAGTTGGCCGGGGCCATGATAAGTCACATCGCCGCCGCGATCCGTGTGGAAAACCTGTGCGCCGTGCGAGGCAAGAAACTCCTCTGAAACCAGCATGTTTTCTTTTTGCGCGTTGCGCCCCAGCGTATAGACGTGCGGATGTTCCAGCAGGATCAGCGTGTCGGGAATGGTTCCGCCCTTGCGTTGCGCCACGCGCTCTCGTTGCCACTCCAAAGCGGCGGCGTAATCGACAAGCCCGGGTTGTTCAACATGGAAAAGCATAGGAATTAAGAATTAGGAATTAAGGATTAAGAATTGGAGTCAGCATTCACAATTCTTAATCCTTAATTCCTAATTCTCAATTTCCTCCAGCCCCTAGATATGTATCGCCCAATCCACCGCCGCGTGGGCAGCTTCTCCCACGGCTTCGGCCAGTGTCGGGTGGGCATGGATAGTGTGCGCGATGTCATCCACGGTGCCTTCCAGGCGCATGGCCATGACGGCTTCGGCAATGGTCTCCGTGGCGCGCGGGCCGATGATATGCACGCCCAGAATTTCGCCATATTTCTCGTCGCTCACCACTTTCACAAAGCCTTCGCGCACTCCCAGAATCGCTGCCTTGCTCACCGCGGCGTAGGGGAACTTTCCGATCTTAACTTTATGACCAGCTTCGCGCGCCAAGCGTTCCGTCAGGCCCACGCTGGCAACTTCCGGCTCGGTGTAAGTGCAATTGGGAATCTGGCGATGGTTGATAGCTTCCGCGTGCTTGCCGGCAGCATGAGTGACGGCCACGATACCTTCCATGGAGGCCACATGAGCCAGCAGCGGACTGTTGGCCACAATGTCGCCGATGGCGTAGATGCCGGGCTCGTCAGTTTTTAGAAAGCCGTTGGTCTTCACAAAACCGCGCTCAAGCTTCACGCGAGTCTTTTCCAAACCCAGATTGGCGGTGTTGGGAACGCGCCCCACGGCCACCAGGCACGTCTCAGCTTCAATCATTTGCGGCTTGCCATCCGCCACCGTGTATTCCAGCGTAACGCCGTTTGCCGTCTTGGTGACTTTCCCCACTTTGGCCTGCGTCTGAATGGCAATGCCCTGGTGCTTCAACGATTTTTCCAACTCAGCGGAAATTTCCTCATCTTCCAGCGGCACGGCGCGCGGCAGCATCTCCAACACCGTCACCTTGGTTCCAAAACGCTGGAAGATGGAAGCGAATTCCACGCCCACTGCGCCCGCGCCGATGATGACCATCGATTTCGGGATCGCTGGCAGGTTCAAAATCTCTTTGTTGGTCAGCAGTGTCTTGCCGTCCGCTTCGAGGCCGGGCAACATCCGGGCTTCGGAGCCCGTGGCCAGCACGATATTCTTTGCGGTCACTTCCTGCGTCGCACCCTTGGGATCGGTGACGCTGATTTTGCCCGGGCCGGCGATCTTGGCCGTGCCGCGGATCATCTCCACCTTGTTCTTTTTCAGAAGAAATTCCACGCCCTTCGCCAGCTTGGTGACGACTTTGGTCTTTCGGGCGATGATGGCTGGCCAATCCACGGCAACGTCTTTTGCCACAATGCCGAATTCCTTGGCGTTCTTGACGTAGTCATAGACGTCGGCACTGAGCAGCAGGTCCTTGGTGGGGATGCAGCCGACGTGCAGGCACGTACCCCCAAACTTATCGTCCTTCTCAACAATCGCCGTTTTTAGGCCTAACTGGCCGGCGCGTATTGCCGCCACGTATCCGCCCGGGCCGCTTCCGATCACTACCAGGTCATATTTTGGAGCTTCTGCCAAGACCACACCTCCAAGTGAAGTCGCTCATATCCAATCTAATTGGATGTTCAAAACCGCAAATAATCATCTTATCCCACGTAAAAAAGGCGCACAAGCACGGGGTTTCTTGAGAAAAAAGATGGGCAGCGCTTCCGCTTCGTTATATACCACGGTCCGCCTTTTGGATGGTCACTGTGCCTCCCGTTTTGATTGAAGGGAAATCGCCGTGTGCGCTTGAGTGGTGGTAATAGAGTTTCCCCTGCCGAAGCCACGATTTTCGGGCACGCCAGCCGGCGTGATTTTGTTTATTCTGTTTGCCTGGCTCGCTTTTTTACCGGCAACTGCAAACGGCGGTTTGCCCGCTGGTCCCAGGAAGGATCCTGCCACCCCAAAAATCTACAAAGCGGGTTATGGTGTGACGGCGCCGGTGGTAATTGATAGCCCTCAGCCCGCCTTTACACACGATGAGAGTGGCCCGAAATTGCAGGGCGTTGTCAACGTGGCAATTATGATTGCAGCGAACGGAACCGTGAACAGTGCGGAAGCTCAGGGGAGTCCAGACCAGCGGCTGGCGGAAGCGGCTGTAAACATCGTGAAAAAGTGGAAGTTCAAGCCCGCAACGAAACACGGCGTGCCCGTGTGGTGCAGAGTACTCGTCGTAATTACCTTCCATTCGAAATGACCTTGGCCGGGAGCGCTCACTTCCAAACCATCCGCGGGGCTCAGTCGTTTTTTCGCAGATGCTCTTCCATGTACGCGCGCAGCAATGAATTGATGCGAGTTTGATAGCCGGGCCCCTGTCTCTTATACCATTCGAGCACGTTGCTATCGACCCGCAGGGTCAATTGTCTCTTCCTGGCCACAGGTTTCAAGCCCCGCCGCACAATGGCGCGAGCAAACATCTCGGGCGTCACTTCCGGAATATCCGAAATGTCGATTTTATGATCTTTCAGCGCATCAACTCGCTTCCAATCCGTCTGCGACTTCCTCGAAGTAACCGGCTTCTTCATTCTTCGTTGCCTTTCTGACAGGAATGATGCTGATGACTTCATCAGTCTCCGTATGCGCGATCACGACGACGCGTCCGCTGAGCAAGCCAAGCGTGATATACCTTGATTCGCCGTAATCAAACCGGTCATCCAAAATCGTGACCGTCTTATCTGCAAAGACTTTTTCAACGCGCGTAAAGTCAATTCCGTGCTTCTGAATGTTAACGAGCCGTTTGGCCTCATCCCACTCATAACGCATGCGGACAGTGTAGCTACACGATGTAATTACGTCAAGGCCGATCCCAGTGAGCGCCTAATTGCCGCTGGGAACACCTCCGGCGTCGTCTGGCCCCTCGACGTGTGGGGGTTGTTGCAGCGACGAAGATATGGAAATGTCCGCTCTACCCCTTGCCTCACATTTTTTCTTGACAAACTAATCTGCTAGTACTAATTAAATAGTATGAGACCAAAAAGCCGAACCCTTACCGAGCAGGAACTGGAAATTATGAAGGTGGTTTGGGAGCTTCAGACCGCTACCGTGCGGGACGTTTATGAGGCGCTGCTGCGCCGGCGCAAGATCGCTTACACCACCGTGATGACCATGATGAACATCCTGGAAGTGAAGGGGTATCTGAAGAAGAGCGCCGAAGACAAGGCGCACGTCTACCGCCCGGCCCAAGTGAAGGCCAAGGTCATCCGCGCCATGGTGCAGGAGTTTGTGGAGCGCGTTTTCAATGGCTCCGCCGAACCGCTGCTGGTGCATCTGGTGAAAGAACGCCACCTTTCGCCTGAGGAGCTCGAAAAAATTGCTCGCACCATAAAGGAGAGCGAATGAGTTCTCCACTCTGGTTCACCAATTTTCTTTATTATTGCCTTCAGGTCATCCTGCTTGTATTGGCGGGGACGGCTCTTCCGGCATTGTTTCGATTGCGCGCGCCGCGCGTGCTGCTGGCTTACTGGCAGGGGTTGCTGGTGGCTTGCCTGGTTTTGCCCCTGATTCAGCCGTGGAAGTTTCCTGCACCCGCCGCCTCCTCGGCGGATGGATCGGTATCGATCAGTTTCCAGGGTGCGGCGGGGGCTGCGTCAGAAGCACATGCCTGGATTTTCCCCCTCATCGCAGGCCTGCTGGCGGCGGGAGCGCTGGCGCGGCTGTTGTGGCTCGGCCTGGGTCTGGAAAAATTGCGGGAAATTCGCCGGTCGGCAGAAGAACTGGACCCGCTCCCCGGTTGCCTGCATGAGCTTCAGTCTCGCCTTGGAGTGAATCCAGGGTGGTACCTTGCTCCTGCAATGGAAAGCCCGGCCACTTTTGGAATTCGTCCTCCATCGATTCTTTTGCCGCAAAGCTTCCCAACCCTTAACGAAAGCTCTCAACGCGCCATTGCCGGGCACGAGCTGTTGCATGTGGCGCGGCGCGATTGGATTTTCAATCTGCTGGAAGAGATCGTTCTCTCCCTCTTTTGGTTTCATCCCGCCGTTGCCTGGGTGGTGAATCGGGTTCGCCTCACTCGCGAGCAGACCGTTGATGAAGAAGCCGTGCGCAGGTTCAGTGCGCGCAAACCCTACATGAGCGCACTGCTGGAGATCGCCAGCGGCGGCCCGGGACTCGCTCCGGGTGCAGCGCCCACTTTTTTGAAGGAACGCCAGCTCGCTCAACGGATTGAGCTATTGGTGAAGGAGGTTCGCATGTCGGAGACACGTCTTTTTCTATCGGTTAGCACCATCTCTGTATTATTGGTTTTGGCGGGAGTGTTGAGCGTTTGGGCATTTCCGTTGCGGGCGCCCGTGCCCGAAGCCATTAGCTTGGTGGGTGGAAACGGAAATCCTGCGGATACAAGCGATGTTATTCCGCCCGTCAAGAAAGTTCAGCCTGTCTACCCCGTGGCGGCAAAGAAGGCTGGCATTCAGGGGATTGTGAAACTGCGCGTCACCCTTGCGAAAGATGGCAGTGTTTCCGACCTGCAAATAATCAGCGGTCCCCCTGAACTGGCGGGAGCCGCGGTTACGGCGGTTCAGCAATGGCATTACGCGCCGAGCGCAGAGGTTCGCGTCACGGTGGTGACCATCAATTTCTCTCTTGCCAAGGATGGCGCGCCCGCCCAACGGACTTTGCCGGAATCTCCATCGTCTGCCAAAGCCGCCCCCGTAGTGGTTTCAAAGGTGATTCCCGTCTATCCCCTTGAAGCAAAGAAGGCCGGCATTGAGGGCAACGTGGTTCTACGTACCACTATTGCAAAAGATGGGAGCGTCTCGCACCTCGATGTGGTGAGCGGTAATACTATACTTGCCAAAGCCGCTGTAACCAGTGTTCAGCAGTGGCGCTATGAACCGCAGGTGACTGGCTCTACCGTCACGTCTGTGACCATAAACTTTACCCTCGCCAAAGATGGATCGGCCATAACCCCGTCATCTGCCAGTGATCAGCCCGGCCCCAGGGTCTTTAGTAGTCATGACAATGGCGTCACACCTCCCGTGCCCACATATAAGCCGGAACCTCCCTATACCAAGGAGGCGCGGGCCGCAAAACTACAAGGGACCGTCGACCTTCAGATCATCATTGGGGCAGACGGATCCGTGACCGAAGTGAAAGCCGATCAGGGATTTGACAAGGGGTTGACTCAGAATGCCATGGATACCATCAAAACCTGGAATTTCAAACCTGCCATGAAAGCCGGAAAGCCCGTCCCCTGGCAAGGTAAAGTTGAGGTTAGTTTCAGGCTGTTTTAGTCCAGACGGCGAGTGATTGCCTCAGAGACTCTCGACAAATCTTCAGGGGGCCAAGTCCAAATTAGCGATTAAGGCTTTGGCGTCCCGCGGCGTTTTTGCCTCTTTGACGGCGCTCTGTTGATGTTTGATCTTCGTCTGAATTTTGACGGATGCGTCGTACAGGGCTTTTGCCGTTGCTGCATCTTCTTTGGATGATGCCTTGTCCTGTGAGGCCTTATCGAGGCAGCTTACCAGTTCGCCCAACATGCTGTCGTGCAAGGCCAGCTTGTTGACTGCGCTTTTTTGGTGGTTCAAGGTTTCGAAGGGTTTTAGGCCTTCAGCCTTTACCGTCCCGGTTAGTTCCACCAGGGCTTGCCGCGAGCCTTCCACCATGGTGACTTCATCCTTGCAGGCCTGCGCGAATGTGTGTTGCGGCCCAAGAAGCAGGCCAATACCAGTCCCTACCAGGAGGGTTATTCCCCATACCTTTTTCATGATTGCTTCCAAACTTTCGTTGTGAACGTGTCCCGATGACATGGCCCAAGGGCGTTCTAGCTGGAACCCGCGATTGAAGCTGCCGCCGATGCTAGCACAACCCTTGGCGCTTTGCTTGATAATCGTTGCCATGCATCTACTGCGGCGGCGACCTAAAAGCCCCCGAGCTTTTTGAACTGAACCAAGCGGATGAATTCCTTCTGCGTTTTGGCATCAGAGGCGGAAAGCAGCATTCCATCCGCGGCGACAACAAATTTAAAGAATGGCTTGTACGGATCCTTATGCTCGGAGTCGGGGGGGATCACGGGATCTTGAGTATGGGTGGCCGCGGCATGGAGGATCTCCTGCACGCCCAATTGGAATTCAGATCCCTGCGTATCGGGTTCCGCAATCGAATAGGACCCTTGCCGGATCAAACTTACCGAGGCGTATTCAGGAATCAGGTCGATGAGGGCCCCGGGTTCGTCGGAATAGGAGAGCGATAGTAACGTCATGTAAATAATTTCGCCTGGATGGATTTTTTGCTTTGGGGTGAGTCCGTTAAAGAGAAATGGAAACAGCGGCGAAAGAAATCTTGTTGAATCATCGATCGATGCGCCTGCCGATCCCTCCACATCACCGCGACCGTAGGTCTCCTGGCAAAAGAGTTTTGATATCGTCCACATGCATCCCGATACCAGTTTTCCTCCATAAATCTTGTAGGCGGCGGGCCGCATCTGAGTATCGAGATTCACCTGATAGGAAGTTGAGGATGCTTTGACGCGGCTCTTTGGCGACTTAAATTCACCGTCAACCAGAAATCCACCGCTGTCCAATTTCCACAAAGTCCACACATCGCTGATTTCGGAAGGTTCTCCGAATTTATTCAAAGCAGTATTGGACTTCACCAAGTATTCGCCCTCGGCTACCTTCTTGAACTGCCCGCGTTCCTTCTGCCTGACGGCCAGCCAGGCCCGTGCTTGTGGTTCTTCAATTTCCGATTGGGGATTCGCCGGAGCTGTGCCTGCTTCATCATTGGATGGGGCTTGCGCAAACAGGACTACCGTCCCCAGCCACAGAAGGAGAAAACAAAGGGTTGTTTTCCATCGCCCGTTTGTGCCAGGGAAAATCGAGAATTGATTCCGCATTCTGCCTCTTCCACGTGAAATGTTCGGAGACCTTATGGTGCCACACCTGCCACCCTTCCCGCTATGGCCCTTGCGGCCTAATGGTAGTGGGCGGAATCGGCGGCTGGGATGACGCTCGCGGCAACGGGTTGGATATCAAGGCTGGAGGGGTTCCATATAGCCTTGTCCATCTTATCTTTATGCAAAAGAACGACTTGCTGGAACTCGTAGAGGGAAGCTTGCAACCGAAATCTCTCTAATTCCACCAGTGGGTCAGCGGGGCGGCAGGTTTCGTCACATAGAAGGGCGCTTCTATTAATACTATCGTAACATTTCAGGTGCTATAATCCTCCCGTGCGTCAACGTATTGTCATAATAGAAGATGAACGCGACATTGTAGAACTGGTGCGCTACAACTTTCGCAAAGAGGGCTTTGAAATCGAGAGCTTCTTCCGCGGACGTGAGGGCTTGGAGTACCTTCGCCGCAATCCCGCCGATCTTGTTCTTCTCGACATTTTGCTTCCCGATGAAGATGGATTTGAAATTTGCAAGCGCCTGCGCGCTGACGAGCGGATGAAGTCTTTACCCGTCATTTTTCTAACCGCCAAGAGCGAAGAGATGGACCGCGTGCTGGGCTTGGAAATCGGCGCCGACGACTATGTGGTGAAACCTTTCAGCCCGCGCGAACTGGTGGCGAGAGTGAAAGCGGTATTGCGCCGCCAGGAGCGTGTGGCGGAAAAACGCGAAGTGGTGGAATCCGGCGCATTACGCCTCGATACTCGCACTCAGGAAGTGGTAGTGCGGGGAAAGCTGGTGGATTTGAGCGCCCTGGAGTTCAAGCTGCTCTACTTTTTGGCTTCGCATCCACGCCACGTTTTTGATCGTGACCGGCTGCTGGACGAAGTTTGGGGCCGTGACCGCTTTGTGACGCCACGAACTGTGGACGTGCACATTCGCCGCCTGCGCGAGAAGATTGAAGAACTCCCCAATCGCCCACTTTTTCTCCAAACCGTACGCGGCAGCGGCTATCGTTTTTCGCCGGAAGTGCTGGAAGGCGTGGAAGCTTGATTCATTTTGGATTTTCGAGTTTGGATTAAAGGCGCAAATCCGACCTTCTTAAATTCAAAATCGCAAACTGAGAACCCAGGACAGACGCTTCACACCCTTGCGTTGGTTGCCGGGCAACGTGATAAACCTATTGTTCCCTGAGAGCCAATGTGGTGTAATTCCGGTGGGCGGTGGCAGCCGGACGCAGCCCTAGTTTATTCTCCGCTTTGGATTTTTGATTTCGGATTCCGGATTGGAAGCCGCGCCAGGCCACACTTTTCCATCCAAAATCGAAAATCCAAAGTCCAAAATCCAATGACCTTCCGCAGCCCCATATTTCGCAAGCTGCTGTCCAGCGCCTTCCTGCTCATTGCGGTAACCCTGGGGGTTCTGGATTTCTACATCACCAGCTACACCGCCAGCCGGGAAGTGCAGATCGTAGAACAGCGCTTGGAATCGGAAGCGCGAATTCTGCAAGCGGAAGCTGCAGGTATTCCCCGTCCTTCACTGGAAGATTGGGCACGTCAGGCCTCAGAGCGGGCTCATGCGCGCATCACGATTGTGGACCCCATGGGCGTGGCACTCGCCGATTCACACCACGATCCCGAGACCATGGAAAACCACAAGGATCGTCCTGAAATCATTGCCGCGCGGCAAAATCAGAACGGTGTGGGAAGCTCCATCCGTCACAGCGCTACCATCAATCAGGATCTCTGCTACACCGCGGTGCGCCTGACTTATCAAAATGATCCAGGATACATTCTGCGCCTGGCTGTGTCACTGGATGACGTGGAATCTTCGAAAGCCGCAGTACGCTGGAGAATCCTGTGGGCTTCCTTATACGCCACGCTGGTGGCGCTGATCTTCGCCTATTTCTTCTCTCGATCTTTTACCCGGCGCATCGCGCGATTGCGCGCCTACGCGGAAGGATTGGTGGACGCGCATTTTACCCAGGCCCCGCTGCCCGACGCTGATGATGAGTTGGGGGCGCTGGGGCGATCGCTCTGCACCACCGCCGTGCAGCTTCGCAACCTGGTGGATCGTTTGAGCGTGGAGTCGGCGCAGCGCGAAGCGATACTGTCCAGCATGGTGGAAGGCGTGCTCGCCGTGGACAGCAATTTGCGGATTACCTTTGCCAACGCATCGTTTGCGCGCGTAATGGGGGCGAGCAATCCCGTTCCAGCTGGAAAGCCTTTGGTGGAAGTCGTGCGCGCGCCGGAATTGCGCGAGGTCCTGACGCGGGTTTTAACTTCCGGCGATTCGGTGAAGCGGCGCATGCAGCTTCCGGCCGCTGAGCGCGTTTTTGAAGTGCAGGCAGCCCCGCTCACTTCCGGCACCGCGCGCGGCGCCATTGCCATTCTGCACGACATCACCGACCTTGAGCGGCTGGAGCGCATCCGTCGCGATTTTGTAGCCAATGTCTCGCACGAATTGCGCACCCCGCTTACCGCCATTCGCGGTTACGCGGAGACGCTCCTTGAAGGTGCTTTGGAGGACAAGGAGAACAATCGCCGATTTCTTGAAATTATCAAGGCGCATTCCATTCGGCTGAACAACATTTCATCGGATCTGCTGACCTTGTCGGAATTGGAAGCCGGAAGAGCGCGGCCAGAACCCGAGGTTGTTGCGGTGCGTGCGGCTGTGGATTCGGCGGTCCGAACCCTGGAATCGGAAGCGCGGCTTCGCGGCGTCTCCCTGGTTTGTGGGAGCATCGAGGACGCGCAGGTGCTTGGAGACCGCTTGCAAATTGAGCAGGCCCTGGTCAATTTGCTGGATAACGCCGTAAAATTCAATCGACCCAACGGCGAAGTACTTCTGGAGGTCACACGCAATGGCGATGGGCGCATAAAGATTACCATTACCGACACGGGCATCGGCATTCCGCATGACGACCTTCCCCGCATCTTTGAACGGTTTTATCGCGTGGATAAAGCCCGATCGCGCGAAGTGGGCGGAACCGGCTTGGGACTTTCCATCGTCAAGCACATCATTGAGCGCATGAACGGCAGCGTCAGCGTCGAAAGCCAGTTGGGCAAAGGCTCAACTTTTACCCTGCTGCTCCCCGCCGCAGCCTGAAACCCCTTCCGAAAAAACCCAAGCTACAACACAAAGCTGTCTGGAGTTGCGTACCCTCCCCAGACACACCATGGCCGGCCGTCGATCAACATAAATAACAGCAGAATTATTGGGGAGCGAGATTGTAAAGGAAGATGAATTGGAGAACCAGGTGGTTTCCCGTAAACTCAGCGGGCAGCGGAGGGAAAGGAACTGAGGCATGAATGCCGTTTACAGCGGCGCGATCGAGAGGATCGGAGCCAGAGGAAGCCACCATGCGCAATTGCGGTACCGAGCCATCCTTAAGGATTTCGAAAACCACACCCGTGCGGCCCTTTTCGCCCAGTCGAGCAGATTCAGGAATTACGGCAATCCAATTGCGCCTTACGATATAGATGATGCGGGAGAGATAAGGGCCGAAGTCCACTCCCTTGGTGTCCGACAGAATGGTGGGCATTTCCGTGGAGAAGTTCGGGTGGAGGTTGTTGAACTCCATGTTGGAATCCCCACCGCCCCCGGTTCCACTATCGGGATGATATCCGCCCTTGGCGGCGTTTCGCATGGATTCCTGAATGGCCTGCCCCGGTGTCATGGAAGGCACCTGAAATCTTCCTGCTCCTCCCCCGGGCGGCGGAGTGACGTCCTCCAAGCGTAGTTGAGCCTCAGCCTGGGACTCGGGTTTGGGGCCAGGCGGCTGTTGCGGTTGAGGCGGAGCCTGTTGTCCGCCCGCGGGTGGCGTGGGTGCGGCCGCTGGCGGCGGTTCGGGCGGCTTCCCGCGAGAAGCTTCGGGCTCCGGCGTATTGCCCCGCGAATAAGGCATTTTCAGACCCTTTGGGTCAATGATGGGTGAGCGCCCCTGGGCTTGGCGATTCTTGTCGGAAGGACGCGCTTCCGGAGGCGGCTGACGCAGCGACTTCAGTAAATCCGGGGGAAGAAATAACGACGTAATTTGCTGGTCCTGCTTGGGGGCAACGGGAATTCCCATCATCAGCTTGCCGCGACGGAGAAGATCCGGAGCGAAAATGATGAACATGATTAGGAAAATATGCAGGAAGATGGACGTCATGAACAACGCCCGTCGGCGCCATCGTGCCAGTTCCTGCTCGGGACCCGCATCCACGAGCAGGTGAATGGGAATTTCCCCACTCTCGGGAAACAGACCGAGTTGAGGATCTTCCCTCTCGGGAGGCTCCAGATTAAGTTGGAATTCAACGCTCATGCAATATTTGGAAGTCAGGGCTGGTAAGACTCACGGATGGATTACTTGCAATCCCCAGCTGTCCGCCCTCAGCCTTCCGCCGCTAAACTCCTGCGTCCAATTGTAACTCCACGCACAACTTTGAGAAACCCCGGCAATCGAGAGTCAGGCGAAGAGACCAGGGAGAATCGTCATTCATTCCCCCGCCTTATCGCACATCCTAGTGTGATGTCGCAGATAAGAATTGACAATAGGCGAGACCCCCTCACCCGGCCCGCCCCGGCTGATGAAAGCGCCGGAAGCGCGCCACCCTCTCCCCCAAGGGGGCGAGGGCAGTAAAATCAACCCTCCCCTCGGTCACCGCGGCGACAGAGGGGTCCGGGGGTGAGGGGGTCCTTGCAACACACCGTCGTCAAGAATTGCGCGGGACACCACACTAGCTTTCTCCACTTTGACCTACCGACCGCCCCAGTGGCACATTAACGAAGGCGGCATGTTGTTCGATGCAATTCAATACGCTTTCGGCTAGTGCAAGGGCTTGTTTTCCTTCTTTGCCGCCAACAAGGGGGCGGCTTCTGGTGCGAACAGACTCCGCAAAGGCCGCCAGCTCAGCTTGCAGTGGTTCCTGCGGCGTCGATGTCAATTTCCGGAAGGCAATTTGCGGCGTTGGCCCATTACGATCCACCCGAATCAGTGTGGCATCGCGGCGGGTGAAATCAATGGAAAAATATTCGTTGGGCTGGAAATACCGGAACTTACGCACTCGCTCCGTGCTAACCCGGCTGGCGGTAAGGTTGGCCACCGCACCATTTTGGAATTCCACTCGGGCGTTGGCGATGTCGACTTTGTCAGACAGTACCGGCAAACCCACCGCCCGCACATCGCGCCAAGGGGAATCCACCAGCCAGAGAACGAGATCAAGGTCGTGTATCATCAAATCAAAAACCACGTCCACGTCAAGGCTGCGAGGGCTGAAGACGCCCAGGCGGTGGACTTCAAAGAACATGGGGTGTGTCGTTGCCTCTTTAGCAGCCACCACACCGGGATTGAAGCGTTCCAGGTGCCCCACCTGGAGGATGCGCCCGCCGCTTTCGGCCAGTTCAATAAGCTCAGTGGCCTCTTCCAACGTCCGGGTGATGGGCTTTTCCAGCAGCACATCCACGCCGCAAGCGAATGCCTGGCGGGCCACCGCGGCGTGATCCGTGGTGGGGATCACAACACTCACCGCCTGGACAGAGCTCAACGCTTCATCCAGACTTTGAAAGGCACGCACGCCAAGTTCAGCGGCGATTTCCTGGGCGCGCTCAGGTCGCAGGTCGTAAACCCCCGCCAATTCCGCCCCCGGAACCTGTTTCAGCGCTCGTGCATGTTTCTTGCCATGCTCGCCCACTCCCAGCACCGCAACCGTTATCTTCTCGCTCAAAGTTCCCCTGTGCCAATTACGATTAGAGATTTAGAATTAGGAATTAAGAATTGGGAATTGGAAGTCAGCGCCATTCGCTAAAATTCAATATCAACAATGCATGGTCCTTAATTCCTAATTCTTAACTTTCTCTTCACATTCCCACAATGGCGATCCCCGCCTCGTTGGCTTCAGCGATCAGGTTCTGCCGGTCGAAAAGCAGTGTTTTTCCCGCGTCGACTGCAAGCACGGTGGCTTTCGACTGGTGCATAACCTGGATGGTCTTTCTTCCCACCACAGGAACATCGAAGCGCATGTCCTGGTTGGGCTTACTTACTTTGACGACCACCAGCCGCCTTCCGTTACTCAGGGTGGATGCACGTTGGATGGCGGCGTCAGTTCCTTCCATAGCTTCCACCGCCACGCAAGCGCGGTCTGCCACGATAATCGTTTGGCCGAGGTCCAACCCCGCAATCTTCTTGGCGATTTCGCGGCCATAGGCGATGTCAGCCGCTTCGTCCGCGTCGGGAGCGCGCAGTGTGAGTGTACCCGCTTCCGCCAGCAGAGGCTTTAGAAAAAGGGTGGAGTCCACCACTTTCATGCCGCGCCCTTCGATCATACGGACAACAGCGCCAATCAGCATGTCGGTATTCTTGCGCGAGAGTCCGTGAAGCATGCGGCTCATCATGCCATCAGGTTTGATGGAGCTGAACAATTGCGCGTGTTTCACCTGGCCCGCCAGAACCACTTTATTGATCCTCTCAGCAACCATCAGGTCAAGGGCTGTTGCGGCTTCACCCAGACTCACCCAATGGATATTCTGCGTCTTTTCGGCCAGTTCGGGTGAGGTCTCTTCCTTGATGGCCACCACCAGCGGGTCCAAGCCTTGTTCACGGGCCGCATCCAACACCAGGAAGGGAAAATGCCCGTTGCCCGCAATGATGGCGTAGCGATCGGGTGGGTTGGAGGATTGATTCATAGGATTATCGGATCATTGGGGCATCGGAATGCTTGTCCGTAGTCAGTTACCCGCGGCCCGGTGCAAGTCATTTTGGCAGATGGGGAGAATGAGAAAATAGAAAACGGGCAGCGGACAGCTTTCAATGGCATTACTTGATGACTCCTCTTTCCGACGACTTGATGAACTCCACCAAGGTCTTGACATGAGCGGATTGAAATCCTCTGGCATCAATGGCTTCCAGTGCCTGGGTGGTGTTCAACTTTGAGCGTGTAAGCAGGCGAAACGCCGCTTCCAGTTCCTTCAGGTCTTCCTTGTTAAGGCCCCGCCGCTCCAGGCCGAGGCGGTTCGCGCCGTACACCTCCACGGGGCGTGGCGCTGAGGTTTTGGAATAGGGGAGAATGTCCTGATTAACCAAGGTGGCACTGCCCAGGAAGCTATACGCTCCAATACGGCAGAACTGATGAATCATGGTAAAAGCTCCCACCGTGGCGTGATCTTGAATTGTCACGTGGCCGGCCAGCGAGGCGCCATTGGCCATGATGATGTTATTTCCGAGTTGGCAATCGTGGGCCACGTGGACATAGGCCATGAGTAGGTTATTGCTACCGATGCGAGTGACCCCCTCGCCTTCTGCCGTGCCACGATGAATCGTCACAAACTCTCGGATGGAATTGCCATCGCCAACTTCGACACGGGTGGGTTCGCCGTTGTATTTCAAATCCTGGGGCGCAAGGCCCACGGAGGCATAAGGAAATACTCGATTGTTCCTGCCCAACCGAGTGTGGCCGTCGATAACCACGTGGGACATTACTTCTGAGCCTTCCCCGATCTCGACATTTTCGCCGATCAGCGAGTAGGGCCCCACCACGGCGTCGCCGGCTAGCTGCGCGTGGGGATGAATAATGGCCGAGGGATGGATATTCATGAGCGTGATTGACCTGGGCGATCGCTGATCGCGAACATTTCCACGGCTTCCGCCGCAAGCTTGCCCTCCACCAGCGCGCGTCCACTCATCTTGCCGTAATTGCTGCGGCGATGCACCATCTCCACTTCTATGCGCAATTGGTCGCCAGGCACCACGGGACGCCTGAACTTGGCGTTCTCAATTCCGGAAAAATAGATGAGTTTCTTACTCTTCTCCTCGTCTGGCATCTCACGGTATAGCAAGATACCACCCACCTGCGCCAATGCTTCCAAGATCAGCACTCCCGGCATCACGGGCGCACCGGGAAAATGCCCTTGGAAAAACTCTTCGTTCATGGTGACGTTCTTCAGCCCCACGATGCGGTTGGGCGGGTCCATCTCTATAATCCGATCCACCAGAAGGAACGGATATCTGTGAGGGAGGAACTTCATAATCTCCGTAATACTGTAAACAATGCGGCTCTCTGTGGCCGGGCCGGTTATCGGGTCACCCATTCATCACCATCCCATTCGTTCATTGCGCGGCAAGGCAGATTCGTATTCGCGCTTCCAGGGTCCACAGGATCCTACAGGAAGAGCCACCGGGACCGGCAGCCATTATAATCGAAACCTTCCGAGGCATCCAATTCACGGGGCGCAGAGTATTGGGTTATACACAGCGTCATAAGTAATT
>PLSX01000034.1 GCA_003165315.1 Acidobacteriota bacterium
TAATGTATACACTTAAATTAAAAGTTCTCTAGCGCTAAGTTGGGAGGGAATTGCGATGTGGCGCAGGATGTTGGCTTCTGTTCCCGCTTCTGTGCCATGGCCATCCTGGCCATGCTCGGGGACGGGCAGGATGCGCGTGGGTGGCCTTTAACTAGGCAAGACCTTTTGGCAATTTTTTTCTTGTAGAAAACTTTGGATAGTAATATCTAGTAATATAACTCCGTATCAAAAAGAGGCTTTTCTATGGGTTTCACCACCAAGGTCTGGCTCATCAAGCGCCAAGCCAGCGAGCAATGGTACATCAATTTCCCTTCCGCTTTCGCCCACGCCATGGAGTTCTCCCGCGGCGAGACCGTCGAGTGGTTTGTCGAAGACAAGGGGCTGCTGGCCCTGCGTCGCGCCTCGACTCCGCCCTCGGTGCTAAGAAAACTCTGCCGACGTCCTCTCCCAACTCGAACAACTCTGGAGCCAGTGCTGCCCCGGCTTCCACCGGCACTGTCTTGCCGCGCATGGCCAAACTCTTGCGCTGAGCACTTTGCTTTGTCTGTGACGTCATACCGTGACCGGCCTGCTTACCACCTCCGGCTCGCAGCTTCGTTACTGGACCTCCTGTTACCGGCTCTTTTCCCACCGCCGTCTCCCAGTTGAAACCATCTTCTCCCTGGTGCGCCGCGCCGTGCTGGCCGAACTGCCCGCTCCGGCTCCGGTCTGCGCGGTCCTCGATGATCGCCTCGCAAACTGCGCTTCAAGCGTCGCAAGGGACTGGTGTGGCACGCCGTTGGCGCCCGCCAGACGCTGCAACTCATTGTCATCGCCCCCCTCGCTTATCGCCCGCGCCAGGGTTCCAAGCTGCTTTATTGTCGCCCCGCTTTTCTCCCCTGAACGGATGAAAACCCAGACCCCCAACTCGCCATCGAAACTTACTTTCATCGCTGGGACATCGAAGTCACCTTTCGCGAAGAGAAAACTCTGCTCGGCGCCGGTCAGACGAAGGTCCGTTGCATCCGCTCGGTGCAATCCGCCCCCGCCCTCACCGTCGCTTCCTACGCCTTGCTGCTGGCCACCCAGTGCGCGTTTAGCGGCTTCCGCCACGCCCTGCTGCCACGCCCCAAATGGATGCCGGCTTCGCCTTCCACTCGAATCTTCACTCGGCAAGCTATCCATCAACTGCGCGCCGAAGTCTGGGGTCGCGGACTCAGCCTCGACAGTTTCTCCCCCTTCGCGTTCTCACCCCTGCCAACACGAAGCCGGAGAAATCATCATTCCCCCTCGCATCCGCCCACTTCTACGCCAATTCATGACGGGCAAAAGGCCAAAGTCCAGACCCCGGTCTGCCGGCGGAAATTTACGGCGCGATTGGATTCGCAAGGTTTAGCTCCTTGCGGTTGCAAGGAGCAGTTCCGGGTGCATCTGTGGATCGACGAGAGGAAGGTGATTGCATTTCCTCGTATTGAAAGTGAGTTGCTTGGTGCTGGAGGGGGGAGTTGAACCCCCACGCCGGGTGACCGGCGGCAGATTTTGAGTCTGCTGCGTATGCCAATTTCGCCACTCCAGCACAATTGGGAATATCAATTTAGCACGTGGCACAATTTCCCTCAACTCCCTAATTGCGATTTCGTCCAAGAAAACGCAAATTCTGAATACGTACAACGGTAGAATCTGCGTCAGCGAGAGTTGGCAAAGTGACGTACACAATTCCATCTAAAGGTTTGCCGGTCGGATTTAACGGAAGACGCCGGGCCATCCTCTGGGCCTTGGGTCTCGCAAAATGGTCTCAAGCACTGCACACGAGGGGCGCTTTCTGCGTCCTAATTTTGTTGGCATCTACCCTTTGCTTTCCCCTTTCTTATTGATTCTGTGTGGTATACTTGCGCCGGTTTACGGGAACCTGATCTGAGGGTAAGGGAATGCGCATCGCAGCGGCGCCGGCATAAGAACCCATTCTGTAGTGATGGGGAAGGGCTGGCGGCCGCGCAGAGCAAGCTTCAATCCAATCCATATCGAAAGGAGAGCTGATCATGTCCGACCGCGGTGTGTTTCTTGCTGCCTTCCTGACTTTGGTGTTGGTGGTTGCCGGGGCTTTTGCCGTTCCGCAGTTTTTCGTATACGAATTGGTGACCTCCACCATTTTCGTGGTGATTGCGGTAATGGTGTTCTTTGGCGAGGACAAGTTTCCCTATATGTTGGGTATTGTCGCCCCCATCGTTTGGTTCGTTTTCACATTTTTGACTGGGGAATTCGCGGGTGACATCTCGGCGTTGACGCGATTTCTTAGTGGAAAACCCTCGGGGCCGTTCGAGACTCCGCTGCCTGGCTTTGCCGTCCTCACGGGGTTGGCTTTGGTGCTCCTTTCTATGCGCGCTTGGCGGAAGCAGATTACGGAAAAGTTTTTGGGGAAGACTTTTGCCAGCGCTACTGCTGTGAGTGTTGTCTGGGTTGCAATTCTTTTCTGGCGGTTCCATCAATTCTCCACCGGAGTGCAGCCGCATTGATCATAGGGCGCCACGCCGACGGAACAAGGTAAGCGTGGCGCCGCTGTTTCCTCATGATATTGTTTCGTCAGTTGACCCATGCCGGAAGTTCTGAGATTCTGAATGTGTTGCGTTTTCATCCCGGCATTCGGAGCCAATCCTCCGCAGTTGCGCTTCATTGCCGCAGTCTGAAGAGTGCGTGCCAGTTCGGCAAATTGTCTGAAGGGGGCGAGTTTAGTCCGCATGACGGTTTCTACGGAAAGGTTTCAGAAAGCAACTATCATCTTCCGCAAGGATCACACCGAAGATTTGTGGTCCATCCGGGTTCGCCCTGAGGTACCCCTGGTTTTTAAGCCCGGCCAGTATGCGACATTGGGAATTGAGGAAGAGGGTAAGGTGGTGGAGCGGTCGTATTCCATCTGCTCGAGTCCACACGAAGCAGAGGTTGAGTTTTTTTTTGAGCTCGTGATGCGGGGCCGAGTCACTCCTCCGCTGTACCATCGCCAGGTGGGTGACAATCTCTTGATGCGGCGAAACGCTAAGGGGACCTTTACTTTGGATGGCAGAGTCGGTCACAAGCAGCACCTTCTGGTTTGCACGGTAACGGGCGTCGCGCCTTACGTTAGCATGGCACGCACCCTGGCCCGCGAGGCCCGCCTGGGACATTATTCCGGCGCCAAATTGGTTGTGCTTCAAGCCGCCAGCCGCTCCTGGGAATTCGCCTACCGTGATGAATTGGAATCGCTCGCCCACGAGTTCTCCTGGGTTAAATACGTTCCCATCGTGAGCAGACCATGGGAGGACCCGGAATGGAAAGGCGAAGTCGGGCGGGTGGAAGACATATTGCGCAAATACATCGACGACCTCGGTTTCGTCCCACCCCACACGACGGTCTATCTTTGCGGCCATCCCCAAATGATTGAAAACGGCAAAGGAATTTTGCGCCGCCGAGGTTTCTCCAAGGAGTCCATTCGCGGCGAAGTTTACTGGGCGCCGCAAAAGGAAATCAGCTAAAATTCCGTCATAGTTTTCTAAATTAGCCCCTCTCCCCCGCAACTATTGTGGATAGCCCACAACTCCCCGAAATTGGGCGCAAATTAGAGCACAAATAAAAAGACTTGACAGTCGACATTCGATATATGTAGACTTTGTGTATTATGAAGACTCCTCGCATATCCCCCGAGACTCTACTGGTGTTGGAAGGGTTTATGGATCGGCCCACGGAGTGGCGCTATGGCTACGAGCTGAGCCGCCAGACGGGGCTTAAATCCGGGACGCTTTACCCCATTCTCATGCGTCTGGAAAAGTACTCATTATTGGAAGCTACGTGGGTGACCACCGAGCCGGGTGTGCCACCACGGCACACGTATCGCTTGACGCCGAATGGACTGGAAGTGGCCAGGACCAAGCTGGCCGAAGCGCGCCCGCGCTCCCTGGTGCGGGAACCCGCCTTTTGTAATGGGTGAGAATCATGCTGGAAGTGCAGCTCCGACAAGCTGCGACCCTGCTGCTGGAATCCGCGATTCGCATTGCGCCGCCCCACACGCGCGATTGGGGCAGGGCCATGATGGGCGAACTGAACTATGTGGAGAACCCCTGGGCGGGCGCCATGTGGGCCTTGGGTGGTTCGAGCGTCCTAGCCAAGCAGGCCTTGGTTTCCCTTCTCATTCCGAATGCCGCTGGTCAGGACTTTATTCCTGACGGAGGGCTTTTCGCCAAAAGTGCCGCCCTTCGCAAAGCGGCCCTGGCGATCGGCGGCGCGTGTGTTCTAACGGCGCTGTTGTTTTTCGCCGCGCCACCGTTCCGGCAGGCGTTCGGCGTGGCGATGAAACCCTGGTTTTTGATGTATCAAGCCGCCACAGGGAATTTGCGGCCGGAAATCGAGGCTCTCGCCCGGCGCGTGGAAAAACAGCACGACGCGCAAGGATTGGCCTTCTGCGCCGTGCGGATCAATGATTCCCGTGAAAGTCCGCGTTTGGCGGAAGAAGCTGTCCGCCTCGATCCGAACCTCACCTGGGTATACGCCCTTGTTGCCCTCCGGCATCCTGAACTTCCTCAGACCAGCGGGTGGGTTGAGCGGCTCAAGAAATGGGATCCTCAAAATGGCCTCATCTCATTAATTACTGCGGAATCAATTGTACGGAGCCATTTCCCCCACGGGATATGGGCGCCGCTCAATGAAGCTCAGGATCAGGCTTGGCGCAGCGCCATGGCGGGAGTTTTCCAATCTCCGAAATTCGACGATTATCTGGACAGGCTTGCGGGACTGAATCGCAAGGTGGTGCCCCGTTATCATTTCGACGATCCGTATGAGGTTGAATCTCGATGGGAGATCGGCCTTCCCGAATTCGCCTTTGAGAGTTGCGATCGCTATGCCCTATCACTACTTCGCTCCGGACAGGAACTTGAAAGCCGCGGTGATTCGAAGGGTGCGCGCCAGAAATACTGGGCAGTAGCACGCTTTGGCCAACTGATCGACTTTCAGGGACACGCCGCGTTCGAACATCAGAACGGCGCTTATCTTCAATCCCTGGCTTACAAGCCCCTGAAAGGGCTTTCCGAGAAGGAGGGAAATCCTGCCGAAGCCACACTCTATGGTTACCTTGCGGAGAAGTTCAGCCCACTCAAGGGAGTAGATGGGGGCGTTCACGGCGAAACGGCCTTTGGGCAGTTTACATCTCAGCGGAATGCCGCAGTGGTGGAGATTTCGGGGTTCATGATTCTCATATTCTCCGGCCTGGTGGTGATTGCAGCGTTGATTTTGATCGCCGCCAGTTTTCCGGCCGCCCACCCCGCTGCTCAAAGTGCCAAACCTGTTGCAACAATCGTTGCCCTGGCCAGCGCTGTGGGTTTGTTGTTCTCCTCCGTCACACTTTACCTGACTTATCGTCCATATTGGTATATTTTCCAGAGCGCCGTCCAGAGCGGAGACCAGGTCCAGACCCACGATCTGAATGAATTTCTTCGCTCCACCCAGATGCTTCCCGGAGTCTCACCTCACGCATTTGGGATGTTAATGGAAGCTCTGTTTTACTCCGGTTCGCCCGGCTTTCTGTTTTACTTTTGGGCGGGCGTGACCCTGCTGGGGGTGTTCGGCCTGGCCCTGATTGTCATTCGAAGTTTCTTTGGCCGTCCCCATTCCAAGGCGCCGTAGCACGACTTAATAAGCATTACACACAACAGAGTTTTCAGGTTGTGTCATGGCCTCACGCCTGGCAGCAGGCGGGCGCGGGCTGTGCCAGCGGGGGTACGCGTGTGTGCGAAAGCAGGATTGTCAGATTGCTTTCGAACCAATTGCATTCTGTAGACAGAATTCCTAATTCGAGGTGAAGCATGAAGAACGCTATCGCATTGGCAGCATTGTTAATCTTCGTTCCCGCGGTGGTGGTCGCACAGAGCACCGACCAAAACCCTCATGCCCTGGGATATATCTTTGTGGGCCCGGCGACGAATCATATGGCCCTGTCCGCGGGCTTTGGCGGCGAAGGTTATGTTTCAAAGAATTTCGCCATCGGGCTGGAGGCCGGGACCACGGGCTTTACCACAACCTCCCGCGGCAATCCCAATTGGATCGGTTTGGGATCCGCCAACTTTTCCTACCACTTTTTTCCCAAGCAGTACAAAGGCAAGGTGGCGCCGTTTGTTACCGGCGGGTATACCAACTTCTTCGGCCAGGACACTGACGCGGGAGGGAACTCCACAAGTGGTGTAAACGTTGGCGGCGGTGTCGACCTCTTCTTTTCGAAGCATATGGGCGTGCGGTTCGATGCCCGCTATTACGCCCACGGCGGGCGCATCCTGTGGCCGTCTTTTCCGAGTGGCACGGATTTCAGTTTCACAGCAATTCGAATCGGCTTGACGTTTCGCTAGCAGGTGGGAGGCCCTTGTACGGGGAAGTGCACACCGAGTTTATCCGGCTTCGACCGGGTTCCTTTTGCCGGACTCACAATGGAGGTGAAACATGAGGAACTTCATCTTCATCCCAGCATGGTTGCTTTTGGTTCCCATATTGGGGTTGGCACAGGCGGCGCAGAATGCTGATCATCAGCCGCGCGGCGATGGGTATTTCTTCATTAGTGTTGTTGGTGTTGGTAGTGGGTCATATAACGGTGAATACGGAATTTCATCTGGCTCTGCATTCGTCGTGCACGTTGGCGGTGGCGGTGAGGTGAATCTGTACCATGGTCTGGGCCTGGGCGGGGAACTGGGATATGCGCATTGGTCGAGTGGAGCGTCGGGCGCGGCCTGGATACCTTCGGTGGACCTGCTGATGCACCTGCGGCCAAATAAGCCACGGAGTTTTGTCGATCCCTTCCTATCAGGCGGCCCCTCCGCCTATATCCCTACTCAATACGGGACCCGAGGTTCGCCCGTGGTCAACTTCGGAGGTGGGATTAATCTCTGGTTCTCCAAGCATGCTGCGCTGCGCTGTGAGTTCCGGGACTACGTGGCTGCCAATTCCGGCAATCTGCAACCCGGTCGGAACTACGCCTCGTTTCGCTTTGGCGTGACGTTCCGGTAGAACTTGTCTAATGGCGGCGGTCTGTAATTTCCGCAAACTATGGAATCACGAAGGGTGAATGATGAAGACGACAATCGCAATCGCAATCGTAATGATGATGGCGCCGGCATCGGCGATGGCGCAGAATCCTGACAAGTCGAGCCGAGGAGAAGTTTACTTCTTTGGTGGCCTGTTCGCATCGAAATCGATTGGTTATCCGTCGGTGCCGGCCGGCGGAGTGAACGCCGGTTTTGGTGGCGACCTGTTCCTCGACAAGAGATGGGCCGTCGGCGCTGAGGCAGGATATGCAAATGCATCCAATTATTACTCGTTAGGAACAGGATCAATCGATCTATCCTGCCACTTTCTTGGCCACCAGAACCGCAGGAAAATCGACCCATTTGTGACCGGGGGATATAGCATTTACTACGGCAATCGCGGCGCGAATAGCGGGTACAACTTCGGCGGCGGAGTTAATTTTTGGGTGGCAAAACACGTGGCGTCTCGATTGGAAATTCGAGACAACGGCCACAGCGAACCGCAATTTGCAGGAATTGGAAACTTTGCGGCCTTCCGTGCTGGAGTGACGTTCAGGTAGGCGTTGGGCCTGGACTTGCCAAGTGTCAGCAGTCAGATGAAGCTCCGAGTAGTAGGCGAAAGATAAAGATTCTGTTTGCGACACTTGCGTCATTCCTCGTGGCCCCGCTCTCTGCGCTCGAACATACAATACATCTTCAGACCGACATGCGCCGGGGTGACGTTCAGGTAAAGACCGTTTCAGGTGAAGTCAGACCCGGCAGCTCCTGACGCTAAGGACTCCGGTTCCATTTGAGTCGGGCTGACTTTCGAGCAGCATATTCCTATTGGAGGCAGTGTGCAATCTGTGCCTCCAAAGGAAAGGCCAGGAGTGTATCGTGAAAAAGCACATAGCAAAGGCAGGCTTATTGCTTCTAATTCCTACCATCGCATGGGCGCAGAATGCCGATCATGCTTATCGTGCTGAAGGCTATGGATTCCTTGCTGAGAATGCGCCGCTCGGTCCTTCCGGCGGTGGTGGGGGAGAGATATTTGTTTACAAGGGATTCGGTATAGGAGGTGAATTAACGGAGGCGCCTTGGTCCTTCTCTCAGACCGGCATGTTCGGAAACTCCAGCACGTTCCGAAACTACATCACTTCAGCCAATGTCTATTACCGTGTGCCGAGCATGAACAAAAGCAATTTCAATGTCTTCGTTACCGGCGGCTATAGCATCTTCGATAGTTCTGGTGGCCCTTTATCTCAGCCCAACGGTGTGAATATCGGCATTGGGTATGACCTCTGGCTGGTGAAACACGCCGCCCTTCGTCTGGAGATTCGGGGCATTCGCGGAGGCCGAACCGTGACGGTACATGACAATGATTGGGGATGGACCTACAGTTCAGCTCCCGAAAACATCTTTAGTCTTCGGATTGGTGTTGCGCTCAGATAGGCATTGAGTTTGGCCTTGTGACGCGGCAGCAATCAAATGAAAGTTTCGGCTGGAGGTGAAAGATGAAAATTCTCTTCGCGACACTTGCGTTATTCCTCATGACGCCGCTCCTTGCGTTGGCACAAGATGCGCACTATCAGAGTCAAGGCGAAGGGTATATTGTTATTGCCCCGATTGTGTCCAAATTGGAGCTTCAGCGGGAATAGCGGTGTTGGGGTGGTGTCTTTGGATGGCTCGTACCATTTCTTCGGGAAGAAGAACCACCGCAGAATCGAGCCCTTTGTGGTGGGAGACTATAGCCTCTATTACGGCGCCGCACCGCAACCGAGAGTGGATTCGATTTCGGTGGAGGCAAGCATTGGTGTTTCTCCAGACACGTTGGACTGCGTTTGGAACTTCGGGAACAGGACCACATTCACGATTTTCACGGTCATTTCACCCGTGTCGTTGCTTTTCGCGTGGGGGTGACCCTCAGGTAGCACGAGCGCGAGGCAAGCCGGCACCGCGCAGTGGGTGGTGCCGGAGGCATTGGAGCGGCAATAGCAGCGCTAGGTTGGCATGTAGTGTACCCTGCGTACCGGAATTGAAATTTGCGAAGAATTGTTGAAGCCCCGTCGCCTCGAGGCAATTCATCAGAATGTGGGGTAAACTGCATCCGTTCGTGACCTGGGCTGGCATTGGCTCATGGCGGGCGATTTGCGATTGTTCCTGATGAACTGGACCGTGGGAAATATGCAACGGAATGGAAAACTCCAGCGCGTGAGGCAGACCCTGCTCATTTTCCTCGTGGGCGCTTTGTTGCTGATGATTCCGCATCCAGCGGCGGCCCAGAATCTTGATTTGGACTACTTGATTCATTCGGGGCCGTTTGATGAAGTCTCGATGGCGTGTAACGATTCCACACCAACCGACGTTGCGGCGCCAATTTCCGGTGCGGATGTTCCTCTGGAATTCCCAGATCCTCAGACTGCAGCACCAACACAAAATCCGCCGAATCCATCGGCGGCGACGGCAGCCCCGGCGTCAATTGGTAATGGCTTTCCCTAATCCGTCGATAAGGCGGGC
>PLSX01000033.1 GCA_003165315.1 Acidobacteriota bacterium
AGTGCATTTCTTCACACGTTCCTGATTCCGAACTTCCAATGCGCGGGCCGGCCGGCAACAACACGCGATCCGCCGACAGGCCCCTGGGAGTTACTGGATCGGCTCGGAAAATGATCGAGGTGGGCGGGGACTGGAAATGACCTCCGCCGATGAGCGCCTGGAAAGCAGCCTCGCCCGCGGAGAGCCTTGCGAGTCGCATGGCTGGGCTCACCATGCGCCAGCCGGCCGAAATTCCAACAAGAAACGCAATCCCGTGGGGCGGCCTAGTGTCCCGATGTTCATTGGAGAGTATGCCTTGCGCCACGGTTATAGCAATAATGGCTGCGCGTCTGCATCGCACTCCGCGTTCAACGATTTTTTACCTCGCTGAAATCCTGCCGCTCACGAGGCATGCAGGTCCGGTGAAAAGAGCTTCTCCCACGGGACATGCTGCAAATAAGGTTTCCCCATGTGGTAGTTGACGATGTTCTGCATGGTTTGGAAGATCAGGTCAAAGCCCTCGACGGCGCGGGCATTGAGATGGTAGAGCACGCCGAGGTCGGAGGGGTTATCCATCATCTGGGTATATTCCCGGGTGGTGGCCTGCACCTGCTGGCTGGCCTGGGCGAATCCCTCGAGCGCCTTGTTCAGGTCCGCAACAAACTGTTCATGGGACTCGCTGTGCTGCCGCTGGAAGGCCTGATCGAATAACAGAAAGGCCTGACGGAGCGTCACCAGCGACTGCATGTAGTCGCGAAAGGACTCGGTGCGATTGATCATGTAGCGAAGCTCGTATTCGCCCTGGGGAGCGACGTCTGGAGTGGCGGCGCGCAGGGCCTCCAGAGCTTTGTTCAAGCGGGCGATGGAGCCCTCCATGCGGGCAATGGCGTCAGGCGCGGCCTTGATGAACGATGTCCACTCGGGAACCGACGGCCCCGCGAAAGCGTTGGTCTGAAGGAAATAGCGGTGGGCCACGTAAACTTCCGGCAGCGAGGTGCAGCAGTTCATCATGGTGGCATAGTAGCCGTAGCGGTTATACCCCGTATACTCCTGATTTTCTTCCAGGGCCGTGAACGCACGAACCATGGCCGGGGCCGCCTTGGCGCCGAAAATGCGGCTGGAATAGTCCTGGTAAAACTCCTGCGGTCCAAGCTGGGGATTCCATGCCGCTTGGGTGAGGAAGGAGCTGTTTGATTCGGTGCCGCGAACGCGGTCAAGCTGGCCGGCAAAACCCGTCAATCCGTTCTTCACCCCGTCAGTAAAAATCTTGTCGGTCACGGCGTACTGCTTCACGCTGAACTGCATTCCCATCATGTCAAAGTCATCGTCCACACGGGCTTCAATGGTCCGTTCGCGCCCGCCCATGCCGCCAAAGATCTCCATGGGAAGCCCCGAAGGCGTCCAGACGCCGCTCGATTCCATGTCGGTAAAGGGAACATCCTTCGGCAGCATTTTATCGAAAAGGGGCAAGGCGTAACCACGCCCAATGCCCATCAATCCAATCTTCGTCTTGGGTGCGATCGCGTCGCGCTGCTTCAGCAGGTACTGAAAAAGATCGAAATTGCCAATGTTAGAGTCCACAACCTGATCGGAATCCTGTGGAATGTCAATCACCCAGGGAAACCGTGCCTGGCGCAAACTGAAATAGTCAGGGCGCTTCTGGTCAAAGAAAGCGCGGTACTTGTCGTTGTTCAGCTCCGGATAGATCTCGCCCACATTCAGGAAGTATCCTTCAGCCTCCGGGTAGGTATCCACCAGGGCCTTTAAGCGATTCACCTGGATTTCACGATTGACTTGGTCAAGCGGGTGGACGAACGTCCCCATCAAATTGTGGAAGGGTAGACTCCCAACCTCTTCCGTATAGCGGGCAAGGTTGGGCGGCAGGGACGCCAATTCCACGGCGAGCCACACCTTGATTCCCCTCTCCGCCGCGTGGTGGAGGATACGGTGCAGAAGATCCTGCGCCACCGTGAAGGCCTGATCCGGAGTCTCCACCGTTTGCATCTCCGGGGGAGCGATCCTTCTGCCCTTAAATAGATCCTTGCCGATGGAAACGTCGTCGGTGGTGCGCGACCCAAACCCACCGTAGGCCCACGTCAGATATCCGCTCTCCTTGGTGGAGATGTCGCCCATCCATTTGGACTCACCCTTGTAGGAGTAGTTCAGCCATGGGGAGAAGGGAAACCACCAAAACTGCATGTAATTGCACTTCATCTTCGCCATCTGATCGATCAGGCGGGCGTAATCGTCGTAGGAAAACATCGTCAGATTTTCATAGCCGGAATCTTGCAGAAGGAAGCCCCGGCGCGACATCGCCGGCTCCATCCGAACATCGAGAGAGGGAATCAAAAGCGGATCACTGGGCTTGGGGATAATGTCGCCGGTCAGGCGGAACGTCACTCCCAGCCGCTCAATCAGTTCGTAGACACCGTACATCGTTGAAGCGCCATCGTTCCCCGCCACCACGACGATGGGACGATTCTTCATTTGCCCCGTCTTGATCAAAAAACCATCGGGCTTGAGGCCAGTAATGTTCATGTGCAGCGCTGAGGCCGCTTCCCTAGCCGTCTTGTTGACGTCTGCGCCGCCCACAACGATCAGCGCTTCGCGTGAAGGCCGCGAGGCAACTTGCTCGTTACTTACGATTGGAACCTCAGTGCCGGATAGGTCCTTCAGGTATTTCGCCAGCTCCGACGCCGCAAATTGATAGGTTGCATTCGGCTGCCCACCCACAACAATAGAGACTTTTGCCTGCCCGCCGGATGCCACAAGGATTGGGGACGAGGCACCCGCAGGAGCAGCCGTTAGATTTTGGGGCGAAAGAATGACGGCGAAAGCAGACATAAAAAGAATCAGCCTGAACGCAAAACTGCCGAGTGAACGATGGCTAAACGATGAACCCATGAATTGACCTCAATGGTAGTTTCCTGAATTTTCGAACGTGCCTCGGAGGAGGTAAGACAAGGCAAAAGGCAAAAGCTTAAGGTCCTTCGCAGGGCGACTCAACTAAAAGCCTAAATCAAAATGCAACATTGATAAGCTCAAGGCATGCTCCATTTCACTTTTGCCTTTTGACTTTTGACTTTCTTTTCCCCTTATCGCCCAAACATTCCCATCCATTCCCCCTGTGCCAGAATGTGACCTTTCATCGCCACATCGACATCGCGGCGGCGGGTGGGGGCGCGCAGGTCCAGCATTGTATCGAGCGCATAGAGCCGAAAGAAATAGCGGTGGGGGTTACCCGGAGGCGGGCAGGGACCGCCGTAGCCATTCTGGGGAAAGTCGTTGAGGCCTTGCTTCCCACCTCCAGCAACTGCATCGCCCGGCGGAATGTGCTCCGGCAATTGCCGCGCCGACGCCGGCAGATTATACACCACCCAGTGTACCCAGTTTCCGGCCGGCGCGTCCGGATCATCGACGATCAGCGCGAAACTTCTGGTACGAGGCGGAGGCTGGTTCCAGGAGAGAGCTGGGGAGACGTTTGCGCCGCTGCATGTGTACTGCATGGGAATCGTTCCGCCTGCGCGAAATGCCGTTGATTTGATCTCCAGCGTGCCAGGTGGATCCTTCGCCAGCAAGACAACCGCAGCTATGAAGACCAGCGCGAAGGTCAGGATTATCGGTGCAATTCTGTGGTAAGACCTGCCGCTCCATAAGAAGCCGCCCACGCGCTGGCGGTAAACCTTTTCACCAGCACCCTTCTTGAAAATTTGCATTGACCCTTCAAGCATGGCGCCCGCCCTCCCTTTGCGATCGGCTTAAGCAGCTCCCAAAGTGGTGAAGGGTAGGTATAACACAAAAGGCGATGGCGACCAAAGCGTGGCGGGAAACGAATGTGGCGGGGAGCGAAGGCGTCCTTGGTTTCAGTCGTATCGCCAAAGCTGGAGTCCAGTGTTCAACTCGCGGAAACCAAGTCGCTTGGCCCAAACTGGGCTCAAGTCGTTGCGAGAAACTGCCGATTAGTCCAGCGGAGCGGTGTCTCTATTAAACAATTCACCGGCCCCCCCTTTATGTGGGGGATCGGGAGATTTGAATGCGATGATGAGGGAAAATCAGGGCAACGCCGAGAAAGGAAAGTAAGCTGACTGGCGAATTTCACTTCATCGAATCGGCTAATTTCCGGCTCAACTCTTCGCAGCAAACTGCCGATTGCACAATCGCAGAAGTCTTTCTCTTTAGAATTCTAACCGGCCCCCCCTTTATGTGGGGTATCGGCGGATTTGAACGCAAAGATGAAGGAAAATCAGGGCAACGGCGAGAAAGGAAAGTACGCTGACTGTCGAATTTCACTTTGGCACATCAGCTCAATTCTGGCTCAAACCTTCACGGCAAACTGCCGATTAGTCCAGCGGAGCGGCGCCTTTCTTAAACAATTCACCCGGCCCCCCCTTAATGTGGGGGATCGGCGGATTTGAATGTGAAGATGAGGGAAAATCTGGCCCAGGTTTAGGGAGCGTCAGTGGACAGGCCGTAGTTAGAGAAAAATATGCCAGCAACCGAAGTAAAGGAGAAACGAATCCTCAGGGCAGCGGGGACGACTCCTCTGCTAAGTTTTCGCTATCGCGCCGAGAAGAGGAACGATTCCAGCATGTCGGCACGAGCCTTTTCATCGGAGGCGATGACGCGCAACATGTCCTGTACGGAGATCATACCGCGATAAGTTTCCTTTTCATCCACAACGGGCAGGTGATAGATGCCATGCTTCTCCATCAACCGAAGGCACTCATCCAAATGGGTTTCAGGAGGAATGGTGATGGGGTGCGGAGTCATCACTTCCGCGACCCGCATCCAAGCCGGGCACTTGTTTTCCGCAGCGACTTTGTCGGAGATATCGCTCTGCGACACGACCCCCAACAGTTTGCTGTTGGGAGTGAGAACGCCCACCGCCCGTACTTGCTTTTCGCGCAGGTAGCGGGCCGCATCATAGACGGTTGCAGCTTCGGTTACAGAGTAGACTTCGGTCCGAGAGTGGATCAAATCCTCAACCTTCATGTCAGCCCCCCACCCGTGTGATTGTGGGGCCATCTTATGCCCATAATTCCGCAATCGCAATAGATTTTCGGGAAAAATGTCTGGGAGAAGTGGTACGGTGCCAGGAGTGCGCAACATCGAAGGGGAAGGCTCTTCTGATCTGTCGCGGCGCGGCGAACTGGAGTGTGGGTCGAAAACGCGGCTGCGGACGTCTCCCAGGGGGGCATCCGCTGTCCACGCACTTCTAACTCTATATCAGGAAAACGATGTGTGACGGTGTACCGACCGGCGTGTAGTTCCCCGTGAACGTCAGCGCGCCGGTTTGGCGATTGACGCGGAAGGTGGTGACGGCATCACCATGCTGATTGCAACAGAAGAGGAAATTCCCCGTGGGATCGATGTTGAAGCTGCGGGGATAATCGCCGCGGGTCCATTCTTCGCCACCGAACGTGAGCGTGCCAGTGGCGCTGATGGGAAACCACGCGATGCTATCATGGAGCCGATTCGCGGCATAAAGGAACCTACCGTCGGCAGAGATCAAGACTTCGGAAGTGAAGTTTGTGCCCACAAAACCCTTCGGCAGGCTGGAGAGGGTTTGCTTTTCCGTCAGCCTTCCCCGGGCCGCATCATAGTCGAAGGCCACAAGCGTTGAGGCTTCTTCCTGAAGTGAATAAAACCATTTGCCCGCGGGATGAAACACGAAGTGGCGGGGTCCGTCTCCCGGCGGCAGAGCGACGGAGTCGGGATCGTTGGGCGTAAGCACACCCGTTTCCGCATCGAACCTCCAAATAAATATCCGGTCCAGCCCAAGGTCGGCGGCGAACACAAAGCGCCCCGCAGCATCCGCCTGGATCATGTGGGCGTGGGGCCGGTCATGCCCGCTAAAGGCAAAGCTACCCATTGGCGCACTGTGGGAGGACTCAGGACCTACGGTGCCCTGATGATGAATCACCTGCTTGGCAGGACCCAATTCACCATTGGCATGGATGGAAAGCACCGCAACGCTCCCTCCCCCATAGTTGGCCACCAGCACATGTTTTCCTGCGGGGTGAACGCTCAAATAGGCCGGCCCGGCGCCCTCCGAGCTGACCGTGTTGAGCAAGGTCAAATGCCCGGTGGCGCGATCAACCGCATAGGCGCTGACAGAACCGGCGGTTCCGCCCGAAAAATTAGAGATTTCATTTGCCGAGTACAAATGGCCACCCGAGGGTTGAAACGCCAGGCAGGAAGGGTTCACATCATTAGGGATGATCTCGCGCCGGGTCAGCACGCCGCTGCTGGGATTCATTTCAAACACATAGATGCCCTGCCCGCGACCACGGGATCCTTCCGGACCTTGGGGCGAGGTGTACGTACCCACGAAGGCCAGGATGCGGCGCGGGTCGGGTTTGGATAAACCCCGCCCCGCCCGAGCCAGCGCCGGGGGCATAACCGCGACGCCGGCAGCCACTTGCAGAAAACTGCGACGCGAAAATTGTCCTAAAGGCACGCGCGGGGTGGGCATCTTGTCAGTTGACATCGGCATACTCCTTCGGTGCGATGGGAAATTGCAGACGACCGACTGGAGATGATAAGGGGTTTTGAAGAGGAAGGCAAAAACAGCAATTACTTTTTCATCTGGTCCTGGGGTGCCGCCGCACTCGGCGCTTCGCCTCCCACTCATCGAAACAAGACTGGGAATGGCCAAGGCCGAACCGCGCGAGCCTGCAAGCAGGCCCGCGCAGTTCTTACAATTGAACCGTTCTTACGAATTCGTCGTGGGAAGATAAGATTTGAAGTATGGGACGGACTTCCACGGCAGCAATGGCAATTGAAGGCTTACGATTTCTTTTCTTCTTCGACCTTCTTCTCGTCTTCCTTCTTGTCTGCGGAACTATCCATCCCGCCCTTCAGGGCGTCCTTAAATTCACGGATGCCTTTTCCCAAGCCCTTGCCCAGGTCCGGTAATTTGCCGGGTCCGAACAGGACCAGCACAATCACCAGGATGATAACCATGTGAACCGGAGATAACCAACCTTCCATGATAACTCTCCTCTAGGAGCGGCACCGCCTACTTCTTGTCGGAAGAACCGTCCATGCCGCCGCGCAATGAATCCTTAAACTCTCGAATACCTTTTCCCAGACCCTTGCCGAGTTCCGGCAATTTACCGGGGCCAAACAGAATTAAGACAATCACCATAATGATGACCATATGAACCGGCGAAAGCAAACCTTCCATGATAATTCTCCTCTCCGCTCCGTCAGTAGACGGTAGGAACATCCACGCGCATTATAGCCCAGCCCGGTGCAGAACCCTATCACGATTCTCGTTTGGGAAAAAGCATATTCCCAGGAGTCTTACCCTCCTGCTGGCATTTCTTCCGGTAAAGGGCGGCGTAGCTTTCCTTGATGTAGTCCTTGCGTGAATAACCGAGTTGGCGCGCCACTTCATCAATCCACCGCTGGGGGCCTTCCAGTTCGATGTAATTGCCCACTGGCGTTTCATCATAGACCAGGTGGGGACCGCCTAGTGCATCGCGTTTGCCTCTCGGCGCGTAAATGGTGCGGTACTTTTCGTAGGAAAACATCTCCTGCAAGCCCAGGTGAAGCAGAATGTCGTGAACGCGGTGGCCGTCGTCCACCATGGATTCAAACTCCGGGCGGATCTTATAATCGCGCGATTGAAGCGGCGTGCCCTTGTAAGTGAGCAACGCCTGGTCGCCCATATAACGTAGCCGGACCAGGCAGCGCATTTTGCGCAGGCGCAGGTCAGGATAGTCGAACAAGATGTTGCTTTCAAAGTGGCGGGCCAAGATGATGCGAAAGCCCTGTTCGGTCAGGCGACGGCGCAGACCTTTAGCATCCCTGACCTCCAGTTTGACTTCGGTTTCGTGGCGATGTTTCATGCGGGAGGGTTACGCGATCCTAGGATTCCCGTTCCAAAATGAAATCGGGCAATGAGTGCAATGCATCTTTATAAGGAGAGTCGGGGTATTCTTCAAGAAAGCCCCGGGCCTTTTCGGAAAAATCCTGGGCTTTCTCCCGCGCTGATTGCAGCGCCCCGTAATGGTCGATCAGTTCAAGGATCTCGGCAAATTGAGCGGCGTCGAACCCGCCCTCTTCCAGCACCCGCGAAACCTTGCGGGATTCTTCCGGAGAGCAGCGTTGCAAGAGGTAAATCAGGGGCAACGTCATCTTGCCCTCGCGAACATCGTTACCGATTGGCTTGCCCAAAACCTCTTCGGAAGAGGTGAAGTCCAGAACATCGTCAATCAATTGGAAAGCCAGGCCCAGATTAATGCCGTAAAGGCCCAAACGACCTTCCTCTTCTTCGTTCTTGCCACCGAGAAGCGCTCCCAGGCGCATGCAGGCGGAAAAAAGGCAGGCAGTTTTGCGATAGGCCAGTTCCAGGTACTCTTCTTCGGTAACAGTGGCGCGCCGTAGACAGGTGAGTTGAAGCAACTCGCCTTCCACCATCACCTGGGTGAGGCGGATTAAAACGTCCAAAATACGGAAGCTTCGCTCGTTCAAAGCGATATTGAACGCCTGCATGTAAAGCCAGTCGCCCGCGAGCACGCTCATGGGGTTTCCCCAGCGCGAATTAGGGGAGGGACGGCCACGGCGAGTGTCAGCCTGGTCGATCACGTCATCGTGAACCAGCGTGGCAGTGTGAATCATTTCCACGACTGCGCCCATGCGGATTCCAGCCAACCCTTCGTATCCGCACAACTTGGCCGCCAACAGGACAAGCGCAGGACGCAACCTTTTGCCCCCGCCCTCCTGCAAATACTGACCGATTTCTGAAATGGGACGAACGCCCGTGGTAGTTTGGACGCCGAACTCTTCCTCCACAAGAAGAAGGTCGGGACGAACCAATTCCAAGACTTCTTTGAATGTCAAATTCTTGACGGACGCCAAGAGCCAATTCTCCCTCGCCCCTTCTGCAGACCGTACCAAGTCAATTTTGGTGGACAGACTGGAGGGCGGACCCACGAAGTTAAATAGTCCCACAAAAACCGCATGAAGGGAAGTGGCAAGTGTGCCTAATTGTCTAAGTCATAGAGCGAAACGGGCTTTTGGTGATGTAGAAGTTATATTGACCTTCGGTGTCTGGTGGCGTTGGAGCAGATTTGATCGGGGCGCTGTGGAATCAGGCCAGAGGAATGAGTTTTCGTATCGACGCCCCCCGGGAACCAAGAGGTCCGCTACCTCATTAGCATTGAGAAGCTTCTATGTGGTGACTTATTTAGGAACTCAGTTGGCCAGAAGCCGCTGCTCCCCTTGATGCGCCTCCAACTGGCTCAAGGCATCCGAAATTTCGTCCAATAGCGCACGAGCGCCCTGTTCACCCGCGCTAGCCGCCGCCACAATTCCATAAGCGCAATTCAAACAAAGACAATAAGCGCGGCTTTCAGAGATTTGGCCGGGTCGGCAGACGGCGCACGGCCAGTCATCACAAGAATGAACCAGTAACCCCCCCTGCGTCATGGCGAAGTCCACGATGTACCCCCAGCCAGCGGCAGCATATATTCAGGCAAGTAAGCCGCCACTTTGCATATCGGACATCTGAGGCCAAGCTTAAATGGGGGTTGGAAATTGGCAGTGATATTGCATGTTTCCATTGCCGCAGGTACTTTTGGCGCGTTTGCACCGGAATATTCCGCAAGCGGGATCGATAAATTCATCCGAATTGGTTCCCGACGCGCCAAGCCTCTCCGGTCTCATGCCCCGGCTGACTTGTGCGAATTTCCCCCGTCCCCGCCGGACATTCCTGACTGAAACAGGCAAACAATGCTCCTTCATTCAATATCGTATGGAGAGAATCATGCGTCGTAGAAATTTCCTAAAGACATCGATGGGCGCCGCCGGTGCGGCATTCGCTCTTGGGTCAATCCCCCCGGAACTTGCCATTTCCAATACCCAACCCCTGCCCGCCAGAAGTGCCAGCCCTGGCTACGATGGCCTTCGGCAGGCGTTTGAAAATCCACCCATTCAAAACCAGGACTGGACTCGCTGGTGGTGGATGGGACCGCAAGCCACGGAAGAGGGCATTGCTTATGAACTTGAGCAGATGAAGAAACAGGGCCTGGCTGGTGTGGAATTAAGCTGGCTGAGTCCCGTGGAGCCGGAGGGGAATTTCGCGTTCCTCTCAGACCGGTGGGAGGAATTGACCAAGCTCACCGTGCAAAAAGCGGGGCAATTCGGCATGCAGGTGGACTTCACGCTGGGTACGGGATGGCCGTACGGTGGACCGTGGATTCCCATTGAACTCGGCGCCAAATGCATCGTGCGCACCGCGGATGAAGTGGTGGGGCCGGACCGTTACGGCGTGAAAATACCAGGCGACATGGGTGAACATGAGAAGCTCATCGGCCTGTTTGCCGCCCGAACGATTGGTTCCGATGAAGTGCTTGATCCGAAGAGCATCGTCGACCTCCGGCCCTACCTGCGCTACTCGGACCCGAATTATTGGGCTGTGGTGCGGCAAGCCGTGGGCTGGCCTATTCCCGAGGGGAAGTGGAAGATCATCGCGCTGAAGCAGGCGCCTACGCGGCAGCCGGTGCGCGGCGCGGCCCTGGGTGGCGAAGGACTGGTGATTGACCACTTATGCCGCAAGTCCCTCAACCGTCACCTGGAGGTTGTGGGCGGCGCATTCAAAAAAGTTGTGGGCGACCAGTTTGGAAAGACCGTGCGCGGCATCTTTTGCGACAGCTTTGAAATCCATTTGCCTCACCAAGCCTATTACTGGACAGACGACTATCTGGCGGAGTTCAAGAAGCGCAAGGGGTATGACGTTTCCCCGCACCTGCTGGCACTCTGGTACGACGTGGGCGACAAAACGCCGTACGTGCGGCATGACTTCATCCACGTGCTGTCGCAATTGATCATTGACAATTTTTTTGTCCCACTCAGAGAGTGGTGCGAGCAGAACAGCCTGATTTCCCGCGTTCAGTCCCACGGAAGCATTGGCGAGATCCTCCAATCCTACGCGTCCAACTCAGTGGGTGAAGGTGAGCAAGTAACGCTGCGCGAGCCGCAGGTTTCCGTGCACCGTAAGACTGCCACCAGTTCCGCCCATATCTATGGCAAGCCCCTGACCTCCGCCGAGAGTTTTACATTCTTGAGCGCGCCAGGCTACCCCAGTTCCTACCGGTATGTTGTGAATATGGAGCTGCTGAAATCCGTCCTCGATCCCTCTCTGCGCGACGGCTATCAGGAGATTCTTAATTGCGGGTACACCTATAACGACCCCGACGACAGCACCGAGCCCTTTCACGAGATGTTTGCTGTTTCGGTGATTCGCCATACAGAACCATGGTGGCAGTATTACCATCATTTTTCCTCCTACATTGCCCGCTGCTGCTCGCTGCTTTCGCAAGGACGGTTTGTGGGCGACGTGGCGGTTCTCTCCCCAATTCCTGACGCGTGGAGCAAGTCGAACCCCTCGGCGGAGATGTACTGGGCGCCCGAAACAGCCATCAAATGGGGCGACATCGCGCCGTTGATTGTCCGCAATGGCTTCGATTTCAACTTTGTGAACGATCAGGTGCTGGTGGAACGATCGAGCCTTTCGAACGGCAAGCTGGTAATCGAGAAGATGGAACACTCGGTGCTGATTCTGCCGCGAATGACTTATATATCGCTTAAGACGATGGAGTGCGTGCGTGATTTCTGCCACGCTGGCGGCGTGGCGATTGCCATCGAACGCCTTCCAGAGTTCGCCACCGGGTTCACCGCCTTTGAAGAGAACGGCGCCAAGGTGAAGAGGATTGTGGTGCAGATGTTCGGCAACATTCCCATCCATGATTCCATCGTCAGGAACAAATTCGGCAAGGGCGAGGCAGTCCTTCTCCAATCCGATACCGACTTGCCGAAGATTCTGCGCGAACATCTGCAACCTGATTTCGAGCTGGAAAAGCGCGCCGAAGCGGTGCTGCATATGCATCGGCGGACAGAGGAGTCCGATGTCTATTTTGTAACCAATACTAGCGAGTCTTACCAGGAAAATTCGGCACTGTTCCGGACGGACCGTAAATCCGTCGAGCTTTGGAATGCGGAGACTGGTGAGACCAAACCCGTGGCGAATTACATTGTGGAGAGCCACGGTGTGCGCATTCCATTTCACTTGAAACCCTATGAGTCGGCCTTCTACATCTTCAAGGATGCGCCTGAGCCCATGCACGTGGTGGAGTCCAACGCGGATGAAGTCCAGGCGGCGGGCAAGGGCAAAATCATCTGCACCACCAACAATAACGGAGCCATTTACATTCAAACGGGCGGCGCGTCAGTAAAGCCCGGGCGCAAGGAATACCTGGTTAAAGACCTGCCCGCCCCACTCGAGATCACAGGCGAATGGCTGGTAACGTTCCAAGCCTACAAGTTCGAAAAACTGGTCAAGAAGATGCGCGTGCTGCGCTCCTGGAGCGACGATTCCGATACTCGCAACTTTTCGGGTACGGCGCGTTATGAACTGGAGTTTGAAATTTCTCCAGTCCTGCTGGATGATGGACGCCTCGTCACGCTGGACCTGGGTTCAGTGATGGATGCCTCCAAAGTCTGGCTGAATAGCACCGCGGCGGGAGTAACCTGGAAACGCCCTCACTTGCACGACGTAACCACCTTGGTGAAACCGGGCAAGAACTTCATCGAAGTGCGCGTCAGCAATCGCTTGATCAATTCCGTTGCAGGGCTCAAGCGCCCGGAGTCAGCCGATAGAGTGATCGAAAAATATGGAAGCTACAACGAGCGCCAGCAGTGGTACCAAATCATGTCGCGCGAATACGGAGCCGAAAATATCCCTCCCGCAGGTTTGCTGGGCCCCGTCAAACTCGTTTTCTCACAGCAAGTCGAGTTTGAAATCTGAGCCGGATTCGTTGGCGGAGCCGTAGCGGCGCCTGATGCTTATTGTCGGCTGCCGACTTCCATCTGGTTCCTGCCGGCTGTCCTCAAGACCGCCATGCGAGCCCTCGAATCCCTGGACGACCTCAACCCTTGAACCTCGCGAAGGTCCGGTCAAATTCTGCCTTCAGAATGGGGTTTGGCGCGCTGAGACCGTCGACGACCCGCTGTGCCCAGATGAAGTAGTCCCGCTTGCGCTCCAAGCTCCAATTGGCCGGAGGGCTGGCTAGTAGTGACCGCAGGTTTGAAATCTTGTCCGCCAGTTTGATCACCTGACCGCGAACCGATTTATGCGGAGCGTTCTCGATTTGCAAAGCTTTGCGAACCTCTTTGGGCAGGGATTTATCATCCGTCATCTCTACCACGAGTGCGGTGATATCGCTGCCAAATGCTTGTTCGAGTTCTTCCGCTGTCGTTCCGGTATCCTCGATGGTGTCATGAAGAAAACCTGCCATCACCAAGTTGGCATCCAACTGCTCGCTGCTGCCAGCGATCAACTGCGCAACCTCAATCAGATGGTTTACGTAGGGCTCCGCCGCCGCGCCTTTGCGCTTCTGGGCGGCATGCTTCTCCGCAGCAAACATCGCAGCCGCAAGAATCCGTTGTACGGGTGCAGCCGGAATCGATTCGTTATGGGATGTATTCATCACTCACCTTTCTGGAAAGGATTTGACATAAAAATTATCTCAGGAATCGCACTGTCCAGCAACCAGAGGGGAAAGTGGGGGTCAAAATTCTCCGGGACTCGGGGCTAGGGATTCGGGACTAGGGGTTAGGCGCGAGATCAAAATTATCGATCAATCCGAGTCCCCAGCGCCCAGCCTCCAGCACGGAGCCCCGACTCCTAACTTCTGACTCCTGTCTCCCGCGCCTGTGATATCCTGCCCTGCCGCCTGTTTGTTCCCAAAGGGCCGCCGATGGAAGAGTATCCTATTCCATCCACCCATTGCACGAAGGGGAAAGCGTCAGACGGTGAGACTCTGCGGCTATTCCTGATCGAGGAGGACTAAACACCCGCCATGAAATTGCACCACATCATCGAAGCTCAGCAATTTAATTCGTCCACTCTTCTTTATATTTTCGATACGGCTTTTGAAATGGAACACGTTGTGGCCCACGGTGGCACGGTGGAATTTCAGAAACGCATCATGGCCACACTCTTCTATGAGCCCTCCACGCGCACGCGCTTCTCTTTTGAGACTGCCATGCATCGGCTGGGCGGACGCGTGATCTCCACGGAAAACGCCGGCGAATTCTCCTCCGTCGCCAAGGGTGAAACGCTGGAAGACACCGTGCAAATCCTCAATGGATACGCGGATGTGATCGTGATCCGCCATTATGAAGTCGGAGCGGCCAAGCGGGCCTCCGCCATCTCCAAGGCTCCCATCATCAATGCCGGTGACGGCGCGGGCCAGCACCCCACTCAAGCCCTGCTGGATCTCTACACCATCCGCAAGGAGATAGGAGCCATCGACGGCTTGAAGATCGCCATGGTGGGAGACCTGGCGCAAGGCCGCACGGTACGCTCACTCACCTACCTGCTCAGCAAATATCAGGACATCAAAATCTATTTTGTCGCTCCCACATTGCTGAAGATGAAGGAAGACATTCTTGAACATCTGCGCGAGCGCAACATCTGGTACACGGAAGAGACTGACCTTGACAAGGTCCTTCCCGAAGTCGATGTGGTCTATCAAACCCGCATTCAGAAGGAACGCTTCGGCGACCGCATCGCCGATTATGAAAAATGCCGCGGCGTCTACGTGATCGACCGCCACACGCTGAGTTTGATGAAAGAGAAATCCATCATCATGCACCCGCTGCCCCGGCTGGATGAAATCAGCATGGAGGTTGACAGCGACCCTCGCGCCGCTTACTTCCGCCAGGCCCAGAACGGGTTGTATGTCCGTATGGCGCTGCTCTCTGCCGTGTTTTCATAAATATACTGGGTTCGTTCAACATACGCTTCTTCTGAACAACTGGATTCACCGGGGCCAGCGATGTTGGCCCTGTGGGTGTGGCGCAGGCACTCCTGCCTGTGCCCCACGCATGGCCGGGACGGCCATAGCACAAGTTGCGTCGTCATTCCGTCCACAAGCTCGCCTTATACTTCACTTCCCTTCCCTGATAGGTGTAATTCCCCTGATTCTCTTCAATCCAGGCGATATCCATGCGGCGAGCCTTCCGTTTCTCAAATAGATCGAGCATCGCCCGTAGAATCTCGGGGCTTACCTCGGAGATTCCCATGTCGTCGCCCGCACAGCCATTGGAAATGGACACGGGAGTGTCAAATGTTTCCACCCCATACTGGGTGTAGCGAAAATGGGTGACCGGCATCCAATTACAGGACCAGAGAGTGTTCCTAAAGTTGGGGAAGAGGCCGTAGGGCCATGCTTCCGGAGCGCTTCCCGAATCCTGGTAGGTGGCGTGGGCCATCAATGCATAGGGAGCTTTGTGGGTCCACGTTCGCACACCGATGACGTCAGAGGCAAAAAATGCCAGTTGCGAACTGGACGCGGCCACGATGGCCGCGAGTTCCTTCACCAAGGTCATCATGGCGCGGTCAGCGTAACCCGGATAGGCTTCCGTGCCCAGATCGCCGGGATCGACAAAGAAGGTTTCATCCATAATGAAGCCATCCACTTCGCTCCCGTATTCGTTAATCAGCGCTTGCAGATAGCCTTTGAAGAAATCCCGCACGCCGGGATGCAAGGGTGACTGCTGATAGGTTTTCCCCAACGTGTCCGGCCCGTGCCACCCACCCCAGTGCAGCACCGTGCCGGGATCGGCCAGCGGCTTGCCACGGTCGCAGGAGGAAAGCCCGTCGGCGTAATACATGCCCACGCGGAAGCCCCGGTCCTTGGCATATTTAATACGGCGGTGAACTTCAGCAATGGACATCTGGACCGGTTGCAGGTCCACCAGCGCCCGCTTATGCCAATACCAGAAGTTCCACGCCTCCGGGGCGTCGCCCAGCGCCTGAACCTCTTTGTCCCGCGCGCTGGGAAGCGCAATCCATTTCTTGTCGAGTGCATGGGTCGAATGGTCGTAGGTATACCGCCCCACCAAGTCATACCAGGCGTGGAGGGCCAGAAAAACTTTATCGCGATCCTGGGGCTTAATGACCTCAGTGAGCTTGTCAATGTCAGCAAACCACCCGCGCCCGTTCTTGCTGAGGTAGTCGTAATCAATCATCGCGACGGAGTGGAGCCAGTCAGGGCCGGGATGGACGTCCGCCAGCGCTGTTGCATAAAAGACTTTCATCGCCGTTCTGGTGTCGCCGCGATGCAGGCCCGTGTAGAGCGTTCTCTCCTCATTTGTGACGCCGACGTTCGGCGGATAGATGCAATGGAATTGGCCGATCTGGTCTTCAAAGGGAAGGGTGATGTGCGATGTGAAGTAAGGGTCGGCAATCAGGGTGATGTGCAGATCGGTTTGAGGCGAGTATTCATCAAGCATGGGAATGGCCAGCATCTGCGGGCGCCCGCCTTCATAAGTTCCGGCAAAGTGGAACAGGTACTCATCCTCGCTATCGAGTCCACCAATGGGCTTGCGCCGGCCCACTCCATTCTTGAGCGGGGCAAATACTTTGCGGACTTCACCCGGCAATTGAATGTTGCGAGGGAGCACCAGCTTGACGCTGTCCGAAATCTTTTCCGGGGCGTTGATCTTTACCGTCTGCCGCAGCGCTGCGGCGCGGTCTGGGAGATTGACCCATTCCACCTCATATTCGACGGTAAACTTGTGCCGCTCCGCAAAAGCATAGTGGAAGATCGTTTTCGCACCGACCCGCTTCATGCTCACGGGCCGGTTGCACTCGTAAAGCGCCTTACCCGGCATCACGATGCGGAGATGATTGTCACCCAGCTTGCCGTTTACCAATTCCACGTTGCCATCGCTGAGAGACGTGATGTCGCCGGTAGGGGCCACAGTCAATCGCCACTCTCCCAATTCCATGGATCCCTGGCCCGCGGGAAAAGTGGCACCATTCCCCAGATTCCCCACCGACAAGGAGGCTACCGACGCGCCGATCAACTCCACAAACTCTCTTCGTGCCATTTTCATGATTCCCCCTGACTTGTCGCCTGGAAGTGGTGTTGCGTTCGGGAATTAGGTCTACTGATACGAAACGCCCCAAATCGCTGTAGAGGCGGCTTTACCCCGCCATAACCTCTCGCCCCTCAACACCCGAATGGCGGCATAAAGCCGCCTCTACGGCGCATTCCGGGCTGGGCGAATTCACGCCACAGCCTTGGGCCTTTGTAGCAAGCCAGCAAGTTGTTACCCAGATTGGCAAGGATGTGTTTAGAGACAGGCAATCGACTGCCGAATGCCAACCCTCAGGCGGACTGATGGGCACGGCGCGACGAGAATGAAGCCGATCGGGGGTGGTTGGTCCTGGGGATGGTTGGCTACGGGGTGGTTGCCGCCGGACTGGTTGCGCCGCGAGCGGATGGTGGTTGGCCCGGGGGCATTTTTCGAACTTTGGGGTGGAGCTTGCCCTACCCGGCGATTTTTTTGGGGCCGGAATTTTTTTTGGCGGCGTTTTTTTGACAGCGATTTCTTTCAGCGGTGAATTTTTTCGGCTGTGAAATTATAGGCCTTTAGGATGACTTTTTTTGAAATAACGCGAAGAGAGCTATGCGAGGATGGGGACTGACGGGTCGCCGGGCGCAGAAATCGCGTTTTGCGCAAGTCAAATAGTCCTGCGAATTCGTCCTGACTTTTCTCCCCGTAAAGTAGTCCTGAAAAGGAGTCAGGAATCCGGGGCTCGGGGTTCGGGATACGGAATGCGGAATTCGGGGCGCGGGATACGGGATACGGGGCTCGGGACAATTAAAAATTACGAATTACGAATTAAGAATGAAGAATTATGCGTCGAAGTGTTCGT
>PLSX01000178.1 GCA_003165315.1 Acidobacteriota bacterium
CACCCGGCCGTTTACATCATGATTCTGCCTTCCATGGGTGTGGTTAGCGAGTTGATCGCCTGCTTCTCTAAAAAACGCATTTTTGGTTATGAATTTGTGGCCTTTTCCAGCGTAGCCATCGCCGTGGTCTCTTTCGTTGTCTGGGGCCATCACATGTTTGTGAGCGGGCAATCGGTGTATGCCGGCGTGGTCTTTTCCGCACTCAGCTTTGCTGTGGCAATCCCTTCCGCGGTCAAGGTCTTCAACTGGACGGCGACACTCTACAAGGGCTCCGTCTCCTATCAGGCGCCGATGCTTTACGCCCTGGGGTTTATTGGCCTGTTCACCATGGGCGGACTCACCGGCCTCTTCCTCTCCACCCTGGCCGTTGACACCCACGTGCACGACACTTACTTCGTGGTCGGTCACTTTCACTACATCATGGTGGGCGGCGCGGTGATGGGTTATCTGGGCGCTCTGCACTTCTGGTGGCCCAAGATGACGGGCCGCCTCTATCCCGATGGTTGGGCGCGTCTGGCTGCGGCCATCATCTTTGTCGGTTTCAACCTTACGTTCTTCCCCCAGTACATGCTGGGATATCTGGGCATGCCGCGCCGCTATGCCATCTACCCACCGAAGTTTCAAGTATTAAACGTGATGTCGTCGGCGGGCGCATCGGTTCTGGCCGTTGGATACGCGATCCCCCTCATCTATTTACTTTGGTCTCTGAAATTCGGACCAATCGCCGGCCCGAACCCCTGGGGCGCCAAAGGCCTTGAATGGGAGACGTCTTCCCCGCCCCCCACTGAGAATTTTGCCGAGCTTCCTGTGGTGACGGAAGAAGCTTACGCCTACGGACCGAAGGAGGATCACGTTGTCTGACAGTCACGCCTCGAGCGCCCTGGCTCACCAATTCGAGGATTTGCAGCAGCAGCAGGACTCTGCCACTCTTGGCATGTGGGTCTTCCTTGCCACGGAGGTGATGTTCTTCGGCGGGATCTTTGCCGCTTATACCATCTATCGCAACCTCTACCTGCCAGGCTTCGAAGCGGGAAGCCATATGCTGAATGTCACCATCGGCGCCATCAACACGGCCGTCCTGATTGGAAGCAGCTTGACCATGGTGATGGCTGTGCGCGCTGCCCAGATGGGCAAGCGGAATGCTCTGGTGACTTTCCTGATCCTGACAATCTTGCTGGGACTGGCATTCGTTCTCGTCAAACTTCGATTTGAATGGTTGCACGATTACCATGAAGGTCTGGCCCCCGGCCTCAATTTCACTTTTGCCGGAGCGCATGCCAAGTCCGTGCAGCTGTTTTTCTTTTTCTACTTCACCATGACCGGTGTTCATGCCGCGCATATGGTGATCGGAATTGGAATTCTGGCCGTGCTAGTGGTTCAAGCTTGGAGAGGTGAGTTCGGACCCGATCGCTTCAATATGATTGAGGGCATCGGCCTCTATTGGCATTTCGTTGATATCGTCTGGATCTTTCTCTTCCCGCTTTTGTACTTAATTGGAGGGCGATACTAGATGTCCGGTCACGTCATTCCGAAGAGCACTTATTTCCTGGTTTTCGGGGCGCTGCTGGTTCTCACCGGCCTCACCACAGGCATGGCTTACGTGGATCTGGGCCCCTGGAACACCGTGGTGGCACTCGTCATCGCCTGCTGCAAGGCCACACTGGTTCTGCTCTTCTTCATGCACTTACGCTGGAGTACGCAACTGAATCGCGTGGTGCTGCTCTCCGCCCTCCTATGGCTCGTCATTCTGATCGGTCTCACCAGTATTGATTTCCTCTCGCGCTCTTGGACCCATGCTTCAGAAGGCTGGGAAGCATCCGCGTTGCGCCTTCCATCCCAGCCTGGGGATCTGCTTCGTCGGCGGTAACAACTAATCACAGGCTCACCAGACGCGACACCAGTGACCACAGAGTGTCCTCTTGGGGCTGGGTTCAGCGGCTGATCTCAGTGAGCCGCAGTTCGCTTCGTGGTGAATATATTTCTCGCCATGCACCGCCAATGGCGGGTTCCTCCGTGGACCAATCCACCGTTTGCAATCACCCGCGTCCCCAAGCTATAATCCGCCACGTTCCTCGCTGGAAGTAGGTGCCCGATGTCAACCAGCCTGCGTCTCCGCAGGACGTGCTTGTTATTAACCGTTTTTCTTCTCATTCCTCTTCTAAAGCTCGGAGGCATGCAAAGTCTGGGCGGTTCCGTGTTTGGAGGAGGCATGGGGGGAAAAAAGCGTGCTGCGTCTCCAGTCGCTCCTCCCAACCCTGCCAATGCTCCCAAGCCCGATTTATTGAACGCTGACTCCAACCCCACGCTTCGGTATCCCGTAGCCGTGTTTTGGGGTTCGTACGGCTGGCTTGATGTAACCAGGACGACGGTACGCTATACGATGGTTGTGGGCGGTGCGGCAAGCCCGTCGCCCTCCCGTCACCTCAAGAAATTTGCTGCTCCGACTGGAATTAATTACCTGGCCACTCCGGCCCCGGTCAGAAAAGATGCCCTTGAGGGAATGGAGGCCAGCATGGAAGGGTTTGAGTTCAACCTCAGTGACCTCAGAGATATTCAGTTTGATAAGAGTGTGATGGTGATTCAAACGCCCGGCGCCAGAATCGAACTGGCATACTTACCTCAAAGCTTATGGGGAGAGACGCAGACGGAACGTGCTTTCAACGAGGAGGCACAATCCAATATTGCGGGGACAATGGCCGTCCAACGCGGAATGCGAAATTTTGACGGGGTACTGGCAGAAGTTAAACCGCCCGCAGCCCAAGCTCTTGACGTAACCCTGCACGCCGAACCCTCTTCAGTGGAGAAAGGCCGGAGTGTATCGTTGACATGGAGTTCCAGCAACGCCACCGGCCTCGACCTTGAACCTGGCGTCGGCCATGTGGGAGCGACAGGGGAGATGAAACTACAACCGCAGGACTCCACAAACTACACCCTCACCGCTATCGGCCCGGCAGGAACTAAAGTGGCGGGCGTTTTCGTAGCCGTCACTGCACCTGCTTCTTTGCCCACGCTCGTTCTGACGGAACCCGCCGCGTCTGAGGGGCAAACCGTGGAAGTCGCACGTTCACCTCTGGTCATCCAGGGGGTAGTGATGGACGCTTCCGGCATGCCCGTGGTCACCGTCAACGGAAGATCCGTCACCATGCGCCCCACCAGCCCCCAAGCAGCACAGTTCAAATCCGACCCCTTCGATCTTCACGATGGCGAAAACAAGTTTGAAGTAAGCGCCATCAATAGCTCGCAGGGTCAAACCAAACTGGCATTTATTATTCACCTCACTTCAGCTCCCTCCAAAGTGCAGCCCGCCGGACCAGACAACTCCAGGGGATTGGGCAAGGCGGAAATCCTCAGCCTGTTAAAGGGGGATGTACCCAGCGATCGAGTAACTGAACTCGTGAAAGAACGCGGGATCAAGTTTGCGCCCACTCCTGACGACTTGAAGGATATTCGTAGCGCGGGAGGCAGCAATGAACTTGTCGACGCCATCAGCCAAGCCACCGCTCCCGCACGGAATTAGGTTGAACTTCCGGCATTGTTACAGTTTGAAATTGTGCCAGCGAGTTTACCTCGCCAGATGGCAGCGTAATGCCAGCTCTACCGCAGGCTGCCCCAACAACTCGGACATCCTCTCTCTTGACAAATTATAGCCTACTATGTATACTACTTAGACGGTTAGATTTGAGGCGCCACGATGTCCCTGCCGAACCCCCCGCCGTGTTTGAAATCGAAATGGAAGGCCGGATTGAATCGGGCCAAGAGGGTTAGCGCATTGTCAGACTGCCGTTGCGCTGCCACGAATGAAGCCGAGAAGCGATTGAAAACAATGGGTCGAGCAAGACCGAAAATTTGCAAACATGGCATCTAACTGAAAATAAATATCTCATACAAGTATCCCCTGATCTCTCGGAAAACATAGGCACTTACCTCACCCGAAGTGATCAACCGCCTTGACGGGCTCCTCCGAGGCGGCAAGGCAGCAGACCACCCTCTTCCGGGCTCCTCACGCCACGATCGCCAGTTCACACCGCAGGAATACCCGCTATGCAGAACTCCTTCCACCGATTGCTCACGCGGCCCGCAATGCCCTCAGACAGTTGGGGCAGTTGTCCTCGATTGCCTTCACGGGCCTCCCGCAACCTGGGCAGATCAGCATAGTCGCCGAAACCTCCGGGCGCGCACTCCCGGTAAAGGGAAGAATTGCTGCCGGTGCGCGCTGCTCCTTCGCTGGAGCTTGTTCGACGCCTTGCGCATAGCCCTTTACCAGCAACTTCGAGCTGATGGCCAAAAGTACCCCACCCAATGTGAGGAGCAAAAACGCAAATGCCAGCGGCCCAAACTCGATGATGCCAAACTGAATTTCACGAGGGTTCCGGGGATTGTAGCGAATGGGGTGATGCGTCCCCGGCGCGTACATCCGAGTCAGGTTCGCCGCCGCCTTATCGAAGGTGTCGGCGCTGTAGACGGAGGGCGCTTCGGTGGTGTACTTCCTGCCACCCACCGTGTAGCCAAATTCAATTTGTGGCACGTAGCTGTGATAAGCCCCTCCGCCCTTTGTATAGGGGATATCCATGACTTGCTGAATTGTGCCGCGAACGACGACGCCATCGGTGCTCGGCCAGATGTTCCAGACAATGTGAAGCTGCCGGCCCACCCAGATTCCCGCCACCATCAGCGAAAGCCCCAAGAGAAGTCCCATCACACCCTTGCTGATCAACTCTCGCTTGCTCTCATTGTTTTCCATAGGTTTGTTGTGCTGGAAGGGAATGCTATCCTGCCGGCACACCTCCATAACTGAAGCACACAGGAATACGCGATCGGCGGGGGACGAGGGATCCTGAGGAGATTGTACCACTCTGGAAATCAAGTGCAACTCGTTGTGCCGCGGAACCACAGTCGGCAGTCTGGCCAGATAATGGGCGTCCCCACGCTGTGACGGTGTGATTCCTGCCTGTGCGCAAGCGCATGGTCAGAGCCGGTCACAATGATTTGATCGGGATGGCTCCGCGGCGGGGCCGAAACGCTCCCGCAGTCAGCAATTCCGCCACCAGCGGTACATCAGCTTCACGATGATTTTCCGAGAATCAGGAGTATAATGCCAGCGCTCCGGGGCTTGATTGGCGCGTCCAGGATAACTTTGTTGATGTTTTTGGAGAGTTCATGCGCAAAATTACCTATTTGGTGCCCCTTCTTTTCATACTCGCATTCCTCAAGGCGCAGAATTCAGCCGTAGCTTCGTCCGGGCCGTTGCGCCTCGCTTCGCCAGACGGAGCGGTACGAATCACCTTCAGGTTGAATGCTGACAACGCTCCCGTTTACAGCGTGGCATTTCATGGCCAGCCCGTGGTGAAGGATTCAACACTGGCTCTCGAATTTCGACAGGGGGGAACTTGGGGACCGGGGCAGGAGATCACTGGCGTGCGTCGTGACCCGCACGATGAAACCTATCCAATCATCGCAGGTAAGTCGAGTACGGCGCGCGACTACTACAGGCAGATGATTGTTGCTTTGCATGAGACCGCTGGGCTCCGCCGCAAAATCGAATTAGACTTCCGCGCCTACAACGATGGGGCAGCCTTCCGATACTACATCCCGGACCAGGAGCAGCTCCGCCAATTTGAAATTCTGTCTGAGCGTTCGCAGTTCTGCTTCCCCGCCGACTTAACCTGCTGGGCGGCGCAATACGGAAGGTTTGACACCGCGCAAGAAAAGGAGTTTGACCGCATCTCGCTTGACCGCATCGAAGCTGGTGCGATTGTCGGCCTGCCGCTTACTATTTCACTCGGCGGAACTACCACCGTTGCCTTGACGGAGGCGAACCTGCGCGATTACGCCGGCATGTATGTGGAAGGCGTCGCGCGGCAGCCGCACACGCTGGTGACGCGCCTTTCACCGCTGCCGAATGGTGGCGGAGTGGCGGTGCGGGCCAACGCTCCTCACTATACTCCCTGGCGAGTGTTGATGCTGGGACGCACGCCGGGCGACCTGATTGAATCAAACATCGTTTTGAACCTGAGCGACCCATGCGTGTTAAAGGATACCAGTTGGATCATTCCGGGTAAGACGGTTTTCCCTTGGTGGGTGAATTTCAAGGCCAAGCCGCCCGTGCCCAGCGTGATGAATACCGAAAATCAGAAGTATTACATAGACTTTGCCGAGGAGATTCACGCCCGTTACCTGGAGTTTGAGCCCCCGTGGTACGGGCCGGAAATGCAGGCGGTCAGGAATCCACTCTCGCTCGACATCACCAGGCCCATTCCCGAACTCGACATGCCGGAGATCCTCAGCTATGGCCGCCAGCACGGTGTGGGGCTGATCATCTGGATGCAATGGAGAAACATGGCCAAGCAGATGGATGATGCGCTGGCGCTTTATGAAAAGTGGGGGGCCAGGGGAATCAAGTGCGACTTCATGAATAGTGACGATCAGAACATGGTGAACTTTTATGAAGAGGTGACGCGTAAATGCGCCGAGCACCACTTAATGGTGGACTTCCACGGCGCCTACAAACCCACCGGCCTGCGCCGCACCTATCCCAACCTGATCACTCGTGAGGGCGTAATGGGCGCGGAATACAACAAGGCGGGCAATCGCGTGACCTCACTACACAATGTAACCCTGCCCTTCACGCGCATGCTGGCGGGCCCCATGGATTACACCCCTGGTGGGTTTCGAAACGTCACGCCGGAGCAATTCAGCGTGAATTACGACTACCCGATGGTGATGAGCACCCGCTGCCAGCAGCTTGCCATGTATGTGGTTTACGAAAGCCCGCTGATGATGGTCTCCGACAGCCCGGAGGCGTACCGTGGCGCAGTGGGGACGGATTTCATCCGGCAGGTTCCCACGAGTTGGGACGAAACTCGTGTGCTGGCAGGTGAAGTGGCTGAATACGTGGTGATCGCGCGCCGTCTCGGCAAGGACTGGTACATCGGAGCCATGACCAATCAGACACCGCGCCATCTAAGCCTCTCTCTCAAACCGTTGGGCAAGGGCAAATGGAACTCAGATGTCTATCAGGATGGTCAGGAAGCCGGACGCACTCCCACCGATGTTACGCATTTGCCCATGAAACTGCGGTCAGACCGGCCTGTGCAAATCGACCTCGCACCCGGCGGCGGTTGGGCCGCCCACTTAATGCCACAATCCAAATAGTGCAAACAGGTTCGTTAGGACCACGGCTTTTCGCTTTCGACCGAACACAAAGCTCAGTCCTTGGGAAAACAGGTCTGCATTCCGTACCTCCGCGATTAAGGGTCAGGATTTTCCCAAGCCCCCAATCCTTGGCCCCTTGTCCCGAGTTGCGATGCGAATCCACGCGCGGAGCAGTTCGGCCACTGTCCACGCCTGGGCAAAGCAGCCTTGCGGGGCAAAGGGCGGATCGCCGTCAAAGATTTCGCTCGCGGTTCCCAGTCCATGAATTTTCAGGTGATTTTCAAAAGGCGATAGGAACGTGAGCGACTGCTCCCAGTCGTCTGTTACGCGCAAGAAAGCGTGAATGAATGGACCCATCAGCCAACCCCAAACGGTGCCTTGATGGTAAGCGCTGTCACGCTGGCGCTGATCTCCTTCGTAGTGGCCTTGGTACTGAATGGCTCGCGGTGAAAGGCTGCGCAAGCCAAAAGAAGTCAGAAGTTCGCGCGCGCAGACGTCCACCACGGCGCGTTGCTGTTCTGCGGTGAGCGGGCTTTCATCCAGTGCCACGGCGAAAATCTGGTTCGGCCGCAGAGTTTCGTCGATCCCTTCCGGGCCGTCGACGACATCAAAGCAACCGTTTGCCGCAGAGTTCCAGAATCGTTGAAACCCCACGCGAGCTTGCGCGGCGAGGTCCCCATAAGGCGCGGAAGAAATTCCCAGTTTCTCCGCGAATTTCACCATGGCCGCGAGTGCGTTAAGCCAGAGGGCATTCACCTCCACGGTTTTGCCCACGCGGGGTGTCACCACCCAACCACCAATCTTGGAATCCATCCAGGTCAGTTGCACGCCCTGCGCACCCGCAAACAACAATCCATCGCCGGAATCCACGTGAATGTTGTATCGCGTCCCGCGTGTGTATGCGTCGATGATCTGCGCCAGCGCGGGAAAGATTTCGCGCAGGAGCGATAGATTGTGGGTGGCGGCAAAATACTGTCGCGTCGCCTCAATAAACCAGAGTGCGGCGTCCACCGTGTTGTACTCCGCAGCCTCGCCCGGATCGGGAATGCGATTAGGGAGCATTCCCTTGTCCAAAAACCCAGCGTAGGTGCGCAAAACGTTGGCGGCAATCTCCGGGCGGCCGGTGGCCAGTAACAATCCAGGCAACGCGATCATGGTGTCGCGCCCCCACTCGCCGAACCATGGGTATCCAGCGATCACGGATGCCCCGCTGGAATTCCGGGCGAGAGGCCGAGTTATAACGAATTGATCCGCGGCGAGAATCAATTGCTTGATCCATGCGGGGAACTCCGCAAGGAAGGAGTGTGCTTCCCCGCACTGCACTATGAGGGCGCGGTCGCGGCTGAGATGCGCCTCACGGGCCACTGTACCGTCCTGAGTTGCCGCAGCACTCATGCTGGCAACCACCGTCATCGAATCGCCAGTCCTGAGCTCAGCGTAGAAAGTGCCGGCATGCAGGTGATCTTCCTGATGGTCGAGACCTCGCATCCTCTCCGCCGCCAGCTCATAATTCCGGTACCACGTGTGCGCCGGTTCAGCCCTGGCTTCGGCGCTGCGGAGATAAAAGGGCGGTGCTTCCGCCCGGGCCTTTATGCGCAGGCCTCCGTCCACGGATTGAACCTCAAGGTAAGCTTCTTCGGCGCGCGTCAAACAATGGTATCCGCGCCAATTGACCAAAACCTTCGCCGTCAATCTAAGAGGGCGGCTGGCCCTCACGACGCTGTATTGCACATAGGTTGTGTTCGCGCCGTGCTCCATCCAGATGCGCTTTTCGAGCAGAGCGTCGGCGCAGGCGAACGTCCACACTGGAATGGTGCCCTCAAGGCAGAAGCTTTGGATGTGACGATGCCCGGATGGATCAATGGTGCCGTCACGCCAGCGATTAGTCCCAAGCGGATAACTTTGCCCGTCGTATTCCACTACTTCATCAATCTTGGAAACCAACAGAGTGCGATTCCATGGGACAGGCAGTGCAGCCACCAATAATCCGTGATAGCGGCGAGTGAGAGAACCAGCAATTGTCCCGCAGGCAAATCCACCGAGGCCGTTCGTCACCACCCACTCACGGGCCTCGCCGGCGGCAAGATCGCCACAGATTTCGCGACCGAAGTGGATGACCGATGAAAGAGCAGCTAGGGTTGGCATAACATCTCAACGACTGTTACCCGTCAATAATTCTCAAAAGACACCATGAGTTTTGAAAACATCGATCGCGGCACGGCCCGCCTTTAGATCATTGATGGCGCTCTTTTCCTTGCGCGATTTTTCCAATGCGCCGCTGATGACGTCAGCCTCCAATTCCCGCGGCACCACTAGAACGCCGTCAATATCCCCAAAAACGATGTCGCCTGGACGGACCCGCACCCCCTCGATTTCCAGTGAAACATGGTGGTCAACAATCTGCCCACGGCCGCGCTGGTCCTGCGCATAACAACCGTAGCTGAATACGGGGAAATCGAGGGCCAAAATGCCCCGCGTATCCCGGCTCATCCCCGCCAATACCGCTCCCGTGGCTCCGCGCGCCCGCGCCGCCGTGGACATCAATTCCCCCCACTGGGCATAGGTCGGCGATCCACCTGCCGCGATGTAGACTTCATGGGGCCGAAGTGAATCGATGGCTTCAAACATGAGCCCAAATGGCTTTTCCGGTTCCTCGGAAACATCGGTCTCCAGGACCGTCATGGCACGGCCCGCCACCACCATGTCGGGACGCAGAGGACGGCACTGCGCAGGAAGAAATTGGTGGCGCCGGCCAAAAGTATCAAGCACATCTCCGACGATGGCGGTAAAGAGCTGCTTGCGTAACAATTCAAACAATTCAGCATCGTCTTTCCATTCCATGCGTCCTCCTCAGTCCCCATGGGTGGCAGGTTCATGACGCTGCAATTTGAGACCTGGCATTAAAATGCAAGTCACTTTGCCAGCCCCTAGCTCGCATTTGTCACTATGCTTTGGAATTGCGGAACCTGGGCAAAGTCTTTTCAAGGCCGTGCCGTTCATTCTCCCCGTACCCCGTTGAGGACAGCCTGTTCGGGGACACGGAGCGAAGCTTTGGTGTGCGCGCAGCTTTCTGCCGCTTTTCTTTTCGCGAGCTTGCTTGCGAAAGTCCGAATCATCGTCTCAATCTCCATGCATCGTACCTGGGCATATTCCTGCCAGCGGGCTTGCGAGAATCTCGCCTCATTCTCGATTCATCGTTCCCGATTGATTTACAGCCAGCAAGCTGGCTGGGGAAAAGCGGCAGCAAGCTGCACGCACTCCAAAGCTACGCTCCGAATGCCAGCGATGCGAAATCCACACCAGCATTGGCGAGGTTGGTGAGAAGTCCGCGCTAGAGTTTCCCAGCATATCGGAACCCATTTGCGTGTCAAGACTCATCGGTTTCACCTATTCCGTCGATAAGGGGCGGTGCAACTAAAGGTCGAAGTAACAAATACTGCCGTCGGCTACCAACACGGGCTTCCGGTTACATTTCATGATGCGCTACACTCCTCCCTGACAAAGAGCCCCAGAATCCGCAGGAGACGTGTTTCGGTCGGGCGGGAGCTTGAAAATCCGCGCCTTCCCCCAAATACTGTCCCTTTGTTTTCAGCAACTTCTCGGG
>PLSX01000196.1 GCA_003165315.1 Acidobacteriota bacterium
AACTTGAACGCGCATTAGAATAAGTGGTCAGTTCTCAGCAAAGAAACCAGAGATGAGAGGCTCATGCTGATGACTGGCGACTTTGTTTACGCCGAATTGACACCCTTGCCCACGCAGGGTTAGCATCAAACCATCATGTCACGACGCCAAAATGAACCGAAAAAGCTTGAAGTTTCCTGTCCTTGCTGCGGGGCTACGCTGACAGTGGATGCCGAACTGGGCAAAGTGCTGTTCCATCAGGCGCCTGTGAAGCAGGACAAGGGGCCTAATCTGGACTTTGCCACTGAACTTCTCAGGAAGGAAGCCGAGCGGCGCGAAGCCCTGTTCCGCCAAAGCGCGGACGACCAGAAGACCAAGTCGGAGTTGCTTGACCGCAAATTCCGGGAGGCCTTCGAAAAAACCAAGGACCAGCCTACGGGTCCGCCACTTCGGGATTTCGACTTGGATTAGGGAGCGACTCGCAGGAGTCGAGCCATTCCCGACTGGCCGTTCGGGCCTAACTACCCAATTCATCGATGAAGGGGATGAGTAGCTGCCCGCAGACGTTCGATCTTTAGATGACCCAATGATCCGATGAATCGATCACCAGATTCGCTGCTATCCCTTTTAATTCAGTTACTTCCGCCTGAAAAAAACACCCAAAACCCGGGGCGGTAAAGACGTGGTTTTCTTGACAAGCCACCCACGCAGGATATAATTAGGGTTTTGCGTGGAAGAGGCCGGGTTGCGTATAACCCTTGCAGAACTAGAACTTCACCGGGTAACAGCGTTAAAGACCTACGAACCCGGGTCGCTGGACTATCACGGCGCCGAATTTCGGCAGACGGCTCCCCTGAAGATTGCCGTGAAGGCGGAGCTGGTGGGAGATGAAATCCGCATCTGCGGTCATCTTGCCACCCGCCTGGAATCCACGTGCGACCGCTGCCTCGCGGTGGTGCAGATCCCGGTTGAATTGGATTTCGACCTCTTCTACCGTCCAATGCAAAGCCTCACCGCGGACGAGGACATTGAGGTCCCCACGGCGGAGCTGGAAGTTGGCTTCTACTCCGGAGATGGAATTGAATTAGCGGACGTGGCCACGGAACAGGTGATACTCTTTGTGCCCATGAAGGTGGTGTGCGGCACTGAGTGTCAGGGCCTTTGCCCGGTATGCGGGGTCAATCGAAACTTGACGCATTGTGACTGCGCGGCCCCGAAGCGAGATTCTCCTTTTGCTTCACTCCAGGAAGGGTAGAAGGAAACTGAATCACTGAGTCAGTGAGTGACTGAATCATTAAGAAGACAAATTGACCCACTGATTCACTGGTTCAGTGATTCAGTTTAAGGAAAGAAGAGAAAATATGGCGAATCCAAAACGACGACATTCTAAAGCGCGGAAGAATCGGCGGCGGTCACATGACCATCTTACGGCGCCCGCGTTGGCTGAGTGCCCGCATTGCCACGAATCGAAGATGCCTCACCATGTCTGCCCCCACTGTGGTTATTACAAGGGGGAGGAAGCAATCCTGGTGAAGGAAACCGCCTAAAGGGCTGGCAGTTGGCGCACGGAGATTTATCCCAGCGCGATCTATTCTTCCCGCGCTGGCCAGATTCCACGGTTTGAACTGATCACCATGCGACGCATTGCAGTTGATGCCATGGGCACCGACTCGGCACCCGAGGCGGAACTCGAAGGAGCCATACAGGCCGCACGCGCGGGGTATGCTGAGGTGTTGCTGGTGGGGCCGCAGGATCGTCTCAGCCAGGAACTTGCCAAGCGTAACGCCCAAGGCCTTCCCATTGAGATCGTCCACGCCAGTCAGGTGATCACCATGGCGGACAAGGGGACCAAGGCCTTCCGGCTGCCCGATTCTTCCATCAAGGTAGCGGCGCGGCTGGTGCGTGAGGGCAAGGCTGCTGGCATGATAAGTGCCGGCAACACGGGCGCGGTGATGCCCATCGCCAAACACGTCCTCGGGACCCTGGAAGGGGTGGACCGGCCCGCCATCGCCCAGGTATTTCCCACCTCCAAAGGCACGCCCTCGGTGCTGCTGGACGTGGGCGCGAACGTGGATTGCAAAGCTCACCATCTGGTGGAATTCGCCGTGATGGGCGAAACCTACTATCGCGTCATTTTTGGTGTTGAACGGCCCCGCGTTGGACTGCTCTCCAACGGCTCGGAAGAACATAAGGGGAACGAGCTGACGCGCGAAGCGCTGCCCCTGCTGAAACAGCTTCCCTCAAATTTTATTGGCAATGTGGAAGGCCGCGATCTTTACAATGGCCGCGTGGAAGTGATTGTTTGCGACGGTTTTATCGGCAATGTGGTGCTGAAGATCAGCGAAGGCGCGATTGAAGCGATCTCCAGTTTGCTGAAGGAAGCTCTTTCCAGCACCATCTCCGCCAAGGTGGGTTATGCCTTGTCGCACAAGGCCTTCCAGCGCTTTAAGAAGAAAGTGGATTATTCCGAATACGGCGGTGCGCCCCTGTTGGGCGTCAAGGGTGTTTGCATCATTTGCCATGGCGGATCGAACCCCAATGCCATCAAGAATGCCATCCGCGTGGCGGCGGAATTCTCCGCCGGGAAAGTGAACGAAAAAATTGAGCGTGAATTAGCGGCTGCCCCCCAGGGGAGCCCCCAGGGGAATTGAGCGACTAGAGGCGATACTCGAAGTTCGAAAATCGAAAATCGCCGGGATTTTCTAGTTTCCCGTTTCGATTTTCGAGTTTCTAATTTCGGTCTTTCCGGCAACTGACCACGAACCGCTTTTCAATGACCAAATGACCTTTATGATTCAACGATCGGATTCTGAGGAGTTTCTATGTCTGTAGCAGGGGTGCTGGGTACGGGATCGGCCTTGCCGGAGAAGGTCATTACCAACGCTGATCTGGAAAAATTGGTTGAGACCTCCGATCAATGGATTACTGACCGCACCGGCATCCGTGAGCGCCGCCAAGCTGCTCCTCACGAAACCACCTCCACCCTTTCCGTGCAAGCTTCGCGTCATGCCCTGGATAAGGCTGGAATCAAGGCCACAGACCTTGACCTCATTATCTGTTCGACGATTTCGCCGGACATGCCTCTGCCCTCCACGGCTTCGCTGATCCAACGAGAGCTGGGCGCGCACGGCTGTTGTGCCTTTGACCTGGCCGCAGCTTGCTCCGGTTTTCTGTTTGGCATGACAGTGGCCGAGCAATTTATCCGCACCGGCGCGTCGAAGTATGTGCTGGTGATCGGGGCGGAACTGCTTTCGCGTTACCTCGATTACAAGGACCGCGCCACCTGCGTAATTTTTGGTGATGGCGTTGCCGCGGCGGTCTTCGGACCTGTTGAGCCGCCTTCGGGAATCCTGGCGCATGAGTTGCACACCGAAGGCCAGTATGCGGATCACCTTTTCATTCCCGCCGGCGGCACCGCCATGCCTGCATCCTGCGAGACCGTTGAAAAGGGTTCGCACTTCATCAAGATGCGGGGTAATGAACTTTTCAAGGTGGCGGTTCGGAGCCTGGAAGATGTGTCGCGACAGGTGCTGAAGCGGGCCGAACTGACGACGGACGATATCGACATCTTTATTCCGCACCAGGCAAACCAGCGTATTACGGAAGCGGTGCGTGAGCGGTTGGGACTGAGTTCAGATAAGGTCTATTCCAATATTGGCCGCATTGGGAACACCTCGTCGGCTTCCATTCCCATTTGCCTTGATGAATGCGTGCAGAACGGACGCTTGAAGAAGGGCGACCTAGTGCTGATGTCCGCATTCGGGGCAGGCGTGACGTGGGGAGCAGTGCTCATGAGGTGGTAAGGCAAAAGTTTAAAGGGTAAAGGATAAATGTTAAAGGCTAAAGCATGAAGGCCTGATTTTACCCTTCATCCTTCAGCCTTTACCCTTCAACCATATCAATAGACCAATTTAAAGGTTACGAACGTGAAAGTTGCTTTCATCTTTCCAGGTCAAGGATCTCAATACGCCGGCATGGGTCGGGAACTGGCGGAGACTTATCCTGTCGCTCGGAAGGTCTTTGATGCAGTGGACGCGGCGCTGGGTTTTGCCCTTTCGAAACTCTGTTTCGAAGGGCCGGCGGAGGAGCTCCAGCTTACCGCCAATACGCAGCCAGCGATCCTGACGGTTTCAGCAGCGGCGGCGACAGTGCTGCGGGAGAAGGGAGTGCGTCCCGATTTTGTTGCCGGTCATAGCCTGGGAGAATATTCGGCACTGGTTTCGGCGGGCTCCCTGAGTCTCTTTGATGCGGTAAGGCTGGTCCGCAAACGCGGGCAGTACATGCAGGAATCCGTACCCGTGGGCCAGGGGGCGATGGCGGCGATACTCGGGCTGGAGGGAAGCGTCCTCGATGATATCTGCCGCGAAGCCGCGCAGGGGGATGTGGTTTCCCCGGCAAATTTGAACTCACCCGGCCAGGTGGTGATTGCGGGAAGCGCCCCCGCTGTAGCGCGCGCGGTTGAATTGGCGAAAGGGCGTGGCGCCAAGCGTGCTATCATGCTCAACGTCAGTGCGCCTTTTCACTGTGCCCTGATGAAACCCGCCCAGGACCGCCTGAGTGTTGACCTGGATGCCACTGAGGTGGCTGACCCCCAAGTGCCGCTGGTGAATAACGTAAGCGCACAGGTTGTTACCTCCGCGTCCCTCATTCGCGAGGGTCTGAAACAACAAGTCACCGCTCCCGTTCGCTGGGAAGAATCGATACGCCGCCTGCGGGCAGAAGGCGTGGAGATTTTTGTGGAAGTTGGACCCGGCAAAGTTCTTTCGGGCCTGGCGCGGCAAATCGATCGCGCGGCGGAATGCCTGCGCATTGAAGATTCAGCCACTTTGAACGATGTCGTGGCCCGCCTGGGGCCGACGCATTGAGATCCCGTTAAGACTGGCGCGTTAAAGTAGGTTATAATCCCGCGCTTTGTTGCATCGATTCAAATTCTTGGTAATCCAATCAGATGGGAGCTGGTAAGAGCATGGGAAGTCTGGATGGACGGGTTGCAATCGTAACAGGTGGAGCGCAGGGAATTGGCCGGGCTACGGTGATGGCTCTGGTCAAGGAGGGCGCCAAAGTCGCGATCACCAACATCCGCTGCGCCAAGCTTGACCAGACTATTCAGGAAATCAAAGATATGGGTGGCGACGCGCTGAAGTTTTGCGTTGATGTTACCGATGTCGAGGCTGTGCAGGAGATGGTGGACCAGACAATTGCCAATTGGGGCAAGATCGATATTCTGGTGAACAATGCCGGCATCACCAAAGACAATCTGGTGATGCGCATGAAAACCGCGGATTGGGCGGCGGTGCTCAAAACCAATCTGGACGGTACTTTCTATTGCACGCGCGCGGTGCTGCCCTCCATGGTCCGCCAGCGCTGGGGACGGATTGTCAATATTGCGTCCGTGGTGGCGCAGGCCGGCAATGTGGGACAGGCGAACTATATCGCTTCCAAAGCCGGCATCATTGGTCTTACCAAGGCCGTGGCGGCTGAAGTCGCGCGGCGCAATATTACGGTGAATGCCATTGCCCCCGGGTTTATCGCCACTCCCATGACGGAAGTTCTTGCTCCGGAAATTAAAGAAAAAATGCTGAGTGTGATTCCCATGGGACGCATGGGGACCGATTTGGAAGTGGCGCACGGCGTGCTCTTCCTGGTTTCACCGGAAACAAGCTATATTACGGGTCACGTACTTAATATCAACGGTGGCATGTACATGGCATAAGTTATTGACGATTGACGATTGATGATTGATGATTGACAGACTTGATTTCTTCTTCCACCGGAAGGCAATCAAGGAAGCACGGCAAAAGGGTGGGGAAGCAGATGTTGTGCATCCGGTTTTCAATCGTCAATCGACAATCGTCAATCGTCGATGTTAGAATGACCGCCCCCATGTAACTTTTAGGAGGATAGACTGATGGCTTCGCCCGAAGATAAGGTAAAACAGATTATTGTGGAACAGCTTGGATTGGATGAGGCGGAAGTGACGCCCAATGCGCACTTTGTCGACGACCTCGGCGCGGATTCCCTTGACATCGTGGAATTGGTGATGGCTTTTGAAGAGGCCTTCGAGATCGAGATTCCTGATGAGGACGCGGAGAAAATTACCACCGTCAAGGACGCGATTGACTATATACAGGGCCATACGAAGAAGAACTGACCAGCGTAGGGCAGGATTCCACAGGAGGAGTACAGCTTGAACCGGAGAGTCGTTGTAACCGGTGTGGGATTGCTCACCGCAGTCGGCCTTGACGCGGCAGAGTCGTGGCAGAATCTTCTGGCCGGCAAGAGCGGTGTGGCTCCCATCACCCATTTTGATACCACCGGATTTGCCGTCAACATTGCGGCCGAGGTCAAGGGGTTTGACCCATTTCAGTTCATTGAGAAAAAAGAACTGAAAAAGATGGGTAATTTTATCATCTATGCCCTTGCCGCTTCGCAGCAGGCCATGAAGCAGGCAGAGCTTCAGATCACGCCCGATATTGCCGAGCGCGTGGGAGTCTACATCGGCTCTGGCATCGGTGGGTTCGATGTGATTGAACGCGAGCACACGGCTCTGATGCAAGGCGGCCCGCGGCGGATCTCACCCTTTTTTATCCCCGCTGCCATTGTCAACCTTGCCTCCGGCCACGTCTCCATCCGCTACGGAGCCAAGGGCCCGAACTCCGCCACCTGCACGGCCTGCTCGTCCAGTGCCCATGCGGTGGGCGATTCCTTCAAGCTGGTTCAACGCGGCGCCGCTGACGTGATGATCTGCGGCGGCACGGAAGCCGCCATTACTCCCATGGGAGTGGGTGGATTCGCCGCCATGCGCGCTCTCTCCACCCGCAATAGCGAGCCGGAAAAAGCCAGCCGCCCGTTCGACAAGGATCGCGATGGTTTCGTGATCGGCGAAGGCGCAGGCATGCTGATTTTGGAAGGCTTGGATTTTGCCATCAAGCGCGGCGCGCCCATCCTGGCGGAGATCGCCGGCTACGGCATGTCGGGGGATGCCTTCCACATTACGGCCCCGGATGAGACCGCTGATGGCGCCGTGCGCGCCATGAAGGCGACTCTGGACGATGCCGGAATTGTTCCGGAGCAAGTCAGCTACATCAACGCCCACGGTACCTCAACGCCCTACAACGATCGTCTGGAAACGCTGGCCATCAAGAAGACCTTTGGTGAGCACGCTTACAAGATTCCAGTCAGTTCCACCAAGTCGATGACCG
>PLSX01000001.1 GCA_003165315.1 Acidobacteriota bacterium
GCCAATTCAAAATACCGGAATCAACCTATGAACCGACCTTTGGTTATTCAGGCGATGTAACCGGCCGACTTGCTTCCGTGACGCTTCCTCAAGGGGGTACAATCACATACAGTTACGGCACGGGTGGCGTAAACGGCATCACCTGTAATGACGGCAGCCCGTCCACACTGACGCGGACAACTCCGGACACAGGATCAAACCAATGGACCTACGCCCACACTGAAAGTGGTTCCGCCTGGTCGACAACCGTCACCGACCCGCTGAACAACGTAACCGACTATAACTTCCAGGGACTTTATGAGACAGAGCGACAGGTGCATAACTATAGCCCCAGCGCACTGCTGGAAACGATTGTCACTTGTTACAACGGCACCTCGAGTCCGTGCAACAGTACAGGCATCACTCTTCCTATTACCCAGATTACCTCCACCAAGACCCTCGGCACTTTGGAAACAGAAACCAACACGGATTACAGCAGCTACGGACTTCCATCCGAGATTGACGAATACGCTTTTGGCAGCGGCTCACCTCCGTCCACGCCGTTGCGCAAGACACGATTGACATACGGTGGTGTCATTCCCAACGAACCTACCCAGATCACAGTTGAAAACAACTCTTCCACTCCCGTGGCGGAGACTGCCTACGGTTATAATTCTGATGGGTTCATGACGAGCGAAAACCTCTACACCACGAGCACAAGCTCTTATATCAGCCGTTCCTTTACGCCCACCTCGCATGGCGTCACGTCTGCGGCAACCGACTACAACGCCAACTCAACGAGCGTTACCAGTTTCGCTTGCGGGACGGGAAGCACCGCGTTTCCCCAGACCCTTAAGTATCCTGACACCACCACCATCACAATCGGCTGGAACTGCCCCGTTGCCCTGCCCAGCTCGACGACAGACGCCAATGGTCACCCTACAACCTACAGCTACGACCTGATGGTTCGCCCCACCGGCGTCGTCTACCCGGACGAGGGAGGCGTAACAATAGGCTATACGAGCGCCAACGTCCGTGACATCTATACCAATATTTTCGGTTCCACTCAGCGTCACGACCAGTTTGATTTGAATACCCTGGGCAATGTTGATGAGTACGCCCTCGTCAACGATCCCGATCCCAGTGGCGAGACTAAAGTGCTGGCGACATATGATAAACTCAGCCGGCAGGCTTCTGTGACCAACCCCTATCGGGGATCGTCCGGCGGGGGCGACTCCTACACTTATGACGCCCTGAACAGGGTGACGATGGTCACTCACGCTGACAGTTCCTATTCGCAAATCACCTATGGTGGTGGCACGGCCCAAACCTGTTCGGCGTCAACCTATGGGTATGGGTATGCCACGGTGACGACCGATGAGGTTGGCCACCAGCGGCAATCCTTTACTGACGCCTTGGGGCGAATCATCGAGGTGGATGAACCCAATTCCAGCGGCACGTTGAACGTTAACACCTGCTACTCGTATGACCTCCTGGGCGATCTGCTGCAAGTCGTGCAGGGCAGCGAGACGCGCACGTATACTTATGATTGGCTGAAGCGGCTAACCAGCGCCACCACGCCCGAAGGGCAGGGCAACACTCGATACTTCTATTACACCACTTCCGGGGGAGGTCCCTGCTCCGGCAATCCCAGCGCCGTCTGCCGCCGCACTGACGAGCGCGGAATCACGACAACTTACAGCTACAACAACATGAACGAGCTGACGGGAAAGACCTACTCCAACGGCGATCCCAGCATCACTTACTCTTACAACCAGACGAGTTATAATGGCCTGACGATTGCGAATGGGAACGGACAGCGTACGGGCATGAGCGACGCTTCCGGGCAGACCGCTTGGAGTTACGATAAAATGGGCCGCGTGGCGGAGGAGGAACGCACGATTGGGAGTGTCACCAAGACGATTTCCTACACCTACAACCTGGATGGCTCGCTGGCCTCGCTCACTTACCCCAGCGGCAAAACAGTAACGTATACGGTCAGCGCCGTGGGCCGTGCGGTTTCCGCAGAAGACACTACCGATGGCATCGATTACGTTACTGCCGCCGCGTACGCGCCGCAGGGGGCACTGGACGCTGCCCAATTTGGATCAAATATCAATTTCACCCAAGGCTATGACCCCCATCGGATGTGGCTGAATAATATCCAAGGGAATACGATTTCACCCTCCGCGACGTTCTTCCAGCTTCAGCCCGGATACAACAAGAACAACACGGTGAGTGGGGTTGCGAACTTGGTGAACTCTCTCCGCTCGCAGACCTACACCTACGACAATCTGAACCGCTGGATCACAGCGCAGAGCACCGCTACTTCCGGAACTTATTGCTGGGGTCAAGCGGTGCCTCCTTACGGCCCCGATAATTCAAATGGCTATGACCGGTACGGAAATCTGCTGAAGATTGACGTTAGCCAGTGCTCGGCGCCGGCGCTGAACCTTTCCGTAAACACGTACAATCAGATCACTGGGGACAGCTACGATGCCAACGGAGACATCCTCAACGACGGGGTCACCACTTACACTTGGAATGGCGAGGGACAGATGAGTTCGGCGGCGTCCGTCACCCAGACTTACGACGGGGACGGCCAGCGCGTGGCGAAGTCAAGCGGCACCTATTTTGGGTTCACTCACGACGGCACGTATCTGGGTTACACCACGTCAAGTGGGGGAACTGAGAACGAATACATCTACTTCGATGGCCTGCGGGTGGCGGTGAACGAACCCACCAACAACGTGTACTATTTCTTCTCCGACCAGGTGGGTAGTCTGCAGATGGCTACCAACTCCACCGGTACGGTCTGCTATGATTCCGATAACACTCCGACCGGGTATAAGTGGCTGTACACGAACACCTGCTCGCAGGAATTTGGGATTGCCGGAATGAAGCTTGACGCCGAATCCCCCACGTATCACACCTGGTTCCGCGGATATCAGGACAACCTGGGCCGGTGGAACAGCCCCGACCGATTTGGCGGGAGTGTCTCAAATCCTCAATCCCTGAACCGGTACGCGTACGTGATGAACAATCCGATGACGCTCACCGACCCCTTGGGGCTGGATCCATGCGATAACGACGCATCTGAACATGATTGCCCCCCCGCCTCAAGCAACGTGCCAATACTTTTACCTCTCTTGTGCCCAAAGCGGCGAGCCCGAACTTGATTGCAGCTATGTTTATTGCCCCGGCGGGCCGGGCGGCGATGATGGTGGTGGCGGTGGTGGATGGGGTGGTATCGGCGGCAACAGCGGTGGCGGAGTAGGCGGTGGCGGGATTCCTCAACCGGGCTCGCCGGGGATGCCCGGGATTCCCGACAATCTGCCTCAGGGGAGCGAGGTGTGTGTCACAATATTATGGAATCAATACTGTTATTCTACTCCTCCCACATTCCCTGCACCGAACTCCGGCAACGGGTCGTCATGGTTGAATACGCTACTTGGGATGGTACCGGGGTCACTCCCCCCTGGGGCCAGTGGCGCAGCAAACGCGGCATCGCAAGCTGCTAAGGGGTACCCAAAGGGGTCGCCACCGGCGCCTCTGACGGAAGCCCCAGATCCGTTACAGAATCCGAACGCTGCACTGGATGTCAACACCCCGGGGGCTAACTTCTTGAGGGCTTTCGGTAATGCATTACAGCAGTTAATTACCAATTCAGGGGGAAGGGTCGGCTTGATTTTTGGCATAAGCCCTTGCCTCTCTCCGCAGTTCCAGAACCTGCCGATGTGTGGTGGCGCAATGGGTGGGGGGCCATATTAGTCGTTATGGACTCACAACGATTTGATCATGCGATAAGCCTGCGCGATGCCGGCCACTTTGAAGAATCATTGCAAGAGCTTGCCGCACTGACAGAATCAACTATAGATCCCGAGGAGAAGGCTAGCCTGCTTGCTAATGAATCCACGTGCTTGACAATTCTGGGACGCCTTCGCGAGGCCAGGGAACGGTTGTCTGAGGCTTTCCGCGTAGCTCCGAGAACCCAGCTTCTGCTCTATTTGGAATTTGAAAATGCCGGCCTGCTGACACATGAAGGGAGATGGGACGAAGCTCTTGAGACTCTCGACTGCCTGCGGGGTGAGTACTCGGATTTGTTGGCCACCCCGAAGTACCGGGAGCTTTACGAACAGATCCAGATTGTTCGCGGCACGGCCCTTGTCAGCCTTGCTCGGTTCCAGGACGCACGCACCACGTTGGAGGAGTGCCTGTTGTTCCCCCTGACCGTGACCGATCAATCACATGTACTTTATAACCTAGGGCTCTGCAATATGAAATTGGGGGAAAAAGAACGGGCCAAGAAGGCGCTTGGTGAGGCGCTGCGGAGCGGGCTAAAAGCTTCTGACGCTGTTCCGGCACATTATGACCTTGGGGTGATTTTCTATGGTGAGAAGGCTTATGCGAAGGCGATGATGGAATTTGAGTGGTGCCTGGCCCACGTGGAAGAAGGCCAGATGCCCAAGAATCACATTTGTGAGTGGCTCGCCAGCACTGCTTACTCCCTGGGAATGATGGACGAATACGAACGATACCGCAAGCTTGCGAAGGAGTGAGGAGACCAGCGATAGGGGCTGGCTGGCGCACAGTAAAACTGTGCGATCCCCAATCGCAGGGCGTTGCCCTGCGCCAGCCACCAGATTGGCACCGAGCAGATGATTACCAATTCCACCGGCACGGTCTGCGAAGCGGCGTAGCGCAGAGTTATT
>PLSX01000005.1 GCA_003165315.1 Acidobacteriota bacterium
GAGTGCCGTGCAGGTGATCAATTTCTTCGCTGAGTTTAGGGACGCCGCGGACCACGATGATGTTTCCAACTCCCCCGGTCTTCTCTACCGTCACCTCCAAGATCACGGTGCCGGAGACGGAGCATTCAGGTGGAGACATCGTTTCGGCAATGGAAACCACCCGGGCGGGATCAAAGCGGTGCGAGTCCTTTCCCTGTGCTGCCCATAAGGAACCTGCAAGCAGGGTGATGGAAGCTGCGACGGCTGCGAGTTCATGCCTCAAAGCATGTTCACTCTCTCTGGCCCTAGGCGGGCCGGGTTTTGGTCCACCATTGCTCAATATCGCCGGGCTGTTTTCCGTAACCGAGAGCGTCGTCCATGATGCGGAAAAAGTGGTCCGCGACCGGTGTCATTGAGACCGTGGATTCCACAGTAGCGTGGAGCCAGCCTCCGGCGGCTTTGGTAAACGGACAACTGGCCAGGCACACGCCGCACCCACCACCACCAACCTGTTGCCAGAACTCGTAACACTCGTATGAATCTTCAAACCAGGCTTTGTGGCCGGGGTTGTTCCAAGGACCACGGGTCTTGAAGCTGGGTTCATCGTCAAACGACAGGGCGCCTGAGGGGCACGCCTCCGCACATTTCTTGCACCGTTTGCAGAATTCCACGATGCCGCAATCGATGGGTTTGTCGCAGGCCATGGGGAGGTCCGTGAAGACCTTGCAGAGCCGGACCGCGGCGCCGAATTCGGATGAAACCATCTTGTTCAGTCGGCTCAACTCGCCCAGGCCGGCTTCGACCGCGAACGGCACACTNNAAAGGCAGAATCGCTATATCCGAGCGCCGTGGCCGCATCGCCCAGGGCGGTCGGCGCTCGCCGGAGGAGGTCGAGGTCCATGGGAATGGCGATGGCTACCACCCATTTCATCTTTCGAGGGATTACAAACTTCTGCGTGGTCACCGAGGGGACATCGGCATCTTCGATCGATATCTCCAGGCCCGCTTTGCCCTCTTTGCCCGTTTGATTGCGGTTGATGTAACCCTCATTCATCGGTGCAATGCCGGCGAGGCCCGCGCCATAGAACCGGGCGGCGGCTTTTACCGTAAGGGCCGCCTCTTCCGCTGGGGCGGTGTACGGCGGGACGCCCAATTCAGCCGGTGTTTTCACGGAGATGCGCGTCCAGGAAAGCAGGCCCTCGCCCGGCTTCGTGCTATGCATCAAGGTCCAGGCGCCGGCGCCTAACTGGAGGTCGCGCAGGCGGAATCCCGGTATGCCCTTTTGTATCCACTCTGCCGTGCGCTTGGCCGTATTTGCTTCCTCGGCTTCGAATGCCCCTTTTCCGTCGCGTGCGGTTTTGAGGGACTGATAGATCTGAAACATGTTGGCCCCCGAAAACCGGGTGAAGGCAGAGTTCTTCTCGCCCATGGTCGGTTTGTCTACCGATTTAACCNNAAACAAGTCCGGCGGCCTTCAGCAAATCGCGCCGGCGAATTCGGTTGGGATTCACTGTCATTTGTGATTCTCTCCATTAATTTGTTTGACGCGGATTACCGCGCGGCCTTTTTCCGGCATGGCTAACCGCTCGACGTGCCATAGGAGAATTGCCATGCTGAATCCCCATGGCATTTTCCTTGAACTGTTCATCGAATTACCTTCGCAGAAATCGATTTCCCGAAATCCGCTGACTCTAAAACAAGAGTTTCAATGCGAATTGAATTTGACGCGGGGGAGCCGCCGTCTCGACCTGGCCGAAGGTGGGTGAGCTGATGTCGTCGTTGGGCACGCCAAGGTTCACCCGGTTCAGCAGATTGAAGAACTCCCCCCGAAACTGCAAGGTGGCGGCTTCCGCCAGGCGAAAATTCTTGGAGACGCCGAAGTCCCATTGGGAAAGGCCGGCGGCTTGGACGTTGTTCCGGCCAGAATTGCCGAAGGTTCCCAGTTGAGTGACCTGTTGGAACGCCGACGTGTTGAACCACTGGCTCGCGGTTTTGGGGCCGTCGTTGGGATTGCCCACCAGATTCGGGCGGTCGCCGACGAAACCCGAAATCTCCGGGGATTGTCCCTGGAGGGATGGATTGCTGGAGTCGTAGACCGTGAAAGGCGTCCCCGTCGAAGCCGAAAAGATTCCATTCAACTGCCAGTTGCCCAGCGCACGCTGATACCAGATTTTCGAATCCTTCCAAATGGGGAGCTGCCATTCACAACTGAAAACCAGGCGCTGTCGGGCATCGAAGAGCGAGCGGCCATACTCCGCCTCCAGATCCCAGGGATTCTGCGCCAGATCATTTTCGCCGGCAACAAGGGTGGGGGCGGACCCCGAGATATTGAAACTGGATACGTCGTCCAACGACTTGGAATAGGTATAGGAAGCGAGGAACGCTACACCATAACCCAGGCGCTTGCGAAGGCTGGTCTGAAGCGCGTTGTAATTGGAGTTGGTCACGCCGGAAATCAGCCCGATCGACCCGTAATTGCAGAGACTGGGATTTGATGGATCGCAGCCCGAATAGGGACGAAAAGCATTGACGTTTTGCTGTTCGCCGCTGATGCAGTTGGCTTGCTGACTGAGCGGCAAAGTCGAACAGAGCGTGGGGGGATTGCTTTCGATGAAGCGCGGTAACTTGGTGCCTTTGGTCCCAACATATCCGACCTCCAGCAACCATCCTTGCCCAAACGAGTGCTCCACCGTAAAGTTCCAATCCTGCGCATAGGGAACCTGCAGGTGGGGATCAAGAGTGAGCAGGGTCAGTGATTGGGCCCCCCCCGCAAAGTTCGGCGCAAACGGGTCGGAGCCGGGGGGAAGCGGGTTCGCGAAGTTGGAAGGAAACTCTTCCTCAATCGTCTTGAACCAGGGTGCCGCGCTTTCCGGTGCTTGCAGGGGCCCGCCTTCACCGTTGTAATAAGGGTCATAGAAGATGCCGTAGGCGGCGCGTACCGCCCACTGCCCATTCCCAGTGGGATCCCAGGCGAATCCGACGCGGGGAGCAAAGGCGCGGTATTCCCTGGGGATTAGACCCGGCCCCACCCCCGCATCACCCGGATAAAGCAGGCCTGGCGGAGCGGTCGGTTGGATGGTCGACTGCCGGTTGGGGATGAACAACGAGTTCTCATTGTCGATCTCGCTGTAAGGTTGCGGCAGTTCGTAGCGCAGCCCGAGATTCAGCGTCAAGTGTGACGTGGCCTTGTAACTGTCCTGCACATAGAGGTTGTAATTACTGGCACGCATACCCCGAGGGAGCTCGCCCCCACCTTGTAAGAAAACCACCGGCTGCCCGATTAAGAAATCTGCAAAGGCATCTCCCACAATGGGCACCGGGGCAAAAACGAAAAATCCGTTCGAGGCAATGCCCAGCAGCGTGTTCAATTGGTCGCGTTGAAATTCGCCACCCAACTTAATTTCATGCCTCCCTCGAACCCAGGCAAGCGCGTCCGTCAGAGAATAGGTGTTTTGATAGTCGTTTCCCGGTCCGGTGATGGGGTTACCGACCGAAGCATAGCCCCCGACTTCAACGAAAGGGGGCCCCGCTTGGGGCGTGTACGTGGGGGAATATTGGAAACCCAGTGAGGAGATCGGTGTGTGGTTTGTAGCTTGATCACCGAGGAATTTGTTCCGTAGGAAGGAAAAGCGGGCAACGTTCACGACCGAAGGTGAGAACGAGTGCGTTTCTTCCAGGGCGGCATTCTGAGCGCGAA
>PLSX01000043.1 GCA_003165315.1 Acidobacteriota bacterium
GGCATTAAGACTATCCGCTGGACGAAAGATCATAGGGTTGAATCGCTCGAAACCCAAGATGGTCAAACGTTGTACCCCTCGCCCGCACCCGGCGCGTGGTCCTATTTTCTGGCTGCGATCCTTCCCATTTTCGGATTCTTCATCCCGTGGGGCGTGGTTCGCGCAATCGGATGGGTGACAGCCGGTTTCGTTGCAAGCCCCAAATAGCTCTCGCCTTCAGTGCGGGTCGATTGCCGTAACGAGGGAAACGCCGCGCGACAAGGGAGCGGGAAAGGACGCACCATGATTCATTTCGCGCTGGGTGTCGCTGCCTTCCTATTCATTGGTTGGTTGGTACTTCAAGCGATCCGCTTAGTCGCAAGCGGTTTCGAGGAAGGACCGGGATGCGGCTGCCTTGCCCTAATTGGAGTCGCCCTCGTGGCGATCCTGCTCCTGGCGCTGTTCGCTTGAGGTTTCAGGGTCCACGTCCCGCCCGCTCCGAAACGATGGAGACCACTGCCGGAGTTTTCGCAGTGTGAGAGCATCATTGACATGGGGGAAGTAGGCGGATGGCTCCAAGGCGAAACACGCGGATTAGCGTTCTTCACAATTGCCGACGGCCCTCTTCCCCCGGCGGCCCGTTCGCCTCCCTGACCTGGGAGCAGCAACGGATAGCGGAGCAATGGCTCTGGAAGTTCTGCAAGCGGTGGGCGGAGAATCTCCCGCCGTGGCGCCGGGCGATCCTCGCCGGAGTCGCCAAACGTCTGGCCCTTCATCCCCCTCCCCCTGGCTGGTCCCGGCACATGTTCGCCGTCAAGGGGGGCAAGCACGCACAGCGCCGGCACCGCCGCGAACGGGTAGACGTGATGGCGCTGGCCCGCGCCGCGAAGGTTGGCAACAAACCCAAAACGGCACAGAAAACCCGCGTGAGGTACTTGGACCTGTAAACCTCTTGGCGAGTCACCTAGGGACGGACCAATCGCCGCGGCGAGATATATTCCCATGGACGGAAGCAGTGTTTTAAGAGCCATCATTTTCTGCGAGTGAAAGGAGCGCGTAATGCGCAGTTTTCTTCTTATGGCCTGTCTTGCGGTGATTATGCTTCCATCGGTTTCCCGCGCACAGGGAGCGAATTCGCCCCAAGGCCAAACCTCGGCGGCGGGAATCGACACAACGGTGCTGGCGAGGGCGAAGGCTGGCGATGCCACTTCGCAGTGGGCACTGGCGAAGGCCTATCTCAGTGGCGACGGAGTTTTGAAGGACTATCAGCAGGCCGCTTTCTGGGCGCAAAAGGCGGCGAACCAAGGAGAAGTCAAGGCCCAGATTATGATGGGTCTTCTATGCGAAGTTGGGTGGGGTGTTCCGAAGAACGAAGAACAAGCCGAGTTTTGGTATCGCAAGGCCGCCGAGCAAGGCAACTCCGGGGCGCAATACAACCTTGGGCTTGCATACAACGACGGTCAGGGTGTTCCGCAAGATTACGCGCAGGCCGCCGTTTGGTTTCTCAAGGCGGCAGAACAGGGAAACGCAGACGCAGAGGACGCGCTTGGGCACCTCTACGCAAAGGGTCAAGGGGTTCCGCAGGATTTCAAACAAGCTGCTTCCTGGTATTTGTCGGCGGCAGAACAGGGAAACGCAGACGCGGAATCTGGCCTTGGTTGGCTGTTTCAGTCAGGCGAGGGCGTGCCGAAAGATTGGACTCAGGCTGCGAACTGGTATCGCAAGGCTGCCGAGCAAAACGATCAAGGTGCCCAATTCAATCTCGGAGAGATGTATCAAACGGGGGTTGGAGTGCCGCAGGATTATGGTGAGGCTTACTTTTGGCTCGATATTGCGGCAGGAAGCAACGGCCCCCTCCCGAGAGAAGGCGCGCTCAAAGCTAGAGATAACGCCGCATCTCATCTGACGCCCGATGTGCTTCTGCAAATACAGGAACGCGCGCGGAAATGGTTCGAGGATCATCCGGCCGAACCGCAATAACTCGATGCGCAGCTAGGCGGCGAAATCGCGGCATTCTTCCGTCTCGCGGATTTAGGAGACCGTTTTATATGCCCACCACAAAAAGGCTTGGATACATCTGCACATGCGGCAGACAAATTCGACTCGGGGGCGGTGGCATAGAAACCGCCGATGAACTCGAAGCGTGGCGCGATAAAAAGCGGCAAGAACACTGGGCAGTGATGGTCGTGCATTCAGAAGCGGTTGGCGGATGTGGTCATGCCATGTCTCTGCAAGCGGATGATGTGATTTTGGTTGATATCCCGTCAGGAGAATCGGGGGAAGATCGCCATTAGCAGGCACTACTTCGATGGCGTCATTGCCCGGCGATGGAGCAGGGGTTGACGGATCACCAGTGGACGGTGGGGGATCTGGTGGGGATATGATTCCTACTAAGCCAAGTTCCTCAGCCAGTTTCTCCGCGTTTTCCCTCCCGACCAGATAGGTGAGATGAATGAATGATATTTCTGCCCATGTCGCTTTTTGGATTTTGGATGCTTGGCGAAAAATGAATTCGCAATTGCAGTTGTCTGCCTTCAAAGGAACTACAGCGCAAGGCTCTCCAGCATCTATATTGCGCACAGACCCAAACTCTTCCATCATTTCGCTTGTAAGCGTCGATCTGGAGGGACAGAACAGGGAATGGACAATATCGCTTGAGGGTGCCCGATTTATGTTCGGAGTTGTCCCCGATGCAACTCCATTTCCAGAATTTGCCGAAGGCATCTGGAGATCGTTTTTGGCGATTTCGTTTTCGGATGGGAGGATATTTACGTTCGGAGAGAGATACGAATGACGATCTTTTGACACGAATCTCCTTCTGCGCTACTCTGAGCGCAGAGATTCGATTCGCATCCACATCTCAAGGAACTATAGACACCCGCCCCTTGGAAGGCGGGTTTTCTATTCGCTCTGAATCCTACCACAAAACGGGCGGGCGTTTTGAATACAGCTCACGCCTGCCGCTCTGCCCTCCGGTCGCCGGGAAGGCGGCGCGGGTTGGGCGCATTTTCACGGCTTGGTTGAATGTTGGGCAAAGGCAGGGCGACAAGGTGCGGCGCAGGGCATCCACACGGTCAAGCTCTACAGAGTATGCCGTGAGCAAGCGTCGGCGGTTCTTGTCGGTAATTTCCATAGTTTTTCGTCCTGATTCCACAGGGGGATGAACGAAGGCACCCATTCGGCTTTGGAATCCTTGGAACCCTCTTTCATTACTCCCTATAGAAAATGGCCTCACTATGGCGATAAACCTGGAAGGGTTCCAAGGGTTCCAGATGGGCTAATTCGCGCGGCTTGGTTGAGCGTTGGGCGAAGGCGGGAACGGAACATTTCCAACCTGTGGGATTAGCTTCAAGCCGCGATAGCGAACGCCGTTCGACGTTTCCTTTTTGAATCTCCGCATCTTTTCGGCCCATCGGGTTTGAGATATAGGGACTTCCCCCCGATCCTTTTTCCAATTGGCATAGTGATGATACAGGTCGCTCGACTTGGGGCAGTGGCTGGTGGGGCGCGTATCGGGGTCCAAAATCTGCACGCACTCTGCCAGCCACATTTCCGGGGTTGACTGCGCCGCGAAGTAATCGGCGCTTTCAGTCTCGACAGCTTGGCATGAGGGAAGCTGTTTGCCGGTCTCATACCACTTGCGATGCCCCTGAATCAGCCAGTCCAGAACATACCCGAGGTTTTCACGTAGTCGCGTCGGAAGGTCGAAGTCTTCCCTACCCAAGAAGGACACTTTGAACGGCACAATTTTGATTCGGCTCTTAACCGCATCGCTCACATTCCGCAATTGCGGGCGGTGGTTGCCGTAAATCAGGTGCTTGTGCGTGCGTTGGAAGGTGAAGAGATCGCATCGCATGAAGCGGGCGCTAAGCGTGGCGTCGCCGGTCACTTCGTTAATGCGGGCCTCGTTCCAATGCTCCCCGTCGTTGATTTCTGACGATAGCGCCAGGCGAATACCTTGCAAGTTGGCAATTTCGGTCAGGTGTCCCTCTTGCGGTTTCATCATCAGCGTAGATGCAGGCACTTTCCGCGCATAGTCGCCCATTGCATCCAGCACCAAGTCTCCTAAGGTGTTCTTCCCGTTGCGGCCGGACCCAATCCAAAAGAGCATCCAATGATTTTCGACAGCGCCCGACAAGCACGCCCCCAAGGAAACTTGCAGGAACTCGGAAAGCTCGCGGTCACCTTGAGTAATCTCTCCCAAGAACTTCTCGAACGCCACCCCACCATCAATGCTGGGCGCCACGGAGGTGCAGAGGGTTATTTGGTCTTTGGGATTGTGTTCGCGCAGGGTGCCCGTGCGCAGGTCCAACGTGCCACGCGGCGTATTCAGCAGATAGCTGTCGCGGTCGAACTCGCCACCACTAGCGGACAGCACTGGGTCCGCTTTGGCAAGCTGCTCAACGCCGGCGCAGAATGCCGCGGAACCAAGCGAACTCTTACCCTCATAATTCACAGAGCGGGCAAGGTCGCGGGCGAAATTAAGCGCCTTTCTCGTTCCCTCAACCTGCCAGCGGGTGCCATCCCACTCCAGCCACGTATTCCGGCTGTGGTTGTAGAGCATTTTGCCTTTCATCTGACTAGCGAATATCTGAGCCACGCTGTCTTGCGTACCGAGTTGCAGCAATGACATCTCGACGCCTGCTAGGGATGCCACCGGAACGGGTGACGCGGCCGGAAGGCTCTGAGGGCTCACCAGGGTACTGGCGGCCTGAAATACGTCAATCTGACGCGATACGGCCCCAAGGATCGTGCGGGGCAGATAGTCTTCGCGGTCCCATTTGTCGCGTACCAGCTTGCTCTGTCCCATCAGCCGGTGAATGCGCTCGCAGTCTTTGCCTGTCCAGAAAGCCAGATGTTGTGCAAGTGCCGCGTCAGCACGGCTCGCGTCGTAGGACCGCCCCTCGGCGGGGTATGTACGGGACAGTGCTTCCTCGTTGGCGTTCCATAGATCGGCGAAGCTGGCCTTATTGCCGAACGCCGCAGCGCCACTCTGTGACCGCCGCGCTCGGCGTATCAGCTCATCATCGTCCGTAGGGCCGCGCCATTCGGGGCAAGGGACGGTCGTCCATTCTTGGGCTTTGTCTTTCGCTGCGTCGGGCTGCCGGCTACCCGCACCGATCAGCTTTCTCGTTACGGTTCCCGCCGCTGGCGCGCCTTGTTGCGAATCTTTGAGAATCATGTCCAACAGCCATGCCGGGCACGGCGGAATGGGGAGAGAATCGTCTGAGTAGTGGTAGACATGGCCGCTCGGATGGACACTGGGCGGAATGGCGATCTGACCACCTTGCCCGCGAATGTCGATGCCCTGGCAGGGGCGATTTGTGGCCGTGGGCGCGTCCGCATTTTGCGGCCACTGGTAAATGAGTTGATAGCCCCTCGATGTGACGTTGGTTAGGCCCTCCGGAACCAGCCCGAATTCAATTTCCAACTTCATCATTGCCTCCGGCACATCCACATCAACAGCGAAAAAGCCGGAATCGGGACCCGCCGCCGCACCCCAATTGCAATTGGGATACTTGCGAGCCCACGATTCAATCTGCTGAATGTCGGCCGTGGCAAGGTGCTGCCAGTCTTTCAGGTAGGGCTGCTTCGAGCGCACTCTTAGCGGGTGAATTCGCCAACCGCGGCCGGCCGCTTCCAGGACTTTGGGCGGAACATTAACGCTCTTTGTCATCGAGCCACCTTCGGCGGTTAAGGAGTTTTTTCTTCTGCATGAGCGCGCGCGCCGCGTAATCAAGCGCCGCTGTCGGCAGATCGGGCGAGGGATTCACCGCCGCTCCAGCGCGGGCATCGTTCCGCGATCAATGATTTTCTGAATGGTTTCATCCGAGATTCGGACTGCGCGGCCCACCTTGACGTAAGGGATCGTGCGCCGCCAGACCCAGCCCCGCAGACACTTTACCGATAGCCCAAGGCGCTCCGCCGCCTCTGGGAGACTTCTGAGCCGTGCTGTGTTTGAACCTGCCATAGTTCCTCCTGTGTGCTGTTGAGATTCTCCTCTTGCTTTCAACTACCATCTACGCTATAAAGAGATGGGAGTTATTGGAAGTGGCCAAAAGAAATAACAATAACGAAGCAATAACAAACCTTGCGATGCCGGTGAGACGAATTCCGGTGTTGATCGACTCCAGCCGTCAGAGGGCGGACGGGTTCATGCCTTCGATGGCCTTCGCAGAGCGGGGCACTGGAGATCCGGTGTTCCCGGTTCGGCGCTTTCATGTTTCCCTAGACGTGCTAAACGATTCACAGGGGCGCAGTCGATTTGAGAAGGAATTCGGCCCCTTGGACC
>PLSX01000130.1 GCA_003165315.1 Acidobacteriota bacterium
AGAAAATTCGTGAATAATCCAGACTGAGGGGGTCACCATGAGTTAATGTCAGGAAGATCGCTGTTAGACCTTAAATGCAGGAGGTTCCTATGTCGAGTTCCTTAACCCGGCGTGCCTTTCTGGGTCAGGCAGGAACGATGGCTGCCTTAGCCGTCGCGAATCCCTCTATTGGGGCGAAGTCGGAAACTTCGAGTGCACGGCCGCTGCGATTGGGAGGCCCTATTTTTATCAAATCAGATGACCCTGCGGAACTCGCTGAGGAGCATCGCCGGTTGGGGTACCGCGCCGCATATGGTCCTAAAGTTGAGGCGACCGACATAGATAGAATCAAGGCCATCATCAAGGAGTTCGCCGCTCGTGATGTAATCATTGCGGAAGTGGGCGGATGGTGCAACATGCTCGATCCTGACCCGGAAAAACGAAGCAAGAACATGGCGAAGGTGAAAGACCGTCTGGCCGTGGCTGACCTTGTGGGTGCGCGCACCTGCCCCAATATTGCCGGCTCTTACAACTCCCATTTCTGGTGCGGGCCTCATCCCAAGAACATCACCGAGGAATTTATTGAAGCCACGGTGGAGAATTGCCGCGCCGTCATCGACGCCGTCAAACCCACCCGCACGACATTCTCAATTGAAATGATGCCCTTCAATTTTCCCACCGGGCCGGACGATTACCTGAAGCTGATCAAGCGCGTTGATCGCAAGGCCTTCGGAGTTCATTTGGATGTGTGCAATGTGATGAACTGCCCGGAGCGCATGTACAACAACGGCGCCGTCATCGATGAGTGCTTCCGGATGTTGGGGCCTTGGATCGTCTCCTGCCACGCCAAGGATTTGGCATGGGAGGATTATGTCCAGGTCTGTATGCGTGAAGTCATTCCCGGCCGAGGCGACATCGATTATCGCGCCTATTTGCGGGGTCTGGCGGGGCTTTCTACGGACGTTCCGTTGATGCTGGAGCACTTGAAAACCGCTGAGGAGTTTGACGAAGGACGCCACCACATTCAAAGCGTGGCGCATGACATGGGGCTTTCTTTCGGCTCCCAAGGCGCGTGACCGCAATCTTTATCGCAGTGCCACGGAGGCGCAGAGCAAAAAGGTGCTAAGTGTCACGTGCCAATAAAACCCTAAGACCTTTCACCTTATACCTGACATCTCCTCCGCACGTCATTCTTCCACGGAGTCCGCTGTCCATTTTTCGTGCGCTGCCTGCATTTTCGGTTCCGGGTCGATGCCGAGCGCGTCGGCGATGCGATTGATGTAGTTGAAATAGGAGATCACTTCAACCGCATCCAGGATGTCGCGGTCGCTCAATCCGTGCTCGCGCAGCGGATCAAGGTGCCGCACGCTCAAGGCCCCGGGGGCGCTCGTCACCATCTCCGCGAAACGGCACAACGCCTTCTGCCGCGGATTCAGCCGGGCGCGGTTGTAGTCATGCTTGATGTGTTCCGCCAGTTTCTCGTCCTGTGATTCGACACGGAGATCCTCCCCGTGAGCTTCGGTTCAATAGAAACACCGGTTGGCCCATGAGACCACTGTGGCCAGCATCTCGCGCTCTGCCCGCGAAAGGCCTGAAGGGCCGAACATGGTGGCGCGGTACATCTCCATGGAAGCTTTCAGTGCTGGCGGATTGAGGCTCTGCACTTTGAGGATGTTGAAGACTTTTCCCGCCCGCTTCAGCGCCGCGTCGTACTCCTGCTTCAGCAGTCCGGTTGCGTCCTCGGGTTCCACCACTTTGATCCAAGCCATCGGGGCGCTCCTCCAAAGGTTGATATTGGCCCATTCTATCCTTAACCCTGTGCCCACCCAATCGCATTGTGGATAGTCCGCAAATGCCCGTGTATTCCCGAGCATGCCCGGGCCTCAACGGACATATTGTCCTCTTGATTTGTTGAGCCAAAAGGTATAGGCTAGAGTTGCTATGAAGGCCGGGCGCAGCATCGTCATCCCCGTGAAAGCCCTCAAGAAACCGCCAGATCGGCCTCGAAATCAACCAACACAAAGAGATGTTAAAAATGAAGGTTGCTCCTCATAGTTTGTTGAAAATAAAGGGCCAGAAAAAGTGCTCCTCATTAGTTGATGAGAACAAAGCAGTTACTATGTTTTCGGTTTTACTGGTTGATTCTAAATGAGTTTTTGAGGATTTCTGCGAATCCCGCCACACACATTGTGGCCCAAATTGCGGGGCTCAAAGTGAGCTGATCCATGGGGTCTCTACCATTGCCGCGATCTCTGCGTGCCAGGTTCGCTTCCATCGATTTCAACCCTCAGGCGATGCCGATCCGGCCGACTGAGCAATTCTTCGCTGTCCGCCCCGCCTTCACGATTCCCACCGGCTATGTTACGATGAGAGATTAGCGAATTTTCGAAAGCACACGCAGGGTCAGGCCCTCTTGGGGTCTGGCAAAACGTGCGAAGGATTATCCCGGCGAATGACAAATCTCGAAACTCCTCAACGCCCGCGCATTCTCAGTGGGATGCGGCCCACGGGCAGACTCCACCTCGGCAATCTGGTGGGCGCTCTCCAGAACTGGGTGAAGTTGCAAGATGAATACGACAGCTTTCACTTCGTCGCTGACTGGCACATGTTGACGACTGGCTACGAGAATACGCTCGATTTGCGCCAGGACAC
>PLSX01000179.1 GCA_003165315.1 Acidobacteriota bacterium
CGGCATCCGCCGGGGCATCTATATTTTGCCGAGTCTCTTTACCGTCGGAACGCTGGTCTGCGGTTATTATGCCCTGCTTTCCACCCAGCGTGCCGGGCAGTTTCTGGCTGCCGCAAGCGCCGCAACCGTGGCAGGCAAAGCGGCGGATTTGGCAAAGATGGCCGCAGAGGCATTTGATAATGCCTCAAGAGCGCTGGGCTGGGCCATTGTGTTCGATGGTTTCGATGGCCGCATCGCCCGCATGACCAACACCGCCTCCGCCTTCGGACGCGAGCTTGATTCGCTGGCCGATATCGTCGCCTTCGGTGTGGCGCCGGCGGCACTTGCTTATGTTTGGGGCATCCGCGCCTTGGGAGAGCTTTCCGGATCACCCTTCGTCCAGCACATCCCCGACATTGCCTGGATTCTCACCTTTGGGTACGTCATCTGTGGTGCGGCGCGTCTGGCTCGCTTCAATGTTGACACGGTTAAGCCCACCGGCGACCGTCGATTCTTCGTGGGCATGCCCATTCCGGCAGGCGCGGGATTCGTTGCTGCCATCGTCCATTTTTACAAAACACCTCTGACTTCATGGCAGATTTCCGTAGTCTGGCTGGCGACGATAGGCATTCTGGGTTTCCTTATGGTCAGCCGCATGCGCTACTACAGCTTCAAAGTTCTCGACCTTCGCAAGCGCCGGTCGTACCTTGGCATTGTTGTCATCGGCCTGGTTATTGTTGGCATTTTCACGTACTCCGAGCCCGTCCTGCTGATCATCGCCCTCACCTACACGATTTCCGGCATCGTTCTAAAGATCACATCCAAGATTCGCCCCACTCCTCCTGCCCCAGAAGAGGTCCACGCTGCATGAAGCCGGGTAAGGAAGGATACCGAATCGCAGTGGTTGGTGCTTCGTCCCTACTGGGCAAGGAGTTAATGTCCATTTTGGAGCAGGGGAAATTCCCCGTCTCCCGATTACTAACTTTCGAAGCCGAGGATGGCGAGCCTGAGCTTCCCATCATTGACTTAAGCCACGCTTCCGCAGCCGTCGTGGACGACGGCCAAATCAACGAGGCGGAACTGGACTTCACCTTCCTCGCCGCCCGCTTGAAAGAGTTACCTAGTTTCTTAAAATCATGGCACCAGAAAGGCAACGCCGCGCGCAGCCTGGTGATTGATCTGGTAGGTGATGGACTCGTGGTGGACGCGGCGGGTGATTATCCCGGCCCGGCCTTCGGGGCCGATGATCGGGTGGGAATACCTTTCCTTGACCACCGCTTTCCCATCGCGGGACTGCACACCGATGCCGCCCATATTCACATTTCCGCGCACCCCGCCGTGATCGCGATCAGCAGCCTGATGCTGCGTCTCGCCGCCCGCTTCCCGCTCAAGTCTGCCGTGGCACAGGTTTTCTGCTCTGCTTCGGAATCAGGTTCGCGCGGGGTGGAAGAACTTCAGCGGCAGACGGTAAACATCCTGAGCTTCCAGAGTGTTCCGGAGGAGATATTTGGCGCGCAACTCGCTTTCAACCTTCTTTCGCGCCTGGGGAAATCGGGAAAGGGTGAGATGACGACCCTTGAGACTCGTCTGCACCGGCAGTTGCACCACTACCTGGGGGGACGCGTCCCCGTTCCCTCGCTGCGGCTGCTGACCGTGCCAACCTTTTACTCAGTGGCAGTTTCTCTCTATGTTGAAACGGCGGAGCGGGTGACCACCGAAGCCGCCACGGCCGCGCTCACCGGCGAACGCATCAAAGTTCGAAAGGCCAACCTCGACGCTCCCACCCCGGTGGAAGTGACCGGTTCAAGCGATATTCTGGTGGACAGCATTTCCCACGACGCCGAGCATCCCAACGGATTGTGGCTCTGGGCTGTGGCCGACAATCTCCACCTGGCGGCAACGAACGCGGTGGAACTCGCCGCCAGCCTGCGGGAACAAGCCCGCGCCTGATGGACTTATCCACAGATTATTCAGATTGCACAGATGGAAGAGACAAAGAAGGCCAAAAAGACGAACCACAAGATTTGGAATTCGCGCCTTGCTGGATCGTTTTCCAGGCGATCCGCATCCAGGGCCTACTGCCTGCTGCTTACTGCCTGCTCACTACTATCTTCCGCCTCCTGTGGTTACCACGTGGCGGGCCAGGCGACGCGGATCACTCCTGACGTGAAGACCATTGCCGTGCCGCCGTTCAAAAACCTCTCATCCACTTTCCACATTGAACAACAACTCACGGCCGCCGTTACGCGCGAGTTTCTGGAGCGTACGCATTACCGCATCGTTGCCAACCCCGATGATGCAGACGCGGTGCTGAAGGGAACCGTTAAGGAAGTTCGCGCCCGCGCCATCACCTTCGACGTCAACACAGGCCTCGCCACATCCTTGCAGGTGACCGCCACTACTGATGTGAAGCTGGAAGACGTTCACTCCCATAAGCTTCTGTTTTCCAACAGCAGTTATATTTTTCGCGAAGAGTACCAGGTAAGTGAAACTCCCTCCGCCTTGTTTGAAGAGGATAAGCCGGCACTCGACCGCCTTTCCCGCGACCTCGCCCGCACCCTGGTTACCGACATCCTGGAAAATTTCTAACCCGCTAGGGTATTGATGATGCGATGAAGATCAAGGGACGGAGGCGGCACAGAAGTTTGGCTTAACATCACGTGAATCTGCCCGCGGTGGTGGGTCTGGTGATTAAAGAAATGGCTTACGGCCATGGGCATCGCATCCCGGCAATCCCGCTTCTGGCTATTCACATAGCATAATTCGCGTTCAAGAAATCCCGCTTCCGACTCGCCGAAAAAGGACTCAATTTCGGCATCCTGCTTCTCGCGTGCAGATCGCAGCTCAGCGAAGTTATCGAAAAGGACTGTGACCAGGGGTGGGGTGGAATGCCCACTCCCCTTAAACCTCGACATCCAGATCCGATCGCCCAGCAGAATATGATTCAACAAGCCGTGAATGCTGCCCAACGATCCCGCGCGTTGCCGCCGATACTCCGCATCGTCCAGTTGGGCACAGCACTCACAAAGTCGCTCATTGGCAATCCGGTTGTAACGTGCCAGCATGCGAAAATGATCAATTAGCTCCATACCCATAGCCTTCCGAAAAGCGTCAGTTTAGTTCAAGGAGCACTGGGATTATAGACGCGGCTCGTCTGGCGCAGTTATCCTCAGGCTCGCAATTTCAGTTTTCGTGCGAACTCAGCGGGTGTCATCAAGTTCGCCTACTTCCGTCTACCAAATCAAATACCGCTCTCCGGGATCCTCCGCCTCAAAGTAGCCGAGCTTCCCCGGAATGCAGGAAATAACTGTACCGACTCCCTGACCCACAGTCTCTGCCAGAGCGTCCTCGAGATCCATTTGTTGGCCGTCGAGGTCGCAGGACGCGATCACATAGCAACTTGCTGGGGCACCTCGCTGCTTCAACGAACGAAATATCGAGTCAACGGAATGATCCTGAGAAGGAATTTTGTGCAGGAACCGAGTATCTATTTCATGGTTGTGATTCAGCGTGATGGTCAACTTCCGCCGGCCCTTCTTGGTAGTAAACAGGGTGAGGTAACGATCTCGTTTACTAGGAATGATGAACGCTCGAATAAACTCCTCCTCATGCAAATTCACGCAGGCCTCCCGTCAAGACGCCAACTCGATGAGCCACAACTACGAATAATACCTTTTTGCACGGGCGCAGCCAACTTCGCTTGAGAACTGGCGCGGGGTGTAATAATATGCGCATTGAGGTACTGGCTGAGAGTCCCATTTGATTCGCGGCAAAGATATGATGACATGTCCAAAATGCCGGTCGGGTCTTCCTGAGGGATTGCGCTTCTGCCTTCAATGCGGCGCTTCCCTTGCGGCCGCTGCTTCTGCCGAGGCGGTTCGTAGATCGGCCGAGCCCACGATTTCAGATGCCCAGGCAGTTGCTCCGCAAATGCAGGAGGCGCGCGTCCCTCCCACGCCTCCCGTTTCTCCATTTCGCCCAGCACGTTCGCCGCAAGCCACGGTCAATCTGAAGATCGCACCCACCCCGGTCATGTCTCCGCGGTACGAACCTCTCGCCGCCAATCCACGCCCCAGCCTCGGCGACAATGCTTTGGAAATCGACGATGAATCCTTAAAGAGATCTTTTGAGCGGCCGGTCCGCCACCAGCCCGGGGCAGTCATTTGCCGCTTCTGCAAGGGACCCCTGGATTTGGGTGGGGACTACTGTGAGCATTGCGGCGCCCCGGTGGCAGAAGCGGCGCCCCCCGGAACCGTGCCCATCAAGCCCCCGGCCCCAGATCCGCCGCCTCCACAGCTAAACGAAGATCCTTTAGCTTCCATTCTCGGACCCGCGAAGGCTGTTGCTCCGGCATCTGCGCCAGCCGGAAGTCCCACGGGACTACATACCAGCCCGGCACCGCTCCCGCCAGCCCAGCCTGCAGCGCAGGTGGAGCCGCAGCGAGCCGCCCCTCCCCACAACCCCTACCTCGCCCCCATGCCGCGCGCGGAAGAAAACCCGTCGGGTTTGATGGGCCGCCTCAAAGGAATTTTCAAGAAAGGCTAGTCCAGCTCTTGTAGAACTCTGGAAGCTTGGATTGCGATAGCAGCATTTCTAACCGCCGTCCTCCCAACCTTCGATTCTAGCCCCCCTCTGTGACAGAAGTCATCGCCCCTGTTTCCCTGGCCAATTATCCTATGAGCGTCCTAACAGGGGAGGAAACGCATTCATGGCAAGCATCACGTCCGATATGAGGGTGGGGGAAATCGTCAGGAACTGGCCGGAGACCATGGAAGTTTTCCGAAGCCACGGCCTGAATTTGCAATGCGGAGGAACCCATTCCGTCGCCTTTGCCGCAGGTAAGCATGGGTTCGATTTGAATACTATTCTAGCGGAACTAAACACGGCGGTGGGAGCGGCGGCGCTTCCAAAGCTGTGAGGCATGATCGCGATTGGAATGGAGAAACGTCATGACGGAAATTACCAAATTTATGAGCGTCGCAGAAATCGTAGGCGCTTGCCCCACGGCTCGGCGCATTTTTGATCGGCACGGATTGAAAGGGTGTGGTGGCGAGCACGGTCCCATGGAACCGCTGGATTTTTTTGCCGCTGTCCACAATGTTGACGCAGACGCGTTGGTGCGGGAGTTGAACATTGAATTACTCAACCCCCACAAGGAAGAATACGTCTACCATGAGTCACTGGGAGATTTCATCTACCGCCGGTTTTTCAAGGCAGCAATCGTCATCGTGCTTACCGTGGGCGCGTTGTGGGGCGCCACCAATCTTCTGCAAATTGCACTGGGCGGCACATTTCTGCAAGTTCGTCTGGTGCCCGCCATTCAGGCGCACGCCCATGCCATGATTTTCGGGTGGATGGGACTTTTCGTGATGGGCTTTGCCTACCAATCGTTCCCGCGCTTCAAATACGTTTCGTTGTGGCGACCGGAACTGGCCAACATGACGCTCTACCTGATGCTGATCGGCATTGCCTCGCGCGTGGGTGCGGAGTTACTCCAACCCATGCCGGTGGGCGTGGGGCTTGGAATTCTGGCTGCGGGCACGGAGCTCGCCGCCATCTTTATGTTTATCGTCATCATTTTCAAAACCGCGCAACAATCCGTAGAGCCGCACCAGGTTTATGAAAAGTTCATCTTCGGCGCGTTCTTCTGGTTCTTCGTCCAGGCGATTGTGAGTGACCTGCTCTTTTTCGCCAAGGTGACGGCCGCGGGCGTTGACCAGGTGGTGATGCGTATTGCGCTGATTGATGGCCCGCTGCGCGACATCCAATTGCTTGGCTTCGGAGCGTTGATCATCGCCGGAGTCAGCCAGCGCTTTGTGCCCGCGGTCTATGGATTGGGTAAGCCCCGCCACGACCGCCAGCGGCTGATCTTCTGGCTTATCAACGGCGCATTGATTCTCGACATCGCGAGCTACGAGCTGTTTTTCGCCACCGGCAATCTCTACTACTCGATTGGGCTTGAGCTGGCGTTCATTCTGATGGCCGTATGGGCGGTATTGCTGGTGATGCAACTTCGCGTCTTTACCAAAGCTTCACAGAAGGACCGCTGCCTGAAGTTCATCCATGCCGCCTATGGATGGCTGCTGATCTCCATGGCCATGCTTCCCTTCTTCCTGATCTACGGTGTGCTCACACACCAGGGTTTCTCTCACGCTTTCCTGGGTTCATACCGCCACGCCTATACGGTTGGCTTCGTCACCTTCATGATCTTGGGAGTGTCGTCGCGCGTGGTGCCGATTCTGGCCGGCGTGGATTCCAATCGCGTCAGATCGCTCTGGGGACCTTTTATTCTTCTGAACGTGGGTTGCGCCGGACGCGTGGTGCTGCAAATCCTGACCGACTTCTTCCCCCGCAAGGCTTTTCCGCTGGTGGGAGCGACGGGATTCATAGAGGTGGCCGCGCTCGCCTGGTGGGGAGTGGAACTGTGGCGCACCATGAATCTCGCCCACACGAACCGAGCCCAACTACTGCTCGCTCCGTTCCCGCTGGCAGCAAGGTGAGGCCATTGTCTGCCTGGAAACTGCAAATGCAATTCAAAAGGCAAATGCCAAAGGACAAAAGGCTAAAGGCGGTGCCCGTATGCCCCATAATGGAAAGGTTTGGAACCCGCACTCTAATGAAAATCGGTAAGTGGGATTGTTCTTAGCCGCCCGCATGGCCTCTACGACCCTACATGTGTCCGAATTCTTCCATTCAGGCAATCGCCGGAGTTTCACCATCGGATTTTGCCTTTTGCCCTTTGCCTTTTGACTTTCTCTTCCGCCCCCGCGGTCAAACCACCAAGGTTGGCGCCTCCTCTGGCACCGAGCGTGCATTGCAAGGGATGCAGCTTGGTTTGAGGAGGGCAAATTGAGGCAATATGTCGTATATTTGCCCTGTGCCTTCGACCGTTTCACGAGTTTTGCCGCTACGATCACCGGAGGAGTTCATGGAAATACTTGAGAACCTACGCGCACGCGCCCGGAAGTCTCCCCAACACATTGTTCTTTTTGAGGGTGAAGAGGACCGCACGCTGGAAGCCGCTCACCTGATTGAAAAAGACAAGCTAGGCCAATTGACGCTGCTCGGGAACACCGACAAGATCCATTCCCGGCTGCATTCGTTGGGAATCAAGCTGGAGAATTCGCAGCTTTTCAACCCCGCATCCAGCCCCAAATTGGAACAGTATGCGAACTCACTTTACGAGCGCCGCAAGGCCAAAGGTCTTACGCCCGAGCAGGCACTGGCAGCCGCACAGTTGCCGCGCAACTATGCAGCACTCATGGTTTCCGCAAACGATGCGGATGGTTCCGTGGGCGGGGCGCTGAACACCACGGCGGATACGGTGCGCGCTGCCCTCCTGGGCATCGGCGTGGCTCCCGGGGTCTCACTGGTGTCGAGCTTCTTCCTGATGCTTTCGCCGCGCAAGAACCTGGGAGTGGACGGCGCGACACTCTTTGCGGATTGCGGAGTCGTTCCCCAACCCACGCCATCCCAGCTCGCGGACATTGCCATCGCCACGGCCGCCAATGCACGTGCGCTTCTGGAGGCGGAACCGCGCGTTGCACTGCTCTCCTTCTCCACCAAGGGAAGCGCTGAACATCCCATGATCGACGCGGTCAGGGAAACGCTCAGGATCGTCAAACAGCGTGCGCCGGAGCTTGCCGTGGATGGTGAGCTGCAGGGCGACGCCGCCCTGATTCCGGAAGTTGGCGAGCGCAAGTCACCGGGGTCGCCGGTGGCCGGACACGCCAACGTGCTGATCTTCCCTGACCTGAACGCCGGCAACATTGGCTACAAGCTGGCTGAGCGTTTCGGTGGCTGCCAGGCCATCGGTCCCATTTTGCAGGGGCTGGCGAAAGCCGCCAACGACCTCTCGCGCGGCTGCAAGCCGGAGGACATTGTTGTGGCCGCGGTCATCACCGCAATCCAGGCTCAAAGCCTAAAGCAGGACAAGAAGGCGGCATAAGGCAAATTGAGAGGCGGGGGCGGTTGGCGAACTGCCCCCTACGCCCCATTTATTGGACCGCTTCGAAGTCTCCACTTGACAGGCACAACTCAAACGACGTCCCCGGCGGATATCTGCCCCCACCCTTGCCCCCGCCGTTACTCTTGTATACTCTTTGGGATGGAACCTATTCATTGGAGGAACACTGTTCTTATGCGAACCCGAAATCTCAGCTGGATGGTTTGGGCGGCGGCCATAGTCACAATTTCCTTTTTCGCCGCTGACCTTCACGCAGGCAAGAAGCCTGATGCGAAGGCCAAGGAAGCTCCTGACGCTGCCAGCGCCTCAACCAAGCCGCAAATTCCCAACCTGGAATTCATCACCCGCTTGCGGCAAGAGGAGTACGACTACAGCCAGGTGATGGACCTGATGAGCCACCTCACTGACGATATCGGCGCGCGGCTGACAGGCTCCCCCAGCATGAAAAAGGCGAATGAGTGGACGCGCGATCAGTTCACCAAGTGGGGCCTGGCGAATGCGCACCTGGAATCGTGGGGACCGTTTGGGCGCGGCTGGGACTACCAGCTTTGCGAAGTCCGCATGATCTCACCCGACTACCAGCAATTCCTGGCGCTTCCCGAAGCCTGGACGCCCGGCACCGACGGCCCCTTGCATGGCGAAGTTACGCGGGTAGTTGCCTCCACCACCGCCGACTTGGATAAGTACCGCGGCAAATTATCCGGCAAGATTGTTCTGTTTGGCGAAGCCCGCCTGCCTCCGCCTGACGACAAGCCCTTCTTTGGCCGTGCAGACGGTTCCGACCTTTCCAAGACCGCCCTCTACCAGGCTTCCGGCCCACCCCACCAGCGTGATCCCGAGATGGAAAAGCGCTACAAGTTCCGCGCCGAGCTGATCAAATTCTTCACAGAGGAACGCGTGGCAGCGCTGCTGGATATCAGCCGTGATCCTGGCGAAAATGGGGAAATCCAGTTGCAAGCCGGCGGAGACTTCGAAAAGGGCAAGACCATCGCCTTCCCCCGCGTTACACTTTCCGTGGAACACTTTGGCCGCATTTCCCGCCTGCTGGAACGCAAGGTTCCGGTGCAAGTGGAAATGAATGTTGAGACCAGGTTCTATGACGATGACCCCATGGGTTACAACACCATCGCCGAAATTCCCGGCGTCGATCCCAAGCTGAAGGATCAGGTGGTGATGCTGGGCGGGCACATGGATTCCTGGCACGCGTCCGAAGGCGCCACGGATAACGGCGCCGGCGTGATTGCGGCGATGGAGGCAGTTCGACTGCTGGAAAAGCTTGGCGTGCAGCCGCGCAGAACCATTCGTGTCGCGCTCTGGTCCGGAGAAGAACAGGGCTTGTATGGGTCCGCGGGTTATGTGAAAGAACACTTCGGCTCGCGCCCGGCCTCCACCGATCCGGAATACAAGGACCTGCCGCCGTGGCTGATTCCACCCGGAGGTCCGCTGGAAATAAAGCCGGAGCAGAAACTGGTCTCCGTCTATTTCAATCTTGACAATGGACCCGGCAGAATTCTCGGCATTTATTTGCAGGAAAACGCTGCCGCGCGGCCCATCTTTGAAAAGTGGATGGAACCGTTTCGCGACTTGGGCATGACCACCATATCCATGCGCAACACTTTTTCAACTGACCACATTTCCTTTGATGAAGTGGGCATTCCCGGCTTTCAATTTGTCCAGGACGGCTTGGACTACGGCCTGACCCACCACTCAAACGTGGATTCCTATGAGCACATCCGTCCCGACGACTTGAAGCAGGCGGCTACGATCATGGCGGGCTTCGTCTATGACGCCGCCATGTGCGATGAGATGATTCCGCGCAAACCTATCCGCCCGGACGACCCTGCCGCCAAGTGAGGCGGGTTGTTCGCACCTGATGTTCAAGGTCCAAGCATTCCGTCAGGGCGGGGCGCACCCCGGCAAAGGCTGCTAGCGGACCACCTGCAACTCTGACCAGTTGCCGGTGAGATTGCCGTTGGGATTGAAGGTCGGGTCATCGCTCATAACGTACTCATTCGACCCATTCAGCCAGGCGTGGTCGAACTGGTTGCTGAGCTCGAACGTGGAGCCCGTGGACGGATCGCGGAACGTCTGCACGCCGCGGAGGATCTGACTCTCGCCATAGACAGCATGGTTGGCGCCAGCCTCGCTGTTCGCGACGACGCCGTTAATGGTGTCGGCGACGTGCTGGCGAAATGCCGCGATCATCGCCGCCTGCTTCGCCAGTTCCTCCTGCTTTTTTTGATAAAGACCGGCGATAATCCCGTTGCTCCACTTCTGCCATTCCGGCTCAGGGCGAATGGTGCTTGCCATCAGCTTAAAGAGCCGGTCATTCGAGTCGAGCTTGCCCTTGGGGGCGCGGAAACTCATGACCATGACGGCGTGCCAATCGTAGGCGGTGTGGCCGCCCACGGGGAAGGCGCGCACAACGATGGCGGCGGCCGTCCATTCCTCCATGGGTTGCCCTTTTTCGTCGGTGAAGGTCACCCGGGCGCGGGCGGCATTGGTCCGAATTGCGCCCGCGCCACCGCCGGCCACTCCGGTGGGGGGCAGTCCCAACCGGTGCCGAACGATCTGGTCAAGTTCCGGAAAGGCCTCAACCGAAACCAGCGTCGCGCTCTTGCGGTACTTGGCGATCATGTCCTGGCGCAGGAAGTCCGCCGCCTGGATTGGCGCCCGTACCGGGCACGGCTTCATCCCGAACTGCGCGTCCTTCCGGTTTTGCATCTGCATCTGTTGCTGCCCGGCGGGATCATCGATGTATTGCCAGGTGGACTGGGGAAGGATCTGCATCTCAACAGAATTGTCGGAGCTTTTTGCGTCCCCCACGACGGCGAACCAATCGGCGAAACATCCGCCATCGGTGGCGTTTATATTCACCCAACCTTTGAATTGCCATGTCGTCGGGATCATCAGGTCGTACGCCGGCCTTCCCTGACCCAGACCCTGGTCGATAATCTTCACCTGCTTCATCAGGAAGTAGCGCTGGGCTGCCCCAGAGGCAGTGGTGGTGGACGAATGGCTCTGCCTTTGCGCGGCGGGACTTGACGGGGACTTTACCGTAGAGCCGGTATCGGGCTGCACGGCGGGACCTGGCGGGGCGCTCACCGTAGTGCCGGTTTCAGGCTGCTCCGCTGAAGCCGGCGCGGGACCGGCGGTGGAACCTCCGCCTCCTCCCGATCGCTGCATGGTGCTGATGATGGCCTGCTTGCAGCCTTGCGAGACTTCATCCTTGTGCTGCTTCAGGCAGGCGATGATCCGTCCCCCGCCTTGCGGCACATTGGAGCACAGTTTCTGCACGTCGGCTGCGCACGCGACGCGGGGGTCTTGCGCCGACGCGGTCTGCGCCGATAACACCTGGGGTGGAAGCAGGCCGCCAATCAGCAATGCTTGCGCCACGGCAGCCACGCACAGAATGAATACCTTTGTTGACCTCACCATCATGGGCCTCCCATCTCAATGCAGCAGCGAAGCGTACGCGTCCCCAATAATCCCCGGCTCAGGACAGAACAAAACCCATCCTCCACTCACCTCGCACCACCACTTTCTCGTGCATGATTTGATGTAAGGTGCGGTTCGATCCGCAGTTTGACCGGAATAATCTTCTTGGTTCCGCCGCTTCCGCCATTATACCGCAGTCAGCCTACAAGCGTCCCTCAGCCAGCAGGCTGGGGAAGCATGTTCCTCAGCGGTCGTCTCTCATCAACGCGCAAGGAACAGGTTGAGATTGCGATTGGAAGTGCAGCGGAGGAAGGCAAACTGCGCCTGCCTCGGCGCTACTCCGCAGTGTACCCCTCGCAGATGGACGCGCGCCGGGCTCGGTTACGATGTCAAATTGGGCTGAGCAAGGTCGTACTCTTGCTGCAGCACGGTTTGCTGAATGGCAATCCCCACCAGACACCTTCGAGATCAAAGATGCCGCATTTACAGATTCGCTCTCCAAGTGTGATAATTCTTATATGCTAAAACCAATCACCAAGGCACTTATTCTGATTGCAGTTGGCGTCATGCTCTGTGAAAGAGGCATCGCACAACAGACTGCGCCATCGCATCCTCAACCTGCTTCATCTGCACAGGGGCAGACGGCCGCAGCCGCCAAGACCCACCCGGTACCTGCAACAAGGCCCCCAAGCGTCCTGGCTCTCAAAACGCAGAGAGATAAGGCAAGCTACGCCATTGGGCTGAATATCGGGAAAAACCTTCACCGGGATTTGGTGGATGTAGACCCCAACATCCTGCTGCGAGGTTTAAAGGACGCATTGGCTGGCAGCAAGCCGCTCCTGACGGATGACGAGATCAAGGCGACCATGACTGCCCTACAGAGCGATGTCCACAACCGCCAGGAGGCGAAAATGCAGCAGGCTGGGGAGACCAACAAGAAAGAAGGCGAAGCCTTTCTGTCGAGTAACAAGACCAAAGCGGGTGTGGTCACTCTACCGAGTGGACTTCAATACAAAATACTAAAGGAAGGCTCCGGCCCGAAACCCTCGGCAACTGACTCCGTGGTCTGCAACTACCGGGGCACTCTGCTCGACAACACGGAATTCGATAGTTCTTACAAGCGTGGGCAACCCGCAACATTTCAGGTTGGCCAAGTTATAAAGGGATGGACGGAAGCTCTCCAGCTCATGCCGGTTGGGTCAAAGTGGCAACTGTTTATACCATCTGAGCTCGCTTATGGCGATCGCGGCGCAGGGGCGGATATTGCACCCAACGCAACGCTGATCTTTGAGGTCGAGTTACTTTCCATCGAAACCAAGGGCAAGTAAGGTCGAGCTCTTGGGTGCCCAACATCGAAGCACCACGCAGTTCTTGATCACTCACAGTGGCATTACCAAATCTGCATAAAACTGATCGTATAAAACGCACCCTACGGATGCGCTCAGTCACGGTCAGGTCTGGTTCACAATTCTTGATGCCCACCAAAAGCACCATAAAGTAGGAAATATGGCTCCAGCCATGCTTCCCTGAAGTGCCGCGGAGGAAGGCAAACTGCGCCTGCCTCAGCGCTTGTACCCCGCTTCGGGCAATTTGGAACGGATCAACGCTTCCAATTGCTTCAGAACGGTTGGGTCACTCTCGATCGCCACGTGAGGGTATGTGAATACAATGTGCCAGGTCTTAACCTTAATCTTGATGACCTTATTCAGGGTGCCCAACACGATAGGCAGCTTAGAACTTAATAGAAACCCCTCTTCGCATGCGGCATTGCAGCGGACCTCCGCTACTTTGATATGCTGAGTCTAGGGGCATTCAAATTGCCAACTGTCGGGCACCCTGGGCCAAAGTGTGCTTAGGAGGAAGCACTGGTTGTTACTGATGCAGCGTTACTAAATATGTCCTTTACGCCGCTTCCGATGGTAGTAATCGAAACAACCGCCACCAGGGCGATCAAGACCAGAAGCAGGCCGTATTCCACAAGGTCCTGGCCTTCCTCTTCTTGCCAAAGCCGTTTCATAAGGTTTTTCATAGTGATTCCCCTCCCCATATCGTTATGTAGCTGACTTCCGCCACCTTTGATATGCCCACTCTAAAGGCATTCAAATTGCCAAAGGACAAGTGCGGACAAAATATCGGTTCCTATTGAAAGCAAACACCTTAATCGGAGGCAACCATGATTCCGCCGATCGCCAACGGAGGGCAAGCTTCCAGATGTCATGTTTCGGTGACGCTCAGAACAACCGGTTTCAACCTTCCGATGACTAATTTAAGCCGGGATTTTCATTCTCGATCCCCGGCCCAAAAGCCGGCAGCGCTAAGGTATTTGGCTTCGAGGCAAACACCTCAGCAGCCTTCCTCATTGCCGCGCAATCAACTGTTTGAGATTGGGAATTTGAAGTGCCGCGAAGCCGGAGGGGATGCAACAAGCGTTGAAACAAGAAGGCAAAGCATTGTCATTCGCATGGGACGCTCGGTCCAGAAGGTTGCCGAAGCCACCCTGGGCTCCTCATGCCTGAGACTAAGCGAGGTAGGTCGGGAGCCGCCACCAACCCTGTGACAGTTTGTAAACTGTCACAGTGAAGTGGTCTTTATCGCGGAACGACTTGGGCTCGCGGATCTTAGCGCGTAAGAGCAGGGTGGAACATGAATGGTAAACCGGGACGTTGGTAAACCGGTACGTTCACCTCATTTCCGGCTTTCCGGGGGTGATGCTCATCATTGCTGGTACGAGGGAAAACCGGGAAACGTGGTGAACGTCTCCGGCTCTCCTGCATTGCTGACCAGTATTGCAGAGTTTCACTCCGTGCCGGCCAGCCAGCTTGCTATTTCGTGCGAAACGTGGACAGGCTGGAGTTATCGACAAGGCGATCCAGAGTTTTTGGGGTGAAAACCTTCCCCTTGGTGGAGAGAATTAGCTTCTTCATATCGTTCTTTCGCACACCAAAACCACGCCCCGCAATGCATGCAATTACTTCGTACTTGGGCTGCCCTATTGGCTGCCCTTTCAGGCTGAGCGTCACAAGATTTTCAATTCTTGTTACCTTGTCGCGGGCGGTTCCGTCATCCTCGGTGAAGTTGGCCTCGATGATTACCTTCGCGTTGAACTGGTTGGGGACAATAAAATCGGGAGTTTGTTCAAATCCCGGAAGGTTCTCCGCTCGCTTTGTTTTCTTGAAGCTGATGCCAGCAGCCGTTAGGACGTCTTCAATACCTGACTCCAGCGGATCGCCAACAAGTTCACTCACAGAGTCACGGTGCCCGGCGAACGGTCGCCCAAGGAAACGCTCATAGAGCAACATAGGATAAGGAGCCCCAAGATCTGCTGTCGCCTGTACACTGCTTGGCCCGTTTTTCGTATCACATTTATCTAACCGATGAACCTTCTCGGCGCTGACAACAGGAATTCCTTCGCTCAGTAGGTCGCATGCGGTTCCAATCATGGCAATAATTCTGTTTGATTTTACCGCCAGCCCTCCCATAGGTTTTAATGGTTCAAGTCTTATCTTCCGGTCGATGGAGCGAGCGTACCCTTGCGGAATCTCAATCCCCTTCCGCTGACCGGCTATGTATGCCCACTCTGGAGGCGTGAAGCCAAGCATAGACCGCAGAACGACAAAGGAAATCGGACAATCAATGACCGCCTGGAGGACGCACTCCGGATTGATGTTTCTAGAAGCTATTTCAAAACCCTGTA
>PLSX01000054.1 GCA_003165315.1 Acidobacteriota bacterium
CTCCCTCCGAGTCCCCAGGCCCGAAAAACCAAACCTGAAGTGTAAAGGATGTCCTGGCACCCAGTGTAAACGATGTCTTGGCATTAAACACTTTAGGTCAGCATCGCCGCAAAGCGTCAAAATTGCCGACCTGAAAGGCGGCGAGACAAAATCTAACCAACGTGCCGACCTGAAGGTCGGCGCTACAAATTGCAATCCATGTAACGCACCACACTAGCGTCGTACCAGCCCAATATTGTTTCGCCCAAGGGCAGATCCGGCTGTAAGATTCTTATTCCATTCGGCAAAGGGGAATTCCTGTGAAGAAGGTCATTATCATTGCAATGTTCATGTTCCTTGTGGCGCCGGCCCATCGGGCTTGGGCGCAGGAAGTCACCTCCCCCGTGTTCACCAAGCCTCGCCCTGTGACCATGGCGGAGATGGGTAAAATGAAGACCGAGGGAGTATCCGTGGCGGAAGTCTCCGACTATGTTTTTGGCAATTACAAAGGCGATTTTCCCAGCCCACCGCATGCCGATTTGAACCCCAAAAAGGCCTTCATCATTTACTGGAAGGATTTTAAGTACCGCTTTGTCTTCTCCCATGAAGCAAGCTATTGCCCGTGGTTTGAAATGCCCTCTGGCGCCGGGGTCAGCTATCAGTTTTTCGAAGGCAATGATGGCTGGGCAGAACTCTTCAATCAATACGGCAGGATGGAGAAGAACAGCTTTGTGGACGTTATGGAGGCCGGCCCCAAGCGCGTTTGGGTGCGGTGGACCTACTTTGGCGTGAACGTTACCGATGGCACGCCCGCCTTCCGCGGGACCGAGGATTTTTATGCTTACCCAAATGGCCTGATTCTCCGCCGCCAGAGTTACGAAACCTTGATTCCCGGCCAGCGCCACGGTTACGCCCGCGAACCGATTGAGCTGATTGCCCTGAGCCCGGTGGGAAAGATGTGGTACGACGTTCTGGAGAAGGACCCCGCCACCGGTGAGAGCCATGCGCTGGCGGTTCTGGACGTCTTCTCTGACAAGCGATATGACGTTTACTGGAAGCGCCGGCCCCACACCTTTCTGGACGCATCGTTCCGCCGCACCGGGTGCTTATGGACTGACCTTCAGTCCTCCTCCGGTGTGGTCTTTGTCTATCCGATTTCCGACGGCTCCGGCTTCTGCGTTTTCGGTGACGCCTCCGGCTACAACCATAACTACACTAACATCAAGGAATTCAGCTTCGGCGCGTGGGGATGGGTTTCAAGATCGTGGGACCACTGGCCCATCGGCTGGTTGAACAGCCAGGGACACGTTGTGGACGCGGAGTCTTTGAAGAAATACCCCAACCACTTCGCTCCCGACGGCATGGACTTCTTCCCCCTGAACGACGAGGAGGCGGAGCGCGGCGTCTACTACTCCCTGATCGGCGTGGGTGGCGATAATCTTGACGCCGTTCGCGCCGTGGCGCGCAAGTGGTTGGAGAAGGGTGAGGCGGCTGTTTCCGACCCTGAAAGTGGGGCGGACCTGCCCGCCGTATTCAGCCCCAAGCACGCTTTTCAGTAAAAGGTGGGATCTTCGTTTTCCAAGTCCACCCATAGAATCGTATCTTCCAGGAGAACTCCGCCCACAGAATGGGGAAGGGCATTGTGCCTTCATCCTTGTCGAACTGCACGCAATTCCCCTCAATCCCACACAACCTGCGTACCCTAAACAATCGAGTTGAGCAATTGAGACCAAGGCCATGAGCCGAATGGAACTGACGCCGCATTAAGCCAAAGGTATAAGAATAGTGCGTCTCGATTCGACAGGAGGAAGGTCATGAACATGGCAGCATTGAGCACACAGCAGATTATCCTAATCTCCGCAATCGCAGTAGTTATGATTGCAGGCATCGCCGCATTCTTTGCTCTCCGCAAACGCCGGACAACAAAGTTGCGCGCTCAATTTGGTGGCAGTGAATACGACCGCGCCCTAGCGGCAGGGGGTGGCCGGAGTCACGGGGAAGCCGGACTGGAAAAACGCCAGGATCGTGTTGAGGCACTCCACCTTCATCCGCTTGCCGCCGGCGACAAAGCTCGTTTCGCAGATTCGTGGCGCAGCGTGCAAGGAAGGTTCGTTGACGGCCCAGGCGGTGCGGTAACGGAAGCCGACCAACTTCTACGCGATGTCATGTCAACCCGGGGCTATCCGGTATCAGATTTTGAGCAGCGGGCGGCAGATGTTTCAGTGGACCATCCCCTGGTGATCGAAAATTATCGTCGGGCCCACGATATCGCGGTTCTTCAAGGTCACGGACAAGCCTCTACAGAGGATCTTCGGCAGGCAATGATTCATTACCGGACCCTCTTCGAAGAACTGGTTGGCGAGCCGGAGATAGCCCGTGGCAGGACTGCAACCGCATAAGGCTCGAGCCACCGGGAAGCAAACGGTGCCCCTTTGAAAAAAGTTTTCGAAAGCGAGCAGGCCCGCCCACAATCTCATAGGATTGGGGCGAGTGCCGGAACACCTTTCCAACAAGTCCGCTACTGACACCTCTCCCAAATGAGCGGGGGACGCATATGGATTGCGCTCCGCTCTCCTCCCTTTATCGATTGCCTGTAGGCAAACACGTAGCCTTCTAAATGCCTGTGGCTCTTCAACAGGGGTTCCATCGTCAGCTTCGGCTAAAGCGAGGTTACCTTCGGTGTGAACAGGCTAGGAGGCAGCCAAAAGGGATCCCGGAAAAACCGCGTCGTGCTTCTGGCGTCGACTCAGGGCATTTTCCGCAGCGTTGCGAACCACGTGAAGAAGTTCGGGATCAGAAAGTGGAGGGACAATGAAATCAAATGCGCCGCACTCAATCGCCTGGACATAGAAACTAATATCCACAAACGGCGCCACCACAATAACATTCACCGGTGCGGAAGCTTTTCCCGCCAGAGCCAGAACATCCGACCAGTTACCATCGGCAAGCTGAATCTCCGTAAACACAAGATGGGGAGGTCTATCTGACCACAGTGCCAAGGCCGCTTCCGCGCAATTCCTGGCGGTGAAAATCGCAATCGACTGCTCTTCCAGTGCCATACGGAGAGCATCGAGCGGATCGTGCCGAGCCTGAACAAGAAGTGCCCTGATTTTTTCCTTCATATCCACTCCATTCAACGAAGTGCGCTAGGTGCCCAGATTTCCGCGGAAGCACGTTGCTGGCACATCGAACCAAACCTTTATCGCAACTTGTCAGATCACCTTCTCGATTGGCCGGAGGGGGGAGCGCGACGCTACCCACGCCGCGTTCCCTCCGGGCTTGTGGCGGGTGACGATCTACCAGGATCACCCGCTGCTTCGCCACAATTTGCAATCGCTGGGATGAATGCATTTATGATCCATGGCTTAAGAAGATTACTGGACTCTGTCTTGATTGTGCTGATGACGTCAAATAAGAATTCCGGGAGCCTGTCTGGCATCCCGCTCAAAACCACTTGCCAAAGGAAAATCCGGATGATCATAAGCAGGCTAGCCGTGACGGTGAAATAGGGCACGTAGTGCATAGTTTTCCTTCTTAACAACGGTCTCGCCTGCGCGTTAAGGGAATTCGAGGGTCTCGTGAAGGGCTGGTTAAGATTGGGGGGCTCCTCATCCAGATAGCTAAAAAGACTTGCCGGATGTGCTAAGATTTTGCAGCGGCTTATTATTCCGCAGGCAATAATGGTAAGCGTGATTGCAACGGCGGTATTTGACCACTACGCCCTGATTCCATTTTTTCGCGGGGGCCGCGCTCCCATACCCCTCGGCCTGGAATGGAAAGTTCAAGTGTGCCGTGTTCGGGTATGGAGCGGCAGCGATGGTTCGAAGAGTTGGCGCACTTCGCCGGATAAAACCAACCGTGAGTAATCGTCCCCTTATTGCCATCGTGGGCCCTACGGCCGCCGGCAAGTCGGTCCTAGCCATAATGCTGGCTGAACGGCTGAACGGCGAGGTAGTAAACTATGATTCCGTGCAGCTGTATCGCGGCTTTGATGTGGGCTCCGGGAAATTGCCTTCTGCGGAACGACGCGGCATTGCCCATCATCTGCTGGATTGCCTGGAACCGGCGGAGGCCTTTACGGCGGGAGATTACCGGCGTGAGTCCTTAAAGGTTCTGGATGACTTGAATTTCCGCGGCAAGCTCCCCGTTTTCGCGGGGGGAACGGGGCTTTACCTGCGCGCACTCTTGCTGGGGCTTTTTGACGGACCTGGACGATCCGAAGCTTTGAGGGAACGATTGCGGGCAATGGTGGATCGCCGCGGCCGGGAATCCCTGCATCGCCTATTGGCCCGCCTTGACGCCGTGGCGGCGGGGCGCATCCAACCTCGCGACACCCAGAAGTTGATTCGCGCTGTGGAGGTCTGCATCCTCGCCCGGCAGCCTATTTCGTCGATGCACGCTGCCGGCCGGGCCGCCTTGGAGGGATATCTGGTCATAAAACTGGGCTTGGACCCACCCCGCGCCCAGCTGTACGACCGCATCAACCAGAGGGTGGAGAGCATGTTTTCCAGCGGATTGATGGAAGAAACCCAGGTTCTACTCCACCTTTCTGACGCTGCATGCATCAAACCCTTAGGAGCCTTGGGTTATCGGCAGGCGCGCGCAGTTCTGGAAGGAACTCTGAGCCACAACGATGCCGTGGCCGCGACCCAAATCGCCACGCGGCATTATGCCAAGCGCCAGTTGACGTGGTTCCGGCGCGAAGAAGACATCACTTGGTTCGAAGGGTTCGGCGACGACCCGCTGATTCAACGCCGCATATTAGAATCGCTCGGCCGGACGGCAGTCACCAACGGAGAAGGAGCAATTGCTCCGCCTTCTGTTTCCTCGGTACTGTGATTCTTACGCCAGGCCAATTTTGAAAGACTGCTTCATATAATAGACGGAGAAAAATATGGATAAGCAACCTCAGAACATTCAGGATGGATTTTTGAATTCGGCCCGCAAGGAAAAACTCCTGCTGACGGTCTATCTCTTGAGTGGGGTCAAGTTGACTGGGCGGATTCGCAGCTTTGATAAGTACTCCCTCATCCTGGAAAGCAACCATCAGGAACAGATGGTTTTCAAACACGCAATTGCCACGGTAGTGCTGCCTCGCGCTGTACCTCTGCCCGTGGTGCCCATAACCTCGGAGGGATAGAAGTATTCGACACTTGCAAGCTTTGGAGAAAGCTTTCCTGGCAGGTTGGGAATCCACACGTCGCGACGCCTTGCCCACCGGCATAGCGGACGGGAATGATTCTCTGCGGGAATTGAAGGAACTTACCGCCAGTGCCGGAGCTCAGGTGGTGGGAACGGCGCTGCAACGCTCGTCCGACCCCGATCCCGCCACGCTGCTGGGACGCGGCAAGGTGCAGGAGGTCCGCGCAGAGGCGCGGGCATCGGGCGCCGACCTCGTGATTTTTGACCACGACCTTACTCCCACCCAGCTTCGCAATCTTGAAAAAATCATCGAACTGAAGGTCATCGACCGCACCCAAATCATTCTGGACATCTTTGCCCGGCGAGCCCGCAGCCGAGAAGGCCAACTCCAGGTGGAGCTTGCACAGTTGAACTATATGCTGCCCCGGCTTTCCGGTCATGGAACCGCGCTCTCGCGGCTGGGCGGAGGCATCGGCACGCGCGGCCCTGGCGAACAGAAGTTGGAAATGGACCGTCGGCGCATCCGCACCCGCATCCGGAACCTTTCCGAGAGCATTCAGCACGTGCGATCTCAGCGCGCTCTGCATCGTGCCCATCGGCGGGACCAAAATCTGCACACCGTGGCTTTGGTGGGTTACACCAACGCCGGCAAGTCCACGCTGTTCAACGCCCTCACTTCCTCCGGAGTGGTCACTTCTTCGCGAATGTTCGCCACGCTCGATCCCACAATCCGCTCCATGCCATTGGACGCTCACAGCACGGCCTTGCTTTCCGATACCGTCGGCTTTATTCGCAAGCTTCCCCCGCATCTGGTTGCGGCCTTCCGCGCGACGCTGGAGGAATTGGAGGGAGCTCGGCTGCTTTTGCACGTCACTGATGCTTCTGACCCGGAATATCAGGCGCAAGACGCCGCTGTGGAAGCTTTGCTGGATGATCTGGGCGTTGCATCCACCCCGCGCTTGCACGTTTGGAACAAAGTGGACCTGCTTGCGCCAGGAGAGTGGCGCAAACTCGCCATGGCAGACCGCAGCGTCACCGTCTCGGCCCGAACCGGCGCGGGCTTGGAAAATCTTCGCCAAGAAATAGCCTTTGCCCTCGACACCGATCCCATGGTGGAAGCAGATTTTGAATTGTCCACAAGTGACGGAAAGCAATTGGCCTTGTTGCATCAGTCAGGAACAGTCGTCTCCACCGATTACAAGGACGACCGGGTATTGGTCAGAGCGATAGTACCCGAATCACTTCGTGAAAAATTGAAATCTACCCCCCCTGTGCCCCTGCGAGAGCGGTAAGTTATTGCTAATTCTAGGGGAAAGCTCCTTGTGGAAATCTTTGTGGAAAATCGCTCTCTTTACCCCACGATGTAACTTCCACAAAACCCTCGTTTTATGCGGGTCTCACTATAAACAAATCGCGTACCTGTTTAGTTTCAATTGGTTACAAGGACATATTGGCGGCAATCAGCAGGCATCTTCATGAAATCAGTGTTGACAAAAGCGCAAATTCCATTCCTTAGTTTTGCACATTATTGAAGCAATAGGCCCAACCTCCCAACGTAGCCCCCGGCCTGCCAGCTTTCCGCATAAATTCAGCCTTTCCAAACACTAGCCTCTACCTATAGTTAATGCCTCCGCATTAGGAATTGCTTTCCGGTTCAAATGCGCCCGGCCCGATTGACAGGTTTGTTCGGGTGGTTTAGATTGGCTGTGCCTGATTCTGACCACGAATATTGCGGCTCTGTTCGAGCCAAGGAGCGTCACTCTGAAATGCTGGACTTGAATTTTGTCCGCGACAATCTGGAGCTGGTAAAAGCGAAAATGCGCGAGCGCGGGCTCACTGAAATCCTGGGCGATTTTGAATCGCTCGATCAGGAGCGCAGACGACTGATGAGAGAAGTGGAAGGCCGCAAAGCGCGGCGCAATAAGGCCTCTGACGAAATCGCCACGCTCAAGAAGCAGAAGCAGGATGCATCCGCCCTGATTGCGGATATGAAGGCATTGGGCGTCGAGATTCAGGAATTGGATGAACAAGCCAAGGCCTGCGACGAGCGTTTGCGCGAGGTCCTGCGCCTTGTGCCCAATGTTCCACACTCGAGCGTGCCGGTCGGTCGCAGTTCCGCTGACAATCAGGAAGTTCGCCGTTGGGGCCAGCCCCGTCATTTTGATTTTGCCCCGCAGGCGCATTGGGATCTGGGTCCAGCGCTGGGAATTCTGGATTTTGAACGCGCCACTAAGATCACCGGCGCGCGCTTCGCGGTTTACGCGGGAATTGGCGCCAAACTGGAGCGGGCTCTCGCCAACTTCATGCTTGATATGCATACGCGCGAGCATGGCTATACGGAAATTCTCCCCCCCTTCCTGGTAAATTCCGCCAGTCTCTTCGGCACCGGCCAGTTACCAAAGTTCAAAGACGACCTGTTCAAGATCGAAGGCACCGATTTTTGGCTGATTCCCACGGCGGAAGTCCCCGTTACCAATCTCTACCGCGATGAGGTGCTGGAGTTCGAGCAGCTTCCCGTCAAGCATTGTGCCTGGACGGCCTGCTTCCGCAGTGAAGCGGGTTCTTATGGCAAGGACACGCGGGGCATTATCCGCCAGCACCAATTCCAAAAGGTGGAACTGGTCAAGTTCACGCTGCCGGAAAACTCCTATGACGAACTCGAACGTCTGACCCACGATGCGGAGGAAATTCTCCAGCGGCTGGAGCTGCCTTACCGCGTCATCACACTTTGCACCGGCGATGTGGGGTTTAGTTCCGCCAAGACCTACGATTTGGAGGTTTGGCTGCCCTCCGCCGGCGAGTATCGCGAAATCTCCTCCTGCTCAAACTTCGAAGCCTTCCAGGCGCGTCGTGCCAACCTGCGCTTCCGGCGTGGCAAGTCCGGCAAAACGGAACTGCTGCATACTCTGAATGGCAGCGGCCTTGCCGTGGGCCGCACCTGGGTGGCCATTATCGAGAACTACCAGCAGGCGGACGGCTCCGTCATTGTCCCCATCGCGTTGCGCCCCTACCTCGACGGCTTGGAGCGCATCACGCCGCGGTAGAGTGGGAACTGGGGGCAGGGAATTGGGAGTAGGCGGCGGGCATCAACGATCCAATCCTTTGGACCGGCGGCTTGTGTTGATCCCTTGCACTCTGGCCTTTCCGGAGCCGCTTCAAGTTGGCCCCCTTCCTCCCAGTCTTAAAGGTCCACCTCACGACCTGCTTGCCTGAACAGCCATAGCCTCTACTTCTGACGTTTTCTCTTGACAACGTAGCGTAGGAATACATGCAGGAGGGTTGTTCCAAGCTTGGGGTGCCTGTATGTCCGCGAAATCCGCCTCCCTTCCCCATCAGAATTCACCCATACCCTTCTTGCAGATTTTGCCGGGTGGAATCTCCACGTCATCTCCCCATGCACCGCAGCAACGGAGGCGAGTTCTCCCACGATATAACAGAATAATAAGGATGTTAGCTGCGAAGCGGCAAAATTTCTCAAGCTTCCATCTTATTGAAAGTAAACAAGTTGTTCGATTGACTGGAACGGTGGCGAAAGAAATCGCGGGGGTAAAAAATGAAGGAGAGTCTCGCGATGTTGTTGAAAACAAATGGTGGGGAAATGCGTGATTCTTGCCCTCCAGTGATGTTGATGAAAACACAGTAGTTATTTTCAGTCTCTCGCGATTCTGATTAAAATAAAGGAAAAACACGACAGCCGGGCTCGGTTCAGAATAGGCACGGAGCTGCCGTTGCCGCTACTTGTCCACCTCATCTGCTCCGCCGCTACGGCGAGTTTCACCTTGAACTCCCCAAGCGGCCTCAGTATGCTCTTGCCGGCCGAAAGAAGGTTGTAGGCAAATCCACCAGTGTGGGAGGACTAAAATGACCCGATCAGTGGCGCGCAGGATTTTTCTGGCCGTTCTTCTTTTCGTGATTTCTGGCTGTGGCTCGAAGCTATTTGCCTCCGGCATCGCCATCTTCAACGTGAAGGACTACGGAGCCACGGGCGTGAAGGCTGATGACGCGCGCCTGGCCATTCAGAAGGCGATTGACGCCTGTGCCGCCGCCGGTGGCGGGGAAGTCTACGTTCCCCCCGGTGAATACACTTCGGGAATGCTGAAGCTGCGAAGCCACATCCGGTTCTACGTGGAGGCAGGGGCAACGCTTTATGGTTCCGATAACCCCGCCGATTTCAGCGCGGCGCCCACACCCTTTCAATCCGCCGTTTTCTATGGCGAAGGCCTTGAGAACGTTACCATCGAAGGGCGCGGCACGGTGGACGGCCAGGCCAAATTCATCCGCCTTGAGGATGACATGGATGACGTCTTTATACGCGCAGCGAAGGACGCGATGAGGTCCACGGGCAAGTCGCTGCTGCGCACCTTTCCGGAAGGCTACCCCATGCGCAAGGTCTATCCCCACCTGGTCTGCCTGGGAAACTGCAAGGACGTGCGCATCACCGGCCTCGCATTCATCCACTCGCAAAGCTGGACGTTCCTGCTGCATGCCTGCGAGCGCGTGGTGGTGGATGGCGTCTACATTCACACCAGCCTGGAAGAGGCAATCTGGTGCGACGGCATTGACATGGACGGCTGCAAGGACGTGCGCATCGCGAACAGCTCCATTGAGACGGGCGACGACTGCATCATTTTTGTTTCCATCAGCACATGGGGGCCAGCGCGGCCCTGCGAAAACATCACGGTCACCAACTGCCGGCTCTCCTCTTCCGCCAATGCCATCAAGTGCAGCGAAGGCAATGAAAAAGGAGTTCGGAACGTGGTGATTGACAACTGCGTGATCACCGACAGCAGCCAGGGCATCGTGATCTGCGTCACCGACGGCGGCTTTGTAAGCGACTTGCAGATCTCCAACGTCACCATCAATCTCCGCCGCTTCGAGTGGTATCACCTGCAGGGCGGGGCCATCAGTTTCATCATGAAGCGCCGCAGTGAATGGGCAGGAACAGCGGCGAAGGGTGAGCCCATTCCCGGCGTCATTCGCAACGTCGCCATTCGCAACGTCATCGCCCACTGCACGGGGCCCTCAAACATTGATGGCCACCCGGAAAGCCCCATCGACGGACTCTCATTGGAGAATATCAAGCTGGTCGTCTCCACCGATCCCACTGCTCCCTACGATTTCACTCTCCATGCCATGAGGATCACCAACGCGACGAACCTCAGGCTGAAGGGGATTGAAGTCGAGTGGGAGAAGCCCGCGCTCGACAAGTGGCAAAGCGCCTTGGATCTGGAAAACGTTCAGGGAGTTGAGCTGGATGGCTTCACCGGCAGACAGGCATGGCCCGACAAGGATTTCCCAGCAGTGGCGTTTGAAAATGTCTCCGACGCCATGATTCGCAACTCCAAGGCCGCAGAGGGGACCGGCGTGTTTCTAAAGATCAGCGGGCAGAAGAGCGGCGATATCTGCCTGTTCGGCAACGATCTTCGCAAGGCCAAAGTCCCCTATCAGGTTGCCGCCGACGCCACGGCAGCGAAGGTGACGGCATTGCAGAACTTTATGCCGGGAAAGTGATGGGGTCTGCTTGTAACGCGTCGACGGGTTGATTCAGACAAGGGGTGGAGGCAGGAAAGCCTCTTGCTTCAAATCAACCTCGACCTGCCGCAAATCTTCCGGCTTGCCAAGATCGCGCCAATAGTATTCATCGGAGCGAAAGGCGAGGATCTTCTCCTGTTGGGCGGCGAGACGCAGGTAAGAAGCAATGATGGGGAACGCGCCCTCCTCCGTCATCATCGCCAGTAGACGCGGCGATATGACATGAATGCCGGAAAATGCCAGCGCCTGCGCCGGAGATGGGGAACGCACAAATTCCGGCGCTTGTTCGCGTCCGTTTTGGCGGCCGCATAGCTGGTCTTGGTCGTCAAACAGGAGATACCGCTGAGTGCGCCGGTCCTTCACCGCCAAGGTGGCAAGCGACTGATGATTGATGTGAAATTGCACCATGCGGACGAGATCGATCGTACTGACCACATCGACATTGTGCAAAATAAAAGGCTCCCCGGATTGATTGGAATCATTGAGGAAGAACCATGCGGCCTTTTTCAGCCCGCCCCCGGTATCGAGCAAAACATCTTCCTGTGAAACCTCAATGCGCATGCCAAAGTTTTTATTCGTTTTCAAATACTCCAGAACCATGCAGGCAAGGTGGTGGGCATTGATGATGACCTCGCGAATTCCGATGGCGCGCAGGCTGGCAAGCGTGATCTCCAGCAACGTTCGGCCGGCGACCTCCACCAGCGCCTTGGGGCGTTCATCAGTGAGTGGCCGCAGGCGCGTACCGAGCCCGGCAGCCAGGATCATGGCCTTCATTTGCCCAGTTTCTCCATCTCCAGATGGTGCAGTGCCACGTCCACACCGGCCCTGTCAAGCAGGTGCTTCGCCAGTTGCTCTGCCAGATAGACGGAGCGGTGCTGGCCGCCAGTGCAGCCGAATGAGACCATGAGGTTCTTGAAGCCGCGGCGCTGATAGGTGGCAACACTTGAGTCCACCAGCGCAATAACGTTCGCCAGGTAGTGTTGCACGCTCTCCTGTTGTCTTAAGAAGTCGCTTACCGGCACGTCCTTGCCGGTAAGCGGTTTGAAGCGCTCTTCCCGGCCGGGATTGGGCAGGCTGCGGGCATCGAATACAAAACCGCCGCCGTTGCCGCTTTCATCCTGTGGCGGGCTCTGGTGAAAGGAAAAGCTGAAGATGCGGACAGTGAGATTTTCCGAATTGGAAGCCACGGCCTGTAATTTCGCCGAGCCCAGCATGCTCTTAAACGCCTCGGTCAATGCCGGCAGCGCCACCGGCAATTCGACGTGGTGCAGCAGCCAGCGCAGATTCTTCAGTGCGTACGGCACGCTCTGCAGGAAGTGAGCTTTGCGCTCGTAGAAGCCTCGAAATCCATAAGCACCCAAGGCCTGCATGATGCGCACGTAAACGTACCCGTAGTAGTGACGCATAAACTCTTCACGATCAAGCGGGATGAAGTCGGTAAGCGTGTCGAGATAATGATCCAGCAATTGCTGGCGCAGTTCTGGCGGCAGATCGGCCTTGCCGTCATACAGAAGCGAGGCGATATCGTATTGCAGCGCACCACGGCGGCCACCCTGGTAATCCACAAAATAGGGATGGCCGTCGCGCCACATGATATTGCGCGATTGGAAATCCCGATAGAGNNTTGCGTGATTGGAAATCCCGATAGAGAAAGTAATTGCGGCCGGCGCCCAGCAGAAACTTTGTGAGGCGGGCGAAATCGTCCTCCAGCGCCTGTTCGTTGAAGGGGATGCCGGCAAGGCGAAGAAAGTAGTATTTGAAATAATTCAAATCCCAGGCCATGGAGAGGCGGTCGAAGCTGGCGCGCGGATAGCAGACCTTGTAGTTCAAATCGCGCCCTGCTTCCACCTGAAAGCGCGGCAGCACTTCCACAACTTGGCGATAGGCTTCCACTGCCCCGGGAGCAATATTCTGGTTGTTACGATGCGCCGAGAGAAACTCAAAGAGCGTGGTGTCACCCAGGTCTTCTTCCAGATATGCGCCCCGGCCCAAATCCTCGGCGTAAATTTCCGGCACCGGCAATCCGTGCCGGCGAAAATGCCTGGAGAATTCGAGAAAAGCGATGTTCTCTTCGCGCTCGTCGTACAAAATACCGATGGCGCGGAATTCCTCGCTGGCAAGACGGATGATCTTGCGCCCGGAGCCGCCAAGCTGGCCCTGCACCGGCTGCACACGCACGGCAGGTGCGTGGAAATGCTGCTCAAAAAGTTGGTTGAGAATTTCCATGACTGTGATTTCCAGCCTCTTGGTCTGAGCGTACGCCGGGCTTTCGTTTTTCTAACTTAACTGATTCAGGTTGAAAAGGCGAGTTGGATGAAATTTAGGGAATTTCTCAGATAGCTGTAGTAGTCTTCGGCCTTACGTGGATCTTCAATTTAGGAACTAGGATTCGAGGTCCTCATCCACGATGATTTTGAGAGCGCGCAGGAATTGTGTGTCCTGCGTAGTGAGGCGGAATTCGGGATCAGACAAAGCATCGGCGTTGATCTGCTGGCGATGAACAACATTGACCTCACCACGTTTATTGAAACCAATGGTGACTTCCAATACCAGAAAGAGGTCGTAGCCGGCATTCCGGATACGCGCCATGACCTCGGCGATCCGCTCAGATTCAGAGAGGGATTCGTTGATCGCGTCGCCCAATTCTTTGATCAGGCGTTTGAAATTATCGTCTAGCTCCAAGGATCACCTGAAAGGTCGAGGCCGACCCGCAAAGCTAATTCTAGGGTTGCCGCTGGTCGGCGTCAAGGTGAAAGCCAGTCGCCGTGCGTAGCTGCATGAAATGAAAGCCAATTTAGCTGCGACAAGTCCGCTATTAGTGCGGATGAGAGGGCCTTAAATCCGGGTTGGAAGGTGCATCTGCCATTTGACTGTGCTGCGGTTTCTCCTTACGATATCGTAACGGGAATGCCGAGTGTCCGCGGGAAAGGGATGGAGGAATTGAGTCGAACCGGGAATCTGCTTCATAGCCTGCTTCTTACCGCCAAGCGGCTGTTTCACCTGCTCATTGCCCTCACCTTTATGTTCTTCACGGTAATGGGGGCGTCGGTAACTTATTCCGAATGGAATGGCTACCGCAATAATCCGGAGCAAGGTCTCGTCCATTTCTACCTTTTCGGCGGGTTCACCGTATTCCTGTCAATCCTTAGCCTCTATTCGTATGCAAAGGCACGAAGCGTGCGCTAACCTCGCGACGGATGGGAATGCGAGTTTCGGAGAGAAGCGTTAATCTGTAGAAGCTATTTCAAAACCCTCCG
>PLSX01000181.1 GCA_003165315.1 Acidobacteriota bacterium
GCGTCCATAAACTACCCGGAAATATTCCCACCTCGCTGCGTGTCCCAAATCAACCCTCCTCATTCCTTCTCCTGAGTCGGGTTACATCTTAAATGGCTTGACGGCCTCCCCTCCGGTAACATTATGCATAGCTCGATACGCAGCCTTGACAAGATACCTAGGTGTGTATATATGTGTGGCGAAGGTTTGTCAAGCCGATTGGGCCGGACCGGGCAAATCTTTGCCAACTAATCGATGGGGTCTGGTTAGAGCACGCAAAGAGAGAAAGGCTTATTTAGCCCTTGACAGACATATATAGCTATGCATATATGTATGCCGAAGTGCTGCAGGTTTGCTTTTCCTCTAACGCATCGGGTCTTGCGGGCCTTAGGATGGTCTTACGATTAAGTAGGATACTCCGGGGAAGCCATCGCCTCCCCCGGATGTCTGCTCGGGAAGGAAAGCATGCCGTTGGCGTGGATTCCGGCACACTTGCCCCCGACAATGATCGAGTGAGGTAACTCTGCTTTCGGGAGATTCATCATGTCCAATCGTCGCGAATTTATACAAGGTGTAGTCGGTACCACTGCAAGCGTGGCGGTATCCGGAATGGTCTCATCACGCCGCGTCCTGGGTGCAAATGATCGGATTCGAATTGGCTTGATTGGGGCGGGCGCACGCGGCAAGTATGATTTCAAGGAGGCCATCAAGTGCCCCAATGTTGAACCGGTGGCCGTGGCCGATGTCTACACGCGTCATCTGGAAGAAGTGCAAGCCATCGTCCCGGGGATCAAGATCTTTCAGGACTTCCGCCGCCTCCTGGACGATAAAAGCATCGACGCTGTCATCATCGTCACTCCGCAGCACCAGCACGCCTTGAGCTTTGTCCCCGCTATTCAAGCAGGCAAAGATGTTTATCAGGAAAAAACCATGGCGTTCAATCCTGAACATGCCCGTCGGATGCGGAGGGCCTTTGAAGGTTCGGACCGCGTGGTCCAGATCGGCATGCAGATGCAGAGCGGCCCTGGTTACGCCAAGGTGCGTGAACTTGCCACGCCTGAGCGGGTGGGCACGGTGACACTGATTGAGACACACCACTTCCGCAATTCGCCGTACGGAGGTTGGATCCGAAATGTGGTCCCCTCCGACTGCGATGCCCAGCACATCGATTGGGAGCTTTTCGAAGGCGAAGCGCGCCACTATCCATTTGACCCTGACCGTTACCTGAACTGGCGCTTCTATTTTGACTATTCGGGCGGGAACATGTTTGAGAACATGGTCCACCAGATCGGCTTCTGGTACCAGCTGCTGGACCTGAAAGTCCCCGAAACTGTCTCGATGATGGGCGGCAACTACATGAGCCCCAAGATGCACATGCCCGATGTCATGGCTGTCTCCTTCAAGCTCCCGAACCGAATGATCATGACGTGGAGTTCGACCTTTTCCAATGACTTTTATGGTGAACAGCAGGGCTGCCTGTTCGGAACCAAGGGCACGATCATGCACACTCAGTCCAACAAGGTCTATTACATTGCGCAGGGACGGGCGAGCGGCGAAGGGTCATCCGACAAGCCGATTGAGAATCCTGAATACGTGGATAATACCGACATCCACATGCAGAACTGGTTCGATTGCATCCGCAGCCGCAAGCAACCCAACTGCCCGTTCGAAGTCGGGTATCGCACCGCGCTGGCCTGCCAAATGGCCGTTGCATCCTATCGTCGAGGCGTCCCCGTGCATTGGGATCCCGACACGGAAGACATTGTGTGACGCGACCAAGGAGTTCGGAAATGAACCGTCGAAAATTTTTGAAGACCGCTGGGCTCCTGTCGAGCGCGGCCTGGGCAATGGAAAACGCAGCAAGCTTTTCCTTCGCTGCGGTCTTAGCCCCGAAGCAATTCAAGGTGGGAGTCATCAGTGATGGCCTTTCGCAGGATTTCGAAGCCGCGCTGAAGATCCTGAAAAGCTACAATGTGCGCTGGGTGGAAATTCGCAAGGTCTGGAATACCTACAACACGGAAGCCAGCCTGGAACAAATCCGGCGCATCAAGGATCTGCTGGATCAGTACCAGATTCGTTGTTCGCAGGTTGACACCGCACTTTTCAAATGCTCACTGCCTGGCACCAAGACTTTGGGAGCAGGCACCCCCGTCTATCCCTACGATCAGCAGATGGATTTGCTCCAGCGGGCGATTGAGCGCGCCCACGCCTGGGGAACCGACAGGGTAAGAATCTTCACCTTTTGGCGCGTAGCGGATCCCACGGCAATTTTCAATCGCATTAGCGATGAGGTGCATAAGGCTGCGGAAGTGGCGAAATCCGCGGGCATCCGCCTAACTATTGAAAATGAGGACGCCACCAACGTTGGCACCGTGCAGGAGCTGTCTAAAATGTTGGCCGTTCTCCCCTCCAATGTGGGCGCCAACTATGATATCGGTAATGGATTTTGGCTCGGAGAAGTTTCCTACCCCGATGGATACAAACATCTGGATCCCAAACGCATCTGGAACATGCACTTGAAAGGGGCACAATGCGGACCGAATTTCAAGGATTGCAAGGAGACCTTTCCCGATGAGGGCCAAATTGATCTAAGGGGACAGTTGCAGGCTCTATTGCGTGATGGGTATGAAGGCACCATGTCGCTGGAGTGCGAATTCAGGGACCCCCACCTCACCCAGGTTGAAACCACCACGCGTTCGCTCGACGGGTTGCTAAAAGTGATGGCGCAGGCGATTGCGCAGAGGTAAGATGCAGCTTCGAAAATCGACCTGTAGAAGAAATGACAACCCGAACGCTTCTAATTACGCTTTTGGCTCAATGCGCCCCGTTCCTCTGGGGCCAACAGTCGCCCGCAATTTGGAAGCCCGGCAACCATCAGGAAGATCGCCGCTATCCACCGTCCCGCACTCTTGACCTGACGAGGGAATTAGTGACCCGCCAGGGGTTCTATGGCCACTTCGCGGAAATAGACCACCGAATCTGCGTTGTGATTCTGCAGGCCAATGTAACCAAGGTTCGGACGCACGCCGCTGGCGGGATCGCCGTCGTGCCGGTTGGGCGGATCGGGCGTACCTTGCACGTAGTCGGTGGTCTTGACTCCATTCAGATAAACCATGGTACGAGGGCCGTCCAGCGTAATCTCCATTGTGTTCCATTCCCCCACGGGTTTGTAGGGACGAGCCAGCGCCTTGCTGAATGAGTAGATGACCCCCGTGCAGTGGTAATCGTCGCCGGGGTTGTAAATTTGCACTTCGTTTCCTTTGTTGACCGGCATCCAGGGTTCGCTGGGTCTTTCTGGAATTCGGACGTAGACTCCAGAATTGGTGTCCTTTTTCGTTAGCTTGTAAACGACTCGGATTTTTATGTTGCCCAACTTTTCCGGCGTGTACCACAGCAGTCCCATCCCACCTTCGCTCTTGAGCATTCCCTGCTCAATCACAAAGTCCCCGTCCCCAACGTGTTGCCACCCCGTCAGGTCTTTTCCATTAAAGATCTGTTTCCACCCAGCGGCCATAATTGAATTCGCGCCAGCAACAAATGTCACAAGAAAGATGACCAGTAAGACGCGTCGAAACATATTCTTTACCTCACTAGTTAGACAATTAGGTCCATTACAAAAGGCATTGTACACTGGTGCCGCACAAATGGAACTGTTAATCGTTCGAAAAGGAGGAATTCATGACAAGGATGGATCGAAGAGGGTTTCTTAAGAGCGGGAGCATTGCCACTGTGGCGACCTATTTTACCGGATCGACCCAAACGCATTTGATGGCAACCCCGCAGCCGGAGCCGGCCCAGGCCGTCGGTGCCAATGACCACATTCAGATCGCCCTGATTGGAGCGGGCGGGCAAGGCCAAAGTGATACCAAGATCGCAGCGTCCATTCCGGGCGTCAAGGTGGTGGCCGCGGCCGACTGCTATACCGGATGTTTGGAGCACGCCAAGGAATTGTGGGGCAACGATATTCTGGCCACCCGCGATTACAACGAAATCCTGGCGCGCAGGGATATCGACGCGGTTGTAATCGGCACGCCGGACCATTGGCACATGCAGGCTGCGGTTGATTCCATGAACGCGGGCAAAGATGTTTATTGCGAAAAGCCCATGATCCATCTTTACTCCGATGGGCCCAAAATCATCGACGCCTGGCGCAAGACGGGCCGGATTATGCAGGTGGGCAGCCAGCGCGTGAGTTCGATCGTCGATAAGAAAGCGCAGGAACTGCTGGCCGCGGGCGCCATTGGAACGCTCAACATGGTGAACGTCTGGTACGACCGGAATTCCGCCCAGGGCGCATGGGAGTACACGGTTCCCTACGATGCTTCGCCCGAAACCTGCGATTGGCAGCGCTGGCTTGGCACGGCGCCCAAGATTCCCTTCAACCCGGAACATTTCTTCCAATGGCGCAAGTGGAAGGCCTACGGCAGCGGTGTGGCGGGCGATCTGTTTGTCCACCTGTTCAGTGGCGTACATAACATCACCAGGTCCAAGGGCCCGGTTCGCGCCCAGTCCACCGGCGGGATTCGCTATTGGAAGGACGGCCGCGATGTGCCCGATGTGATGATGTCACTCTATGATTACGCCCAGGGATTCAACCTGAGCGTACGCACCAATTTCGTCGATGGCGGATCCGAAAGTGTCGGATTGGTTTTCACGGGTTCAGAAGGTTCCATGTCGATTGGTGACGACGGTGTCAAAATCAGCCGCGTCCCCCGTGAGACGCAGCCCGGCGTTCGCACCGAGCCATTTTCCCTGCCCATCCAGAAGCATATGCTCGAGCTTTACCGGGAGAAATATCCCGTCACCCACCCCACCGGCCCGGTCCTGATGGCGGACGAAAGATACGTTGCCCCCGAGGGATACAGCGACCACTACCATCACATCAAGAATTGGATTGAAGCCATTCGTAGCCGCCAACCCGTGGTGGAAGACCCTGTCTATGGATTCCGTGCCGCTGGGGCCGCCTTGCTCAGCAACTTGAGCTTCGAAACCGGCCAGCCTGCCCGTTGGGATCCGGAAGCCATGAAGCTGTTGTAGGGAATCCACAACGAAGGGGCGGTCCGCGAACCGCCCCTCTTCCAATTCACGATATGACTTATTGACGTCTTGACTCTGCCCCATGAGCTCACTAGCATCATCAGTGAGATTTTCATAGCCACCTAGATAGCTACCTATGATTAAGTTCCGGAGTTAAATTTGGATAACAGCGAACTTTCAAGGCTTTCGAAACCCAAATTAGCTCCTCCCCTGCATCCGTCCTTTACCCCACTGGTGAGGGTCAACCACAATTTCTCCGATTTCGTAAGAAACTCAGGGCGCGCCGTGCCGCTGGTGATCGGAATCGAGCGCGGTGACCAATCGTTTTCTGTATTCCACACACAATGTCTGGACGAAAGTTCCGTATCCGCAGACTTGAACCTCATCTATGCCGAGCGCCTGGTGAAGACGCTGCTTTGGCAAAGAGGCGGTTGGCGCGTCGTTGTGGGAGGTCCGCCAAGTGTAGGTGAGCATATCCGGCGGGTCTACTCGCAAGACGGACCGCGAAGGTTCGATAGCGAGTTCATGGCCGGCATCTATGAGCGGCCGTTCACAGTGGAAATAACCGAAGCGGAGAACGTCCCCGCCCGCCATGAGGGCACATTGCGCCTGGGCGGACACCTGGAAGGCTGCCGTATCGGCTTCGATCTGGGGGCGAGCGATCGGAAAGTGGCCGCGGTAATGAACGGCGAGGCCGTTTACACGGAGGAGGTGATTTGGGACCCGAGGAATGCCTCCGACCCCCATTATCACTTTGACCAGATTAACATGGCGCTAAAAACTGCGGCGCAGCACCTCCCGCGGGTGGACGCAGTGGGGGGCAGCGCCGCAGGCGTCTACATCAACAACCGGCCGCGTGTGGGCTCACTCTATCGCGCCGTCCCTGCGCCATTGTTTGACACCCAGATTCGCAATCTCTTTGAGGATTTACAAAAAGCCTGGGGCGGAATTCCATTTGCCGTCGTCAACGATGGCGAAGTAACGGCGCTTGCCGGGGCAATGTCCCTCAATGACGGAGCGGTGTTGGGCATGGCGTTGGGTTCCAGCGAGGCGGGCGGTTATGTGACGCCCAAAGGTGAACTCACGACATGGCTGAATGAGCTGGCTTTTTGCCCGGTGGATTTAGATCCGCAGGCTCCCCTTGATGAGTGGTCGGGTGACAAGGGCGTGGGAGCAAATTACTTTTCCCAGCAGGCGGTGTTTCGCCTCGCGCCGCTCGCGGGCATTCCACTGGTTGCTACGATGGGTCCGGCGAAAAAGCTTAAGTCAGTCCAGGAACTTCTCCAGCGCGGAGACGAGCGTGCGCGCCTGATCTTTGATACCATCGGCACCTACGTGGGTTACGGTGTGGCCCACTACGCCGATTTCTACGAACTGAGACACGTGTTGATTTTGGGACGCGTCACCTCCGGCGACGGCGGCAATATCATCCTCAAGCGCGCCCGGGAAGTGCTACAAGCCGAGTTCCCCGAACTTGCGGCGTCAGTGGCATTGTACCTTCCGGATGAATCCACTCGGCGCGTGGGCCAGGCGGTGGCGGCTGCAAGCCTGCCCCTCATAGGGTTGGAATCGGAGGATTAACATATGAATTTTCACAAGTCTTCTTCTGAAATTTATGTTCCCGATGGGTCGGCGGCCGAAGCGGCACTCGCCCGCACGACTCACCTGGCCATCGCCGCGCATCAGGATGACATTGAGTTCATGGCCTTTCATGGCGTTCTGGAATGCTTTGGGCGCAACGACCGGCATTTTACCGGCGCCACCGTCACCAACGGCGCCGGGAGTGCGCGCAGCGGCATCTACTCAAACTATACCGACGAAGAGATGCAAAAGGTGCGCCGCGTGGAGCAGAAGAAAGCAGCCATGGTGGGCGAATACTCCGCCCATGTCTTTCTGGATTACACCAGCGCGGAAGTGAAAGACAGCAAGACCCTTCCTGTGGTGGAAGACTTAGAGAAGGCTATTGAGGCAACACACCCGCAAGTGATCTACACGCATAACCTTGCCGATAAGCATGATACTCATGTCTCCGTCGTGCTGCGCACGCTTCAAGCCTTGCGCGAGCTTCCGCGAGAAGCACGGCCAGCGCATGTTTACGGGTGCGAGGTCTGGCGCGACCTCGACTGGCTNNNTGCTTCCCACGCGGTGGATCAAACCACAGCTGCGAGCTTCGCGGTGGACCTCGCACCCCTCGTGGAAAACGAGAAGCTGGACCCCACCGAATTCATCTTGGGATTCATTGATCGGTTTAAAAGCGATGTGGCCACGCGGTTAACCAAGCTGAGGTAATGCAGCTGTGGCGCGGGGCTTTGTCCCGGCGCTACAACTCAGACTTGAACTGTACCCTTGAGGATATTGTTCCCATGAAATTGACTCT
>PLSX01000185.1 GCA_003165315.1 Acidobacteriota bacterium
ACCTAAGGCAAGAGCCGGATGCGGGAAAGCCGCTCGTCCGGATCCGTGGAGGGGGTTATGGGCAACCATGATTCCTACTCCGACTTGTTCAACCAAGGCCGCAAGTGAGGCAAATCGTCTCTTCTATCAGGTGTTCATTGTCCGTGCGAATGACTCGGACGGGCATACGGGTAGCGGCATGCGTGCATCAATCTCTTGCGAGATGCAGAACGAGCACGCGCACAGTATGGTGGCTCGCAGCAACGAGTGCTGTCTCTTATTGCTCACCGGGTGTCTTGATTTGCAAAAATAGGCGAGGCAGCGACCGTGAGCAATTCAGGACAGACTTGCCCGGGGGTTCTTGCCATCCTCAGGTGAGTAGTATCAGGAGAGCAGCGTTTGTCCGAACCGCTATTGCGCCTGAAAGCACACCCATCAGAGGAGTGAGACGTCCATGAAAGTTGAATTGAAGGCTGTGATCGACGCCCTTAAACATGATGGCAATCAGCTTGAGCACCACGCCCGGAAACTGCGAACACTGGCGCCCAGTCTGGAGGCTGCGGCCGAGGAAGTGGATGATCGGGTGGAGTCCATCAGAAAGCAGATCGAGCAATTGGAAAGGTGGGAATAATTTTGATTTCGACGGATTAAAGTTCGGGTGCGCTCTCGTGTAGTTTGCCACATTAGAGTTGACAATGAGTAGGACCCCCTCACCCGGCCCGCCCCCGCTGGTGAAAGCACGGGTTGTGGCCCACCCTCTCCCCCAAGGGGGCGAGGGTAATAAAATCGACTCCCCCAGGCCTTCCAAGGCAGAATGAGAGACCCTATAACATGACCAACACAGGTGAACGACGAGAGATTACTGCTCGCTTGAACGCAAAGGAAGGTGAAACCGTAAAAGAGGCTCAGAATTTAACATGGAGAATTAAACAGTTCATTGCAAGTAAGGATGCGAAAAACCAGGTCCGATCCGCCAAGGCAGCAAAGAACCGTTTTCGCCAAGGTAAGGCGTAACCGGGACGTCTCATCAGTCCTGCCGGTGCTGGTGTGAATTTCGCATCGCGCGCACTCCAGAGCTTCGCTCCGTCTCCCCAAGCAGGCTGTTCTGAACCGGGAGCGGATGGAATGAACGGCACGGTCTTGAAAAGACCCTGCCCAGGTTCCTAACTTCCAAAGCGTGGGCAGGATGCCGGAGGGATCCAGTGCCCGTCGCAGGAACGCGATGGCACCCCTCTCTGCATCGGCGCTCAATTTCGAGAGTCATCGAGAGGGCTCAGGGGCTCTATCTTGAAACCGCCTTAAGGCTGGGGTTATGCCAACTGCCATCCGGGGCAATGAGCGCGTCAGCCTCTTTCGGACCCCACCCACCGCGTTTGTAGGGGCGGACCCGGGGGTGGGTTTTCAGGATGGGATCGACCACTGCCCATGCGGCCTCAACGGCGATTTCACGGGTAAAAAGCGCCCCATCGCCAGCCATGGCGTCGGTCAAAAGCCGCTCATAGGGTAACTGCGCGCCGGTTGTTTCCTCCAACAGGAGGAGTTCTCGCTGGTCCCCGATGAACTCCTTTCCAGCGACCTTCACACGGGTGGCAAGGGCAATTGCGGCACCGGGCGATAGCCGGAAGCGCAGGTAGTTGGCACGGCTCGACGTGGGCGCGGAGTCGGCAAAGAGCCTCTGCGGCGGGGGTTTCAGCTCAGCCAGGACCTCAGTCGCAGTTTCAGCCAGGTATTTGCCGGAGCGCAGNNGCGTACTGGCCACGCACCAAGTCGTTGGCCTTTAGAGGGCGCATCGCTTGAAACACCTTAGCCTTCTCCGTCTGCACAGCGCCATAATCCCGACCAGCCGGTGGTTCCATGGCAAGCAGCGCAACCATCTGGAAGAGATGATTCTCAATCACATCTCGCAGACACCCGGCCGATTCATAAAAGGCGCCGCGGCCTTCCACGCCGAAATCCTCGGACATTGTAATCTGCACGCTGGCCACGTAGTTGCNNAGTGATCGATGCGGAAGATCGAGTCTTCCGGAAAGATGGTGTGAGCGACGCGGTTAAGCTCACGCGCGGAGGCCAAATCGCGCCCGAATGGCTTTTCGACAATCACGCGCGCATTCCTGGCAAGGTTCGCAGTTCCCAATCCCTGGATCACGGTTTCGAAGAGCGAAGGCGGAATGGCCAAATAATATGCGGGGCGCCGTGCCGCACCCAGTTCCTTCTTGATTGTCGCGAAGGTGGCCGGGTTTTGATAATCCCCGCTCACGTACCGGAGGAGGGAAAGAAGATCACGAAGGGCACGTCGGTTATCGATTCCGCCTGCCCGCTTAATGCTGTCGGTTACACGCTTTTGCAATTGCGCGAGACTCCATTTGGGAAAGGCGACGCCGATGATGGGGACTTTGAGGGTGCCTCGCTTGACCATCGCGTAGAGCGCGGGGATGACCATTTTATGGGCGAGATCGCCCGTTATGCCGAAAAGAACCAATGCGTCAGAACGGGAGGCAGCCATCAAGCACCCCCACCTTTGGTTTCAGGTTTTTCCTTGTGGCCGCCAAATTGGTAGCGAAGGGCGGACAACATCTTGTCGGCAAAGTCGTCCTGGCCACGCGAGCTGAAGCGTGCGTAGAGGGCAGCACTGAGGACAGGGACGGGAACTGCCTCATCGAGAGCCGCCGCGATGGTCCAGCGCCCCTCTCCCGAGTCTGACACCCTGCCGGCAAAGTTCTCCAGGTTCGGGTTATCCAATAGCGCTTTGGCGGCCAGGTCCAGAAGCCACGAGGCAATCACACTGCCGCGACGCCAGACCTCAGCGATATCCGCCAGATTCAGGTCGTATAGATATTGTTCAGGATGGCGTAAGGGTGTGGTTTCGGCATCGACTGCGCTTTGCTGCTTGCCGGCATTGGCATGGCGAAGGATATTCAGCCCCTCCGCGTAAGAGGCCATGATGCCGTACTCGATGCCATTGTGGACCATCTTAACGAAGTGACCGGCTCCGCTCGGACCACAGTGCAAGTGGCCGTGTTCGGCGGTGCCCCCGAGCTTCTCCCGGCCGGGCGTGCGGGGGGCCACCTCGATACTTGGGGCCAGCGCCGCGAAAATGGGGTCGATGCGCCGGACAACACTATCGTCACCACCAATCATCAGGCAGTAGCCGCGCTCTGCCCCCCATACGCCGCCGCTGGTGCCAACGTCCACGTAATGGATGCCCTTCGGTTTCAATTCAGCAGCGCGTCGAATGTCATCGTGGTAAAAGGAATTTCCGCCATCAATGACCACGTCGTCAGGGCTCAAACGAGGCACGAGTGCCACAAGCGTTGAGTCCACTACAGCGGCAGGCACCATCAGCCAAATGATGCGGGGTGTTTTCAGTTTCCTGGTGAAATCCTCAAGAGTTGCCGTTGCCACTGCACCATCTTTAGCCAGTGCCTGTGCAGTCTCGGGGTGAATGTCGTAAACCACGCACTGATGGCCGGCCTTCATCAGGCGCCGCACCATGTTGGTCCCCATCCGGCCCAGCCCGATCATTCCTAGTTCCATGTGGAATTCCTCTTTTCAGGCGGGCTCACCATCAGGCAATGAATACGGCCCCGGGATTTCCTTTTACTGGGCCTTCTGCTCGCTGGCAGCCTCCTCCTGCTGATCTTCAGCCTTTTGCCAACTGGAATTGGGATTGTATTCTTTCATCGTTTTGGCGAGCACTTCAGTCTTTGGGCCAAGATCCTTCTGAAACACCACTCCGTCCTGGTTCACGATGAACGTCATCACGCCTGACGACCTATATTCGGCAGGATAAGCGACGAAAGCAAAGCCCTCGGTCATTTTACCATTTACGACATAGGATTTCTTGCCTCCGGGGGCATCTTTCCCCTGATGCGCCAGCGGGAGGAAATAGTAACCGCGGAAAGGAGTTGGCGTGCCGTTGGAGCTCCTGGCAATGTCCCTGACAACTGCCGAGGCCACCAGCGGCCCGATGGGGCTTGGAGTTTCACCTTCAGCGGCTTTCCAAAAAAGGCCATTGTGCTGCCCTTCGTTGCTGATGACTGCCCGGGCATATTCATTGTGCTGGGTGGAGTAATATTCCTTTTGGGCCGCAACAAGCTCCTGGCAAACATTTATGGCAGAAAGCTCATTCCGTCCAACTCGCCGGTACAGAATTTCCTTCTTACCCGCCTGGGTGTCAAAATACCAGAATTTGCCACTGTTCATGAGGGGAATAGGCGTTGGCCAGTTCTCCGCGCCGATATACAGAACGGTGCCTCCATCCGGTTCACCCACCAGGCGGTGCATTTCCTGATATCTCTTTACGAAATTGGCACGGCTCACAGCATCCTCAGCGTCGTCTCCCGACGAGACAATTTGCTTGCCGTCCGGTCCGAGGATCTCAAGCATGGCTTTTTCGTCATTGCTTTCGGCTGCCGTAAACAGCGCGTTGCTCGCCTCTTCCGGAGATGCAAACGTCTTCTGGTGCAGTTGTTGCGCCATGGAAGTGATGGAAAGGACCGCCGTCAATAGGACGGCGCCCGCCACCGACATCATTGGATTAATTCTGAGCAATTTATCGTAATTCAATTTCGTTCGTCGCATATGGCATCTCTCCATTTCCAAATTGTGAAATCGATGAACAGCGTATCGGAACGCTGATTAGTGACGTCCGCCGCCACCGCCGCCATGCGAACCACCGCCACCGCCTCCGTGCGATTCACCACCCCCACCACCGCGCGACTCTCCACCACCGCCGCCACGCGATCCACTGACGCTGGCCTTGCCGCGGGAAGAATAGCTTTTCGTCTGCCCGCCCTTCTCGATACTGCTAAAGGCTCCGGAGCGAGTGCCGGTTTGACCTCTGGGGGCAGCGTATCCGCGAGCTGCTTGCCGATTTCCGTCAAAAGAGCGGGCCGTTTCGCCCTGACGGTTAGAACCTCCACCGCCTGCGCCTCCGCCCCGGTTGATGTTGCCGCGATTGAAGCTTCCCTCGCGTCCGCCTCCGCCGCGATTGAAACTTCCGCCTCGGTTATAAAATGTGTTGCTGCGGGAGTAGTATCTACCGCCGCCATAAGTGGCGTAACGGCCACCCCAATTAAATCCCCAATGACCCCAACCCCAGCCAAAGCCCCCGAAGAAGCCAATTCCGAAGCCTGGTCCAAAGGAGAGATACGGGCCGCCAAACCAAATTCCGGGATACGGATACCAACCCGGCCACGGATCGATGGGTCCTCCGTAAACGGTCCAAGGGTCATAGGCGGGGACGTAAACAACCTCGGGGTTGACGGGCTGAATGGCAATCTGCGAGTTTTGGTCCGTTACAGTTTGTTGAGGAGTGGACTTCAGATCGCCGGCACCTTGTGCCCGCTGGCGCATAACCTGCACCGCATCCATCACATCCTGCTGCTGGTTGTAATACGCGTCGCCCAACGAGGAAGTCCAAGCAAGGTTTTTGTCCATATTGCCCAATACGGAAGGGAATGCGGTGAGCGCCTTAACGCTCGCGTCCCAGGGTTGTTGGTCCACCGCTTGACCCAAAGCGGCTCCCTGCAAACCTTGATGCTCCTGCATCCATCGGTCCGCCTGAACCACCTGTTCCGGGAATGTTGCCGCCGCGAGGATCTGCGCCACCAGTGAATCCGGATAGAGCGCAATGGGCGCAACCAATTGCTGCAACTGTTCAGGAGTCCCTTGAGTGTAAGGCGGAGCTGGCGCGCCCGGTGGCGCCTGCGGCGGGTCTGGCGCGTCTTGATAGGCTGACACGGCCTGACATCCAATCGCAAATAGGATGGCCAATGACAAAAGTGAAAGAGAAGATGAAATCTTCACGGCCCATTGAGGTTTTGAGAACCCTGCGGCATGTCCAATGTTATTCATGTTCTTGAACCTCCCCTGCGGTGTTTGGAAGTAACGAGTGGCCTGTGATGTGCCGGTAGTGGCTGACACTTGAAAATCGCGCGAAGTATTCCGATTCGTTCTTATGTTTTCGTCACGTCGATGATCATTACTGCGAGGTGCCGCGAATCGGATTTCGTCGTCCACCCAATGGTCACAATAAGCGCCTCCAGGTCGGCTGTCTGGTCAATAGTGACCATGTTTTAGTCCAACATTGACCATGTATAGCAAGGCACTGGAGGAACACTTTCTAAACATTCGCGCTCATACCATGTAAGGTTATGAAGGCCTTGAAAAGAACCCGCGGATCGTAACGGCCCTTGTACACAGGTGGTGGCGCGAGGGTCAACCCCAGCAAGGAGTAAACCGCCCTTTGCGCGGAACGGATGGAATATTCCACCGTGAATACGACGTCTTCCGGAAGCTCGCAAAATTGTCCGACGAAAGCGAGATTCCTCGAGTAGTCGGGGACAACCGGGGGCCGATCGCCTTTGGCCCGGCACAGAAATTGACTTGTGACGAAAGGCATCATGCAAGGGATGCAGGTGCAGCTTTCCATAATTTTATCCGCGAGCGCCCCGAGGCGCAGATGCCCCATGATTTCCGTCATGATCTCGCGGCCGGTACAAGCGGACATCGGTTTAGTTGCGAAATTACCGGGTTTATCAACGAACAGGCCATAGCCCCAGAGGACTTCGACGGTCCCAGGCTGCCCGATAAAGTGAGGCTGATGCGGCAGAACGATGGAGGCCAACCAATTGGATTCCGGAAAGGTAATCAAGCCGCCCTCGCCTGGAACATTACCGGTGAGATCTCTGACGAGGCGGAAAAACGTAGGATTGCGGAAGGTTGTTGTGAAGGATGCCCACTTCGATTGCTCAATATGATCGGAGAAATTGGCGGGACGGCCGAATTCCGGCCGGTTGGCGGCAATCTTCTCCCAAAGCGCCCACGAACCGCCGTCGGATTTGTCTTTCAGGACGGGAACCCGGTCCATTGAGCCGACACTGGAACCCTCAACCATGGATCCCAGGGTGACGATCACGAAATCTTTGGCGCCGACTTTGATACTCTCCTTGTGGCCGTTCCCTTCACAAACAATGCTCTCAATGGTGAAGATTTCCTTGTCGGGGGAGAACACAAGATCCGTAACGCGGGTGTTCAGGCGAAAATTCACCCCTCGCGCCTCCAGCCACTTTTGCAGGGGCCGTACCATGGAATCATACTGGTTGAAGACAGTTCGCATGATTCCCTTGAGCGTGTTGAACCCCGAAACCATGTGCGTGAAGCGCACCAGATAGCGCTTAAACTCAACGGCGCTGTGCCAGGGTTGGAATGCAAAGGTTGTACTCCACATTAGCCAGAAGTCAGTTTCGAAGAACGACCCATCGAACTGGTCTGCAATAGTGCTTCGCCCCAGCATTGCCTCCGGCTCCAGCTCCAGACGCTCAAGAGTTAGGATGTCTTTTTCACTGAGACCGAACTTGGGAGCGTCCACCCGGTGTCCATCACGGAAGAGCCGCGATTTGGAGGATGTCTTCATCGTTTTGTTCCAATCGAAGATCTCCTGCGTCACCGACTTGCTTTCATCAAGAGTCGGGATGGATGAGAAGAGACCGAAGGTGCAGAGGTATTTGCTCTCCAGCATTCGACCGCCACGCATGCTGTAGCCAGTTTCAGGAGTACCTGCAGCGTCAAGGCTCCCCCCGATAGCTGCTGATTCTTCTATGACGGTTATGTGATGACCCGGGACGTCTCCGTCACGGATCAGGAAGGCCGCAGCCGCGAGTGAAGCGATTCCACCTCCCACCAAATAAAATGCTGCATTATCGTCAACAAGTCTTTCGGACATGGAATGACCTTCTTTCTGGTAGATCCAAGTGATTGGTTGCTGTTTCGATTGATTCGGTTCGAAAGCGTGCGAAGGATCTTCTTGATGCCGGTCCCGTGGTGCTTCGCCCACCTTGAAATGGCGTGGGTGGTGAGAGAATTGAGGCCGATGTCGTTTTGCGTATTCGCAATCGAACCGCATCAGAACATCGCCTTTTACCGAGATACTATGGGTACGAGCAATTGGCGCAGGCCTCCGGCCCAATGCTTATGCTCAGCCCCCCGGCGGCGGATAGGGGACCGCCGTCAGGGACTAAGAACCAAGGATGCATGTTCGGAAGATACGCCGGCATCATCAACCGGTCATGCGCATCCCACCAAACAGGTACAGGCACACCAGGACGATCAGGACAATGCCCACAATACCGATCCCTCCACCCGAACCCCACCTTCTATATCCGTAATAGCCTCCGCCTCCACCGAATAACAGGAACAGAACGACGATAAGCAAAATTAATCCCATGTAAGTCTCCTCTTCGTTAGTTGAATGCTTCTAACACGAGTTTCATTTTTGCTTTGGGGCCACCCGGCAAGGGACATCTGCCCCCATTTATGACGGGTCCTTTTGGCGGGTGGCTTTAACCCCCGAAAGAATGCCCAAACCCAGCAATACGATGGCGCCCGCCACGATCCAGTGGGCAGGGACATGCAGCAAATGGGCGCCATAGACCAACCCAACGATGACCAGCGCGTATCCCGCAGCATAGATTCCAAATGACATGGCGCCTCTTTCTCGAGTCCGCTCGGGGCGCAGGGCATGCACCCAACTGGCCGTTACCGGCTCTTACTGGGCGAGTCCTGAGCTTGCTTTTTGATCTCTTACCTGAAGTTCGTTTACCACCTGCTGGACGTTAGGTACGGCTGTTGCCACCTGCTCAACCTGCGTACGCTTGTCCTGGGAACTGACTTCGCCGGTCAACGTCACGACGCCGCTCTTGACATCGTAGCTGACACCCTTGTGGAGCTTGCCCAGGATCAGCGCCGCGTCCAGGTTCTTGTCGATGCCCCCATCCAGATCTGCATTGACAGCCTTTGCTGCACTTTCGCTACCGGTGGGAACCACGGCAATCTGGTTTGAAACAACCTGGCCTGAGGCGAGGGAAGTAGCGATGGATTCAGCCTGCCCCTTGTCCGCGTCTGCGCCAACGCTTCCGCTAAGGGTCACGACACCCTTGTCACGGTCCTCGCTTACTGAAACAGCCTTGAGGCCTGCTTGATCGAGCGATTTACGAATGTTGTCTGAAACGTCCGGCGATAGCTTGGATCCTCTTGAGCAGCCCAACGTGCCCCCCACTACGAGCAATGCAAGCATGATGAGCATTGGTTTAAGCGTTTTCATAATTCTCCTTCGATAAGAGTTTCCGACGCGGAGCATTTTCAGCTCACGCACAAGTCGCTGCGGTCTGCGCTCCGCCGGAGACTCCGTAGCACGCCAGGAACAGGGGCCTGGGGACTTCCGGATCCCTTACAGATGCGCGACGCTCTCCTCTTTTACCGTCAGCCTGGGTGCTTGTCAGTTCAGAACGGCTCACTCGCCTGGTCAAAAATGCTCATTCCATGCCCTGGAGACAGTATCTCGATTCCACCGCAGGTTTCATCAGCGAGCATTCCTGCCATGCATGGACAGGACGCAATGATGTGCAAGTTTGCTCAGCCAGCTGGTCGATTCTGAACAGACAGCGTGGGGGGTGGGGGGATATGCTTCATGGGTTAACGGGGCGTGGGGGTGGGGAACACCAACCCGCCGGCTATAGACGTTGCTGACAAGACGCAACTCCCCCTCCGACTTGAAGATAGAAAGGAGAAACATCATGGCGACTGTTCCGGCAATACAAGGGCAAAAGACACTAGGGATCGTGCTCTCAGGAAGTTCCTTGAAGGGCGACAAAGTAGTGAATTACAAAGGCGAAGACCTGGGCAAGCTGGAAGAAATCATGATTGACCTGGACCGTGGGCGGGTCGCCTACGCAGTCCTCTCGTTTGGCGGGTTTCTTGGCTTGGGTGACAAACTTTTTGCCATTCCCTGGCAGGCCATCACCGTCGACACTGTGAAACGGCAACTGATCCTCAATGCCGACAAGGAACTCTTGGAAAAGGCTCCGGGATTCGACAAAAACAACTGGCCCGATATGGCCGACCTTTCTCTTGGCACGACTCTCTACGGTTACTATGGCTATAAACCGTACTGGGCATAGGATTCGGTTGAGCTATTTCCATGCACACAAGGGTCTGGCTAAGAGGAGCCAGTCACAATGCGAATTTGGATATTAATGTTGTTAAGCACGGGACTGGCGTTTGGACAGACCAAACCTGTCGATACACTCCAAAGATGTCGAAGCATTTTGGATGAAGCAGCGCATGACCGGAACCCCGACGGCCGAAAGGGCGCGGCTGAAGCCCTGAGCCTGGTGGGGATAAGGGATAACGCCCTTGCGTCTCTAGCGCCGATGCTCGATGACCACGACATTCCCGTGCGGATTGCGGTAGTTGTCACCCTGGGAGATTTCAAGGACAACCGGACGCTTCCTCTTCTCAAGAAAGCCCTGCAGGACCCCGTTCCCGAAGTCGATTTTGCCGCCGCCAAGGTGCTTTACCAGCTCCATGATCCAGACGGCGTGCAATTCCTCTTGGACGTGGTGAGCCAGGAATCTAAAGCCACATCTGGTTACCTCAGCAAAGAGAAGCGAGGAGCTTTGCGCCTGCTGCACACTCCCACGCAGCTTTTCACTACCATCGCCATCGGCGCAGCGGGTTTCGCTCCCGTGCCGGGACTGGGATTCGGATTGTCTTCAGCCCAGGGCATCTTGTCTTCACCGGATTCATCCGCCCGGGCCGCTTCTCTATTGCTGATCGGGGCTTCTCGTGATCCAAGCCTGGCGGATGCGGTGAAAGCAGCATTGACAGACAAGGAATGGTCTGTCCGAGCAGCGGCTGCACACTTAATCGCACTTCATCCTTTCCCCCAATTCCGGGATGCATTGATCCCGCCGCTGGATGACAACAAGGACGCAGTGAGAGTGCGTGCCGCAGCAGCTTACATCCGGCTCCAACACAATGTGAAGGCAGTGCCGCCGAAACAAGTCGTGGCCAGCCGCTAACGGCATGCAATAGGCCAAGGCCGAAAGAGAGGCGATCCAAAAGTTCTGCTCTTGCGCGGGAGTAGATCATGGAGTAGCTGGCGGGGTTGTCGGTTTCAATTATGTCCTCTACTACGAATTCCAACACAGGGTTATTGGGTGGGTTCTTCGAATGGTTTGGTGAACTGGGCGCTTTTGCCTGGCAAGTCCTCCGCGCGGCCGTGACTCCTCCTTATGAATTCCGAGAGTTGGCCCGGCAAATCGACGAGATCGGATCGAAATCATTTCCGCTCGTGGCCATGGCAGGCGGGGCCATTGGAGCCATTCTCGCCCTTGAGACACGGGATAGCCTGGTCCGCTTTGGCGCCAAATCTTTGCTTCCCGCCGCCGTTGTCTTCTCCATTATTCATGAAATTGGCCCCATCGTTACCGGACTGATCGTTTGCGGACGTGTGGGGGCTGGTATTGGCGCTGAGTTGGGGTCGATGAAGGTAACGGAGCAGATCGATGCCATCGAGGTTTCGGCCGTAAACCCCCATCGATTGCTGGCTGCAACCCGCATTCTGGCTTGCATCCTGGTGCTGCCTCTCCTCACTCTCGCAGCCGATTTCTGCGGTGTCGTCATGGCATGGGTGGCAGATACCCTGACGGATCCCATCACTTTTCAGCAATTCATCCACAACGGGTTCAATGCATTTAACTTCAATGACTTTCTCCCGCCAACCTTCAAGACCGCAGTTTTCGGGCTGATTATCGGGCTGGTGGCATGCTTCATGGGAATGCGAACGTGCGGAGGTACCGAAGGCGTGGGGCGCACAGCGACGAATTCAGTGGTTTTGTCTTCGCTGTTCGTCATCCTTGCTGACGTCGTCATGGTGAAACTGATTGTAATGTTCTTTCCCTCATGACAGGGGATGAGCAATATGAACGGGGTAATGGAAAGGGCAAGTAAGCGCATTGTGATAGAGCAACTTGAGAAAACGAACGGTGAACCGCCGGTGATGATTCGGGGCCTGCATAAGGCCTTTGGCGACCAGGTGGTCCTAAACGGGATTGACCTGACGGTGGCCCGCGGCGAAACGCTCGCCGTGCTCGGCCGCAGTGGTACGGGGAAGAGTGTATTGCTAAGGATCATCATCGGGCTTGAGAAACCAGACGCGGGTGAAGTGAGTATCCATGGCCAGGAAATTAATGGAATCAAATCGGCCAGGTTGAACGAAATCCGCAGGAAGATGGGTTTCTTGTTCCAACAGGCGGCACTCTACGATTCGCTAACGGTAGAAGAGAACGTGGCGTTTCCGTTGAAACACAATACCAACATCCCGGAGTCCGAGCGGCATGATCTGGTGGGGCAATTACTGAAGAGTGTGGGTATGGAAGACGATCTGAAGAAGATGCCCTCCGACATTTCCGGGGGAATGCAAAAGCGCGTGGGATTGGCACGCGCGCTGGCTCTTGACCCCGATATCCTGTTGCTGGATGAGCCTACCGCAGGGCTGGATCCCATCACCTCGGGTGAGATTGACGAGCTGATTCTCAAGCTGCAAAAGGAACACGCCATGGCCTCCATCGTGGTCACGCACGATTTGCAGAGCGCCAAGACCATCGCCGGGCGTCTGGCGCTGCTCCACGAAGGAAACATCGTGATCGAAGGCGCCTTTGCCGATCTGGAGAAAAGTGGCGACAAATTCGTCTCAGAGTTCATGCGACGGGACAATTAGGAGCACTTATGTCAAGAACAGGGCGTTTGGGAGCTTTCATCTTCACCTCGCTGACGATTCTGGCGGTGGGGATATTTATCATTGGCAGCCGGCAATATCTGTTTACCTCCACCTACCGTCTCAAAGCGCAGTTCCGCAATGTCGTGGGTTTGGAAGATGGCGCCGGAGTTCGAGTGGGCGGTGTTCAACGCGGAACTGTCCACAGTATCGACTTGCCGCATCAGCCGGGCGATAAAATCACCGTGGTGATGGACCTTGACAGCCGAACTCACGACATCATCAAGCAAGACTCTGTGGCCTCCATCGAAACCGAAGGTCTGCTGGGCAATGAGTACATGGCGATTTCCTTTGGAACAGCGGGGGCGGCCAATGTGCGCAATGACGACACCATCTCAAGCCAACCTCCCATCGCTATGTCAGACCTGATTAAGAAATCGGATGACCTGCTGGATAGCAGCCAGCAAGCCATCAAAAACGTTACCGCGACGACCGCCAACCTTAGCTCAATCAGCGCCAAAATCGATCAGGGACAGGGAACCATTGGAGCGTTAATTAACGACAAGACCACCTATCTCGCCCTCAACCAATCGATGGGCGGAATCAACAATGTGGTGGATCATGCGCAGGCCGGCGTCACCGATTTCCAGGAGGACATGGAAGCGTTGAAGCACAACTTCTTCGTACGCGGGTATTTCAAGAATCGCGGCTATGAAGATTCCGCGGAGCTGGCCAAGGATGAAATCGTAAGCTTGCCCCAGGGGACGCCTCAGCGAACATTTACGTTCGAGGCAAAACAACTTTTTGATAAAGTTGACACCGCCAGGCTGAAAAACCAGAAGTCACTGGATGCTGCCGGCGATTTTCTAACGGACACTGACTTTGGCGTAGCTGTTGTGGCAGTTTATTCCAGCATGGAAGGCGATGCCGCGAAGGACTTGACCCTGACGCAAGGCCGCGCCCTGGTGGTCCGGGAGTACCTTGTGGAGAATTTTGGTTTCGATGATCGTCGGCTCAAAACTCTGGGAATGGGGAAGAGGACTGGCACAAGCCCTGAAACCGGTTGGGGCGCCATCCAAATCATCGTTTATCCTGCCGGCACCGAGATGCCGCCCGCGCGACTTGCTTCGGTTAGCGCTTCCAGCAAGCCACCCTCAGAACTGCCGCCTCCCGGATCTCCCTCAACCGATCCCAAACCACAATAGTCCCGTTGACCCCGTGGAGGCGCCAACGAGATCGAATATCCCGCCGCTTCAAAGCCACACTTACCCTTAAGATTTATCTTCTTTGGCCCTCCCGGCGCGTTGGAATTGGCCCAAGATGCGCCGGAGGGAGCAAGCCAAAAACTTCAAAGCTTTGGCATTTCGACGTGGACCAGAACCGCGCGTGGTAAAGTGGAATTGGCTGAAAATGCCCGGCTGGACGATTGGCGCTTGCGTTTGCTACATTACCTTTGCCAGCGTGCGCCCAGAGCGCCGTAACTCAAGATGGAGGATCCATCCCCATGTCCAAACAAGACGAAGCCGTTCTGATCCTGAAACTGTACGAGCTGCTCAGGGAAGACACAATGCGCAAAGCGCGGGATTGGTACTTCCGCGATTTTAATCCGAAATCGATTTCGGACTTTAACCTTTCGATGTTTAGCGAGCACAGCGGCACGTTGCGGGCGGTGGTTCACTTTTGGGAGATGGCCGCGGCACTCGTCAACAGTGGAGCGATTAGCTTGGACCTCTTCATCAGTACCAATGACGAGCACATCGTTGTCTTCTCCAAAATCGAGCCTTGGCTGGCCCACATCCGCGAGGCATTCGCGCCCGAGTTCGCGGTCAACCTTGAAAAGCTGATTGATTCGGTGCCCGAAGGCCGGAAGCTTACCGAAAGAGCTCGCGAACGCATGAAAGCTTTCGGCGACCATTTTGCGCCAAAGCAGCAAAGGGTTGACCGGCAAGGTTGGAGCTGATCGCGATTTCTCCGGCCTGATGTGGGATTGGCGATCTTCGCCATGCCAATCCCTCAAAAGGGCTCTTCCCCCATAATGTTGTTCCATGCGTGTGAACCCGCATCAATTTAATTCCACAACGAACCACAATTGCTGGTGAATGCATCTATAAATCTGTAGACGGGGGGAAGTGGCCGGGCATGGACTTGTGGCTTCTTTGAAGGCTGCCCACGCTTAGTGCTCCGGTTTGACGGTGCTCCGGCACGCGAACGAGATTGAGTCCAACAAACACATTATCAGGAGGATTCTCATGGCAAAGATGATGAAGGTGGCACAAGTGAGTCGGCCAGGGGGGCCGATTGAATTGGTTGAACGCCAAGTGCCGCAACCCGGTCCGGGCGCGGTACGGGTTCGGGTTCTGGCATGTGGCATCTGTCACAGCGATGCGCTGACCAAGGAAGGTATTTGGCCGGGCATTCAATACCCGCGCGTCCCAGGTCATGAAATTGCCGGTATTGTCGATGAGCTTGGGGCCGGCGTTTCGGATTGGAAAAAAGGTCAGCACGTGGGCGTGGGATGGTATGGCGGCCACTGCGGCCATTGCCCCTCCTGCCGCCGGGGTGATTTCATCGATTGCCTGTACCTTCCAATCGCCGGCATTAGCTTCGACGGCGGATATGCGGAGTACATGGTGGCTCCCGCCGATGCCCTGGCGCGGTTGCCCGAAGGGATTACCGTGGAAGACGCCGCCCCGTTGCTTTGCGCGGGTATCACCACCTTCAATGCGCTGCGTCACAGTGGCGCGGTGCCCGGCGACTTGGTGGCGATTCAAGGTGTGGGCGGGCTGGGCCACCTGGGGATCCAGTTCGCCAATAAGTTTGGGTATAAGGTGGCGGCGGTCAGCCGCGGCGCGGACAATGCTGCCCTGGCACGCAAGCTCGGCGCCCATATCTATATTGATAGCAAAGCCACCAACCCCGCGGACGAATTAAAGAAGCTGGGTGGGGCGCGCGTCATTCTGGCCACTGCTCCAAGTGGTAAAGCCATGACCGAGCTATTCGATGGACTGGGCACAAACGGTAAGATGGTGGTGGTGGGCGCGAGCATGGATTTGATTCAGGTGACCCCCCTTCAGCTTATTGGGGGACAGAAGAGCCTTCAAGGCTGGGCTTCCGGCACCTCCGCGGATTCTGAGGATACTCTCAATTTCGCCTTGCTTTCCGGCGTGCGGCCGATGATCGAAAAGTATCCGCTGGAGCGCGCTCCCGAGGCTTACGATCGAATGATCAGCGGGAAGGCGGAGTACCGCGTCGTTCTTACCATGTCTGCTGCGTAATGCCATTTGGATTCATTGTGCAAGCCGGTTTCGGCGCTCGCCCATTTTGGGGAGTGGGGACATGTGCCGCGAACGGGAGGTTTCAGGGCGTTTCACACAGAGGTCGCGGAGGGTAAACCATTCACCACAGTGAACAGGGAGGATTTCGGATTTTCTCCGTCCTCTCCGTGCGCCAATCTCTGTGCCCTCTGTGTGAACCTCGTTTTCAGCCATAAGGTTTGGATTCACCTTTACGGGTATGAATGGTGCCTGGAAAGAAGTCCAATTCCAAATGACACCACCACATCGTGTGCCCTGGGTGCGGCGTATGGGGGCGCTGTGCTATGGTGGAGTGCTGTGCATCATGACGGCAAGGAGCAAATTTGAGTGACAATCGAAAGCATAGCCGGCGCAAGGAAGGCCGGAAGCGCATGGATCGAAGGGTGGGCGACCGCCGCGCTGATGGCGTGCCACCCGCGCCTGATACCCCCGCCAGACACGACACTGGAAAGCGCCGGCGCGGCACGGATCACAAGACTCACTCCCCGCATGAACATCCTAAACCTGCCTTGAAATCTCCCCGCAAACATCCCCACCCTTGACGCAAGGCAGCGAATTCGCCCTTTGGAGCGCTCACCTCCAACTCAAAAGCTCATTGAGCCATTATCCCAACCGCATCAATTTAAATTGCAAATTCAAATCGCAAGGCTTGCTGTCACCCCGCTCCTCATATATGATGAGCGCCGTTTTGAGGCATCGGCATTCCTGCGCGCGGCATCACCTCCGGCTGTATTGATCCCTTGCCACTTGCCACCGCAGCGAGATCTTCTTCAGCATGAACAGGGTTCCATGATTTTCTTCCCCCGCCAAATCGCGAATAACTTTTCAAAGGTGATCCAATGAATAAGCCGAGATTTACCAATGTCCTGTTCTTACTTGCCCTTTTAACCCTCGTTGTTTGCGGCTCAATTCACGCCGCCGAAAACCCCGCCAAAGTGACAGTGGATTGGAGCAAGGTTTCCCGTGTATCCAATATGACGCCCACGTTTCAGGTGGTGGTGAATCCACCGCTGCGTCGAGGCTCGTCGATCCACGATGCGGCCTTTAGTGCCATCCATGATCTCGGTTGCGACATGGTCCGTTACGTTCCCTGGCTTCCATACCCCAAGCTGGCGGTGGCGGAGCTGGAACCGCCCAGGGACGGCAAGACATCGTGGGATTTTTCCCTGATTGATCCCATGACGGAAGACTTTATTCAAGCCACAGCAGGGCATTCGGTGATGCTGAATTTCAGCACCATCCCCGAGTGGATGTTCAAGACTCCCCGTGAGGTCAATTACCCGCACGACCCTGACCAGGGCACGTGGGATTACACGCAGGGGAATGATCTGCGCGACCCCAGCATGAAGGAGCTGGCCGACTATTACACGCGCCTTGTGAGCTGGTACACCCTGGGTGGCTTCAAGGATGAATTTGGCGTGCAACACAACTCCGGCCATCACTACAAAATCGACTACTGGGAGGTTTTCAACGAACCGGACCTGGAGCATAGGCCCACGCCGCAGCAATACACCGAACGTTATGATGCCGTGGTGCAGGCGCTCCGTAGCATCGCTCCCCATATGAAGTTCGCGGGCTTGGCCCTCGCCGGCCCCTCACAGGAACCCGCTTATTTTGAATACTTCCTCAACCATGCCCATCACAAGCTGGGAATTCCCCTGGACATGATTACCTATCACTTCTATGCGTCTCCTTCACCTGACCAGATGCCGGAAATCCAACAGTACACTTTCTTCGATCAGGCGGATCATTTCCTGGACACGGTTCGTTACATTGAATCCATCCGCCAGCGCCTTTCGCCCCAAACCAAGACGGATGCAGACGAGCTGGGGTCAATCGCCGCGGATGACAACCGGAGCGGACCCATTGTGATTCCCGATTCTTATTGGAATCTCTCCGGCGCTGTGTACGCATACGTCTATGCCGAGCTGGCCAAATTGGGCATCGAATTCGCGGGTGAATCGCAGCTTGTTGGGTATCCTACGCAATTTCCTTCCGTCTCCATGGTGGATTGGGAGACGGGGCAGCCCAATGCCCGCTACTGGGTGCTCAAACTTTTGCATGACAACTTCAGGCCGGGTGACAAGCTGATGGATTCCAGCGTCGATTCTCCCTACGTTTACGCGCTGGGAGTGACTACGCGCGATGGCAAGCACAAGGTCCTGCTGGTGAACAAGCGCGACCGCTCATTTGTATTATCGATTCCTGGCGCTTCTGGCGGCCGCCTGGATCTGGTGGACCAACAGACCGGCTTCCACCCGCCCTCGAGTGGCCAACTTGGCAGCGATGAAGTAACCCTTGGTGGTTTGGCCGTAGCCGTCGTGACCCTGGGGAAATAGAGCCGAACAAGTGTTTGACAAAAAGATCAGTCTGAGACCGGTCGGAGACTATTTCTGACCGTTTCGGGCTAGCTCAAATTCCGGCCTTTGGGAAGGCTGCGTCCATCCCAAAGCAGGACGCCCGGGCCGCAGACATTAGAACCGAAAACCCCGAACTTATTATCCCTATATTCTGTCATAAATAGATCAGGAGAGCTTGCCGGTATTCGTACACCACCCGCTTCATGGTTGCCCCCCATGTCGAATGCACTCCGACCTCCGCCCTTCCGTTCCTTAGGCTTAGCCCTTCATGCTTCACGGTCACGAGATGTCATACGGCCAGCGGCCGGCATGGTCAAAAGTATGAATGGTCCCAGGAATTTTTGGATCCGCTTTGTTAAATTGCCGCCCCGGCGGCTGGAACGCGGGCGCGAATTCTCTTGACAAATGATAGGCTCTAGTGTAGCCTTGACGGGTGGTGGGTGGGGGCGGAACGTGGGATCCCACTTAACCTCCCCAAGGGTTGCAACCATGCCTGGACCGGCGCGGAAAACACATGACAATTTATCAAGCGCATGGAGTCGAATTGTCCAATTTCGGACAATAAGTCGTGCGGGGAGCGAGCCGTGAAAGAAAGAATTCTTCTGCTTATCAAGTTAGATC
>PLSX01000030.1 GCA_003165315.1 Acidobacteriota bacterium
ATCCACAGATTACGAAGCTGCTGTTCCGGCGGCGATAGACTTGACGGTACAATGTATAATACCAAGCTGAGTCTATTCCCTAACCAATCCGTTATCCCAGGGCGGTCGCAAACAATTGAATCGGACGAATGAAGCATAAGGAGGATGTTCGCCATGCCCAGCAATCGGATCATTACCAAGTGGCCGGCAATTTGGGTCCTGATCGCATCATCCGCGCTCGCCTGGGGTGTCCAGGAAAAGACCACACCACCCGCACCCATTCTGCAAGGGAGAAGCGCCCCGGTTCAAACTCCCACGGTGGTTCGACCTGCGCCGCAATTGCCGCGGACCGTCCTGCGCCCCGCACAGCAGCCTGCGGTAAGACCCGCAGTCCAACCTGCGGTGCGCCCCGGCACACAACAGGGTGTGAGACCGGGCACCCAGGCAGGCGTGCAACCCGGCACCCAGGTCAGGGGACGACCGGGTGTTCAACCCGGAGTCCAACCGAAGACGCAAGCCTTTGCGCCGATTGGGCCCGCAGTGCGCGGTCCGGGAGGACGTTCCATTCAAAACGTCCAATTCAGCAATGGCGTGAGGGGTCAGTTAGGCTACCATCCCAACGGCAGCCTTGCCTCCATCCACCTCAATGGGATGAACATTGACCGGGGGCTCCATGGAAACAGGAAGATTGTGGTTGAGCGCAACGGCCGCACGTTCGTCAGCACGGGGCCTCAACAAGGGTATGTGGAGCGGCCCTACCAGAATCGCGGTGGACGGCTGTATTACCAGCGGACTTATGTGGCCGGAGGACGCACGTATGCGCAGGTCTACCGGTCGTACAATTACCGTGGCGTGCGCTACGATGCGTACGTCCCCGGCCACTACTATCACCCTGCCTTTTACGCTTGGGCTGCCAACCGGTGGCCGGCTCCGGTTACCTATACCCAGGGATGGACGGGCGCCCCGGGGGCCGCTGCCAACAGTGGTTACTTCACACCCTATCCCACCTACCGCGCACCGGCGTTCTGGATCACAGACTATGTGATTACGGCCAATCTGCAGTTGGGGTATCAATCGAGCATCATGGCGGGCCAGCCAGCCGCTGGCGGCGGACCCGGCCAACCTCCGACTGAAGGCGATCAGGGAGCAACGCCTCAAACACCGATCAATCCCCAGGTAAAACAGGCCATCGCCTACGAGGTGCAACAGGAGATTCAGGCGGAGCAGGCTGAGGCCAATCCTCAAACTGCCCCTCAGATCAGACCGGGGGAACAACAGGTCCCCGATGCTCTGAACCCGGCGCAGCGGGTTTTTGTTGTGGCCAGCGATATCGATACGGCACTGCCTAGTGGCCAGGAATGCACTTTGACCGGAGGAGACGTTGTCATGCGACTGGGCGACGCCCCGGACGCCAACCAAAACGTCACCGCGAATGTCGTCAGCAGCAAACAGGGGAACTGCGCCACCGGCCAGACGGTGGCAGTTTCCGTACAAGATCTCCAGGAGATGCACAATCAGTTCCGGCAGCATATTGACGATGGGCTACAAACCTTGGCGGAAAAAGGCGGCGACAGCGGGTTGCCGCAACCTCCTGACACCGGAACCTCGGCCGGAGATGTTCCGCCTCCGTCGCCGGACCCGGGCGCAGAAACCCAATTGATGGCAGAGCAGAAGCTGGGCGATCAAATCGAGGGTTTGGTGCAACCGGGCGCTCCAACTGCGATGTAATGACTGATGGTGCTTTGATTCGATCAGCCCATTTCCAATAGGCCAGCTTGCGGAATGCCAGAGCAGCCTGAGATCTTCAAATTCCAACCTCAGGCTGCACCCGATTATGAGTTGGATTCCATCCTTTGCAGGGCGGAACGGAAATAGCCAAGAGCAAACGCCATGCCAGCGTGCCAGGGAGCGGCACAATCCATCTGCGGCGTATGGTCAGGGATGATCACACCGTCAAAGTGGTTCTTCTGCAGGATGTCCAGCACGCGCAGGGCGTTGATATCCCCATCGTCAATAAACGTTTCGCGATAGTGCGGCGCCTTGCCGTGAACATTGCGGAGGTGAACATAAGCCAATCTTCCCTGGCGGCTGTATTGGTCCACCACATCGTAAATATCTCCCTCGGTCATTTCCGCCAGCGTCCCCACGCAGAATTCCAGCTTGTTTCCCGGGCTCGCCTTCAAATCGATGAGCCTTTGATAGAGGCGTGGTTGGTAGACCAATCGCGGCTGGCCCCGCAACACCGGCAGCGGAGGATCATCGGGGTGCGCAGCGAGAGTGACGCCGGCTTCTTCCGCCGCAGGAATTACGGCTTCCAGAAAGTCCGCCAGCCGTTGCCACATCTGCTCCGGAGTTGCCGCGGGAATATTGCCCGGCGGGGCGTCAGGATCGTAAACCATGTTCCAAACTGTTCCATTGGGAATTGGGGTTTGATCTGCCTCGTCCATCCCCACGGAAACCGCGCCTCCGCGGGCAAAGGGCCCTGAAATTCTCCCCGCAACGCCGGGAAGAGCAAAGCAATATCCCAGCACCGGGATTCCCGCGCGCCCCATGTTGCGAATAATGGTTTTGACGTTTTCCAGATGCTGCGCTTTCTTGGGGCCATCCAGCAGGACATCGTGCCAGTGGGCCGGATCGAGGTTCTCAATGCCGTAGAGTTCAAGGTCATGCGCGTTGATCTCTTTCCTCAAAGCCGCCAACTCTTCGTAAGTCCAGAGCTTGTTGGGATCACCGGCGCGGCCCCACCCTGCCTGACTGCCCACCGGCTGATTTTGCCGGTCGCCGCCGCTCTGATGGAAGTAGTCCACCAGATGCACGATCACGTGGGTGCAGCCAGCCTGGCGCGCGAAACGGAAGTTTTCCGGTGTGAGCATGTGCCGATACAATCCCAAACCGAGTTTCATGGCCACTCCTTATCACACTGCGATAGACCTCAAGGGCTCTCTACGGGACGGATTATTCCCGAATGGCCGACGAAGGTCAAGGCGAAGATAGGGTGGCGTATCGTGAGATCAAGATTTAAGCGAGTACGTTTAGGGAGTTCATCAAAAGCGCAAGTGCTGAATCAAAGCGATGTCGTTCATCACGGCAATTCCCAGCTTATGGAGGAAGAGCGAAGCGGGTGGTTGGAAGAAATCCTGGTCTGTCGTGCAAACCACGTCCGCTTCACCGATTATTGCTGTTTGCAATACAATCAGGTCGTTTACGTCGCGGATTGGCGCTGTAAACACGGGGTTGAGCGGAATGATCTCAGCAGTTTCCCGCAGGAATTCGACGAAATCATAGATCTTTGTTTCCGGCAACCTGTGGATGGCCATCACGCGTGGATAGCGCAACACCCTGGCAAGTTCATGAAGCATTTCGTTCGAGAGGATTAACGGATGTTTGGCGGTAATGAGGGTAAGTAATAGATGACGAGCCAGCCCATGAGGACTTGCGCCAGCTCGAACGAGGATCGTGGTATCGGGAACAACTCTCACGGGTGGGGGGTGTAATGCGGACGCGTACTGCGCATGGCCTCATTAATGGCCTCGTCCGCTTCTTCGGCGGAGACCGATTTGCTGTTGGCGTCCAATTGCGCAAAATATTGCTTAAGCGAATCGACGATTTCCTGTCGCCTTCGGTCGGAAAGGAGCGGTGGCTCAAACGCACGTACACTCACGGCCTCGCCTTCAAGTATCTGGCGTCCAAGCAGGCTCTCGACAGCAGCCTTCTGGTCGGGGGAGAGATCTCTTGCCTTGTGTATCATCTAATGTCGCCTTCCAACTGTACGCTCACCTTAAGCTTACGATTTTACCGCGCGATTGTCACGCGCGATTCTCTCAAGAACACGCTGGCGTCGCGGATTTGGGAAGGAGTAAATTCCACCTCTACGGTGTGAACTGAGAAGCGTTTCCCACCGCAGCGCGGCGGCACAGGCGTTGATTGTGTGCTAGCATAGGTTGATACACAGGAGGAACGTATTCCATCTCTAAACCATAAGTTGAAGGCAATACCGCTCGGTGGGCTCGGCGAATTTGGCATGAACATGATGGCGTTTGAATTTGACGACGACATCATTATTGTTGACTGCGGCATCATGTTTCCTGACGCCGAACTGCTCGGCGTCGACATCGTTATTCCCGACCTGAGCTATGTGCGCGCAAACCGCGAGCGTGTGCGCGCCATCATCTTGACCCACGGCCACGAAGATCACATTGGCGGCCTGCCCTATTTGCTGGAGGAGGTCGATGTACCGGTCTATGGCACTCCCTTCACCCTGGCGCTGGCGCATTCGAAGCTGGTCGAGCATGAACTTGCGGAGACCACCGTGCTGCGGGAGATGCACCCACGGCAGCCCTTCCAGGTGGGTCCATTCCACATCGAGTTTATTCACCTGACGCACAGCATCATTCAGTCCGGCGGGCTGGCCATTACGACGCCGCTGGGAACAATCATCCACACTGGCGACTTCAAGCTTGACCCCACGCCCACGGACGGACAAGTAAGCGATCTGCATACGCTGGCGGACTATGGGCGGAAGGGTGTACTGGCGCTCTTCTCCGATTCCACCAATGTGGAACGCCCCGGCCTAACGCCCTCTGAGCGCGCCGTCCGGCAGCGCCTCTCACAGATCATTGGTGGCGCCAAGGAGCGGGTGCTCATCTCGTGCTTTGCCACCTCCATGCATCGGCTGCAAATCGTCACCGATCTGGCGCATGAGTTTGGCCGCAAAATCTGCTTTGTGGGCCGAAGCATGTTTAAGAACTCCGAAATTGCCATGCAGATGGGCAAGCTGACGGTACCTCCCGGCATGATTGTGCAACCGCAGGATCTGCGCAAACTGCCGCGGAATCAGGTTGCCGTGGTAATTGCCGGCAGCCAGGGTGAACCCATGTCCGCCATGGCACGCGTATCGGTTTCAGGCCACCGCTGGGTCACGGTTGATCCCGGCGATGAAGTTGTATTGAGCGCACGGGTAATTCCCGGCAATGAAAAGTCCATCTTCCGCATGCTCGATCATCTCTACCGGCGCGGGGCGCGCGTGCACTATCACGATGGCAGCCAACCGCCCGTGCACGTCTCCGGACACGGCAGCGCGGAGGAGCTCAAGTTGATGCTCAACATCGTCCGGCCCAAATACTTTGTGCCGGTCCACGGCGAGTACCGGCAACTTTGGCGGCATCGGGAATTGGCCAAAGAATTGGCAGCCGTCTCGCATGAAACGTTCCTTCTTGAAACTGGCGATGTGCTGGAATTCGACGAGAAGGGCGCGCGCCAGGCCGGCCGCGTCACCGTTGGCCGCATCTGCATCGACGGCGGAACCCTGGACGAGGTGGAGGAAGTCATCCTCAAAGAGCGGCGCCACATTTCCGAGGACGGCATCGTGATTCCCATCCTCGCCATCAACGAACACACGGGGCTGCTTGAAACCCCTCCGGAAGTCGTATCGCGCGGGTTTGTTCCCCTCAGCGAAGCGCCCGAACTGGTGGAAAGCGCGCGGGAAGTCATCATGCGCACCATTGAGAAATCCAATCTTGAGGAAGTCGCCGACTGGGGGATGATCAAGGAGAAAATCCGCACCGCCCTGCGCCGGCACTTTAATGAGGAAACAGGCAAGCGGCCTTTGATTTTGCCGGTCATCATGGAAGTCTGACGATTTTGGATTTTCGATTTTGGATTAATAGCCTGGACTGCAATCGTCGATGAGGAATTGGACGGAGCGATCGATTGGATTGAGTTGCTCCTTGAAGCTGGCGCGGTTATGCCGAATCGTACCGGCGCGATAATGGAAATTGCAAATGAACTGCTGACTATGAGTGTTGCCTCCATCATAACTTTGAGATCTTGAAATCTATAAGTAATTATGTAGACCAGGGACTGTGGGAAGAGAACGCTTTGCCTAATCCAAAATCCAAAATCTAAAATTGGGAGAATTATGCCTCTCTACCAAGCCATCATACTCGCCATTGTGCAAGGCCTGACGGAGTTTCTGCCGGTTTCCAGCACGGCTCATTTGTGGCTGGTCCCGTGGATTCTAAAGTGGAAAGACCCTGGCCTGACATTTGACGTCGCCCTGCACGCGGGAACATTGGTGGCTGTCCTGTTGTATTTCTGGCGCTATTGGCTGGAAATGATCAAGATGGTCTTGGGAATGAGCGAGGGCAGCGATGGGTCTTCCGCTAAAGCGGGTTCGATCACCCTGCTCGGTGAAAACCGCCAGCTTTTCTGGTTCCTCGTCATCGCCACCATTCCCGGCGGGATTGCCGGTGTATTGTTCGAACGCGCCGCGGATGAGCAGTTGCGCTCGCCCCTGATTGTCGGGACGGCACTGATCATTGTGGGCCTGCTAATGTGGGCGGGCGAACAAATGGGCAGCCGCGAAGTCAACCTGGGACAGGTCACGTTGCTCGATTCCATCATTGTCGGCACGGCACAGGCCTTTTCCGTGATCCCGGGAGTTTCCCGCTCTGGTTCCACCATGGCAGCCGGGCTGTTTCGTGGTATGAACCGTGAAACGGCAGCTCGTTTCTCCTTTCTCCTTGCCACTCCTCTTGTGGCTGGCGCCTGCCTCAAGAAGGGATGGGAGATTCACCACCACGGCTTGCCTGCGGACATGCGCCTGCCCTTCCTGGTGGGAATCATCGTCTCGGCCCTCGTGGGTTACGCCGTTATCGCTGTCCTGATCCGCTACTTGGAGCGCCGGACCTTTACGATTTTCGTTGTTTACCGGGTCATCTTGGGCGTGGTACTATTGGCGGTTGGATGGGGATTGCGTCACTGAAAGTACAGCGACAAGTGGCTGGAGCCGAGTAAACATCTGAAATCTTCCCCGCCAGGGAAAGATGGTTCTCGTCAATTGCTGCTTGCCAGACGCTCGTGCTGCGCCGGTTCGACAAAGAACAGTGCAAGACAACAAGGAATGAGCAACTTCAACCGCCTGGAACTGATACGGGTTGGCTGCTTGTAACTCATCACTTGCCACTTGTCACTGTTTCTGAAAGTGAGGCAACCCATGGGTAGCCCGTCGGCGGCGTCTTCCTCGAAAAACCAGGAAGCAAGTTCCAAGACCTCCAAAACACAACTGATTGACGGACACCGTCTCCTCGAGCTGACAGGTCTGCTCACCGGCGTGGCGGGCCTGCTGATCCTCCTCAGCCTGGCATCTTACCGGCCTCAAGATCCCTCATTAAATACCGCGGTTGCAACCGGAACTTTGCCCCACAATTGGATTGGCCCCGCTGGCGCCTACCTCGCTGACGGCTTGTTGCAATTCTTCGGCTGGGTCGCCTACTTGCTTCCCGTGGCTCTGCTGGTGGTGGGCGGACGCCTGCTTCTGGCAAAACCGTTTGAAGCTCCCCGCACCAAGTTGGTCGGAGCCGCAATGCTGTTGATTTCACTGGGCGCACTGCTGGAGCTTTTCCCTTACACCCCTTCCATCCACGGGGTCTTGCGAGGCGGCGGGCTGATGGGATTCCTGGTGGCGGCAGGATTGACTCACATCTTCAACCGTCTGGGCGCGGGCATCGTCACCGTAACGGCGTTCCTGGCCTCACTCTTCCTGGTGACCCGATTTTCCTTTGGCTGGGCCGCTCAGTTTCTGCATAAGCACTCCGGAAGATTGCTGACTCCCTTGCAAGCTCGATGGGCCGCGTGGCAGGAGGCTCGAGCCGCCAAAGCCGCGGCACGCCGGCGCACCCAGATGGAACAGCAACGCGCTTCGGGAAAACGCCCCGTGCTGCTGCAGAAGGTGGTGGCGCGCAAGGCTCAGACGGGCCAAACCATCGCCATGCCACCCGTCACCGCGCCCGCCAGTGCTCCACCCGCAAAGCCGGAATCCAAGGAGGCGCCCGCACCGCCTGCCGTGGTCATGATGCCCAAACCTGCGGCTACCACCGCCGCTACTCCGCCAAAAATCGTTGGGCACGGCACACAGGGATACAAGTTGCCCAGCGTCACGCTGCTGCGTCCTCCTGAGGATGCGGAAGGAATTGACGAAGATGAGTTGAAGGAGCGCGCCGCCCGGCTGACCGCCAAGTTCCTGGAGTTCGGCGTCACTGGAAGCGTTACGCAGATTCATCCCGGGCCTGTAGTGACCACGTTTGAGTTCAAACCGGAAGCCGGAATCAAATACAGCCGCATTACCAACCTGGTGGACGATCTGTGCCTCGCCATGAAGGCAGAGTCGATCATCATCGATCGCATCGCGGGCAAATCCACCGTGGGAATTGAAGTGCCCAACCAGCGCCGCGAAATCATTCACCTGCGCGAGTTGGTGGAGTCGAGCGAATTCATGGGTTCGACCTCCAAACTAAGCCTCGGCCTGGGAAAAGACGTCACCGGGAAAATCCGAATTGGCGAACTGACGCAGATGCCCCACCTGCTGATTGCCGGCTCAACGGGATCGGGCAAAAGCGTGGCGATCAATGCCATTGTTGTTTCCATCCTCATGAAGTCCACGCCGGAAGAAGTGAAGCTGATCCTGATTGACCCCAAGCGGCTGGAGCTGAATCTCTACGAAGGCGTCCCCCATCTGTTGACCCCCATCGTTACCGAACCGAAGCGCGCGGCAAACGCCTTGCGCCGGGCGGTGATGGAGATGGATGACCGGCTGCGCAAGCTGGCTGAACATGGCGTGCGCAACATCAGCCAGTACAACAAGCTGTTTGAGCCGGAAGCCACCCTGAGCTTGTTTGACAATAACGGCGAGCGCGAAAAGCCCCTGCCCTACATCGTCATCATCATCGACGAACTCGCCGACTTGATGATGGTGGAACCGCAGGGCGTGGAGGAAGCCATTACCCGTCTGGCACAGATGGCCCGCGCAGTGGGAATACATCTGGTTTTAGCCACACAGCGCCCTTCAGTGGATGTCATTACCGGCTTGATCAAGGCCAACATGCCGTCCCGCGTCTCCTTCCGGGTGGCCTCCAAAGTCGATTCCCGCACCATCCTGGATTCCAATGGCGCGGAAGCACTGCTGGGACGCGGTGACATGCTCTTCCTGCCGCCAGCCAGTTCGCGCCTGCAACGCGTGCACGGGGCGCTGATCACCGAATCGGAAATCGAGAAGGTGGTCAATTGGTGCAAATCCCAATCGCAGCCTCAATACAACGAGGAGTTCCTGGAACCCATCCACGACAAGGAACAGGAAGGAGCTCCGGTGGATGACGAGGAATCTGCCGAGCTTGATTCCGTCTACGAAGATGCGGTCCGCATCGTGGTGGAGTCTGGCAAGGCTTCCACTTCCCTGCTTCAACGCCGCCTGCGCCTTGGCTATGGACGCGCAGCAAGGCTGATCGACATGATGGAAAAGGACGGCATTGTGGGATCGCCCGACGGCTCGCGCCCCCGCGAAGTGCTGAAGCGACCGGAGTGGTTGCAGGAAGTTGACCAGTCGCTGCGCTGATCTTGCCGCGGTGATAAAGCGCCGACGGCCTTTGAGAAAAGATCCGCCTGCAGGCAGCGAGCGAAACTAAAGTACTCTCAAAGCGGACAACAGGGAGTTGATTTAGATCTCAAAGAAGCGTAGATTCTCCTTAGGGATCAAGTGCAGTGCCCCTCAGGGAAGGTTGTTATGAATGCGTGTGTAAAGCCTCTTGTTCTGGGATTCGTGGTGCTTTGTCTGGGCGTTGTAATTGGTTTCGGCCAGCAGCAAACGGACGCCAACATTACCTCACTGGGAGACATCGCCCGCCAGATCAAAGCACAAAAGGCCAAAGAACCCAAGCCCGTCAAGGTCATCACCAACGATAACATCGGTGGCACTGAAGATGGTGAGACTGCCAGCAGCCCCAACCCCAAAAAGGATGATGCATCCACCTCTTCGGCTCCCGAAGGCTCAGAAGCGAAAGCGAAGGTACATGACGAGGCCTATTACCATTCACAAATGAGCACGCTTAAAGGCACCCTTGAAACCCACCAGCGCGAGCTCGATGTCCTGCAACAGAAGCTCGGGCAGAACCAGATGCAGCAGTACGGCAACGATCCCAACAAGTCCTTGCAGCAGCAATACTCTCGCGACGACATCAACAAACTCACCACCGAGATTAATGCCAAGAAGCAGCAGATTGCCGACGACAACAAAGCCATTGACGATTTGCACGACCAGCTCCGCCATGAAGGCGGCGATCCCGGGTGGCTCCGCTAAATGAGGAAACCATGCGCTGGAACACGCTGATCTTCCCACTCCTCCTACTCAGCGTGGCACTGTCGGCATTCGCCCAATCTCAACAGGATGCGTCACTGGGAGAGATCGCGCGCCAACTCCGCGAGCAGAAGGAGAGCGACCCGCGAAAGGCCGTCAAGGTCTTCACCAACGATAACCTTCCCGAGCCTAAACCTGGAGAGGCCATATCTTCACTGCCGCTGCCTCCTGAACCGTCATCCACACAAGCCAAGTCCGATTCCAAACCCTCAACACCACCGCCTGCGGAAGAGTCCGCCAACAAGCCGCACGAGTCTTCAAAAGAGAAAGCCCAGACGCGCGATTACTGGCAGGACCGATTCAAGGCTGCGCGCCTTGACGTGGCAAAAGCGAAGGAGCATCAGCAGCTCTCCGAAGATGAATTGAACCTCTTGCAGATCCAGCAGGTGCGCGAGCTGGATTCGATGGCCAAAGACGCGCTCAATGCCAAAGTGCAGTCCAAGCAATCGGAGATTGACGTCAATGCGGCCGCCACTGAGGCCGCGCAAAAGGTCCTGGACGATCTCAGCAAGGAATTCAAGGACAGCGGGGCGCCGGACGATTGGAGCCAGACGGACTAGCTAAGGGGTAAGGGTAAAGGGTTAAGGATACAGGCTACATAACTAAGCCAACACACAATAACCGCCAACGTGAGGCCTGAGACCTGGTCCAGGCCCTGGCAATTCGATCCATTTCCCACTGACAATCAGGAACCAACAATTGACGGCCCACCGCGTCACTCTTTCACCCCCACGTGCAAGGCGGCCACGCCTCCGGTAAAATTCCTATAGCTCACGTTGCGGAAGCCGGCGCTTCGCAGCATCTCCGCCAGGGCTTCCTGATCCGGAAATTTCGCCACGGAGTCCGGCAGGTAGCTGTAAGGCCCTTCCACGCCGGAAATCCACGCGCCAAGGCGCGGCAGGAAGTAGCGAAAGTAGAATCGAAACAGCGGGCCGAAGATGGGCCAGCGCACGCGCGAAAATTCAAGAATGGCAATCCGTCCGCCGCTCTTCAGGACCCGCCGCATTTCATCAATTCCGCTGGCGTAGTTCGCCAGATTGCGAAAACCGAATGCTGAGGTTATAGCGTCCAACGAGCCATCGCCAAAAGGCAGCCGCATCGTATCGGCTTCCAGGAAGTGGACACTTCGGTTCCGCCCAGTGGCTTTATCGCGTGCAATCGACAGCATGGGATGGCAAAAGTCAGCCCCCAACACGACGCCCTTTGATTGCCGGCTGAGGCTGAAGCTCAAATCGCCGGTTCCGCAGCAGACGTCGGCAACGCGCGAACCGGGGCGCGCCAAAACGTCCTTCAGCGCCCGGGCAGTGGCTCGACGCCAGGCGATATCGCGTCCCACTGAGAGAAAATGATTAAGGAAGTCGTAGCGCGGCGCCACTTCCGCGAACATATTGCGCACCGCGGCGCCGGTGGAAGCCTCGTCGCGGCCTGAACCCAGCGGGCTTCCCTTCCCGGGAATGCTTGCGGACTTAATCATTCCACACTCCGCCCTGAACATCGTGGAAAGCCCTGGCAACAATGGCATCAGGAACGTCTGCCGCAACCCGCACCCTGCCAATGCCCTCGGGCAGAACCCAATGGATTTTCCCTCCCACCGCTTTCTTATCGCGAATGAGAAGTCCCAGAACTTTCTCAGCCTTCAGGTTGCGGAGATTAGGCAAGGGGCCGACTGCCCGCACAAGATGGGCAATGCGCTTGCCGTCGGCGGGATCCAGCACGCCGGCGAGTTCGGCCAGGCGAGTGACCATCAGCATCCCCCACGCCACGGCCTCTCCATGCAGGAATCGGCGGTATCCGGTGGCCTCTTCCAGCGCGTGGCCGTAGGTGTGGCCCAGGTTCAGGACGCGCCGCAGGGCTGCTTCGCGCTCATCGCGGGTCACCACATCGACTTTCACTGCCGCAGCCCGCGCCACAAGTGTTTCCAGAACCCCGGCGTCACCGGGTTTTAGTCCAGACACTTTTCCTTCCAGCCATTTGAACAGCTCGGGCCCGGAGAGGATGCAGTGCTTCACCGCCTCATAAAGTCCAGACTTAAACGCGCGCGGCTGAAGCGATGCCAGCACTTCGGGATCGGAGACCACCACGCGGGGAGCATAAAACGTTCCCACCAGATTCTTCATGGCGTGGATATTGACCGCCGTTTTTCCCCCAATGGAGCTATCGACCTGTGCCAGAACGGTGGTGGGCGCCTGGGCGTAATCGATCCCGCGCATGTAGGTTGAAGCCACAAAGCCGCCCAGGTCCCCCACCACGCCCCCGCCCAGCGCCACCAGCAGGGATTTGCGGTCGGCGCCGCGGTCGAGCAATTCGGAAGCGACGCGCCCCGCCATGGAAAGGCTCTTGGAACCTTCACCGGAAGGCACCAGGATGGGTCGAACTCCCTGCCAGCCCGCGTCACTCGCAAACTTCTTCCCCCAGCGCTTCCAAAGTCCGGGTTCGGTAAGGACGAATGCGGTGGTGTAGCCCTTCAATTGACGTAGCGCGCGCCACGCTCCCCGCCCCACGATCACCTGATACTCAACCGCACTCGATTTCACTTGCAGTCGCCGCATAATGCTCCCCAGGGACAGGCCCCATCGAAACCATTCCTACCCATACCATGCCGCCCGCAGTCCAGCAACAGCAGAAACACTGGGTGCTGAAATGACAGTTACTGTTGCGGAGCCGACCGGCCACAGCTATGATGGAACCATCTATGGTGACGCGCAAGGACAAAGGTGTGGAATTTGTAGTCCTCGGCGGGGGGATCGCAGGGATGCGTGCCGCTATTGAGTTGTCTCGGGGCGGCCGGGTTCTAATCCTGACCAAGGATGATTTGTATGAATCCAGCACCGAGTACGCCCAGGGAGGCATTGCCGCGGCGTTGGGCGAAGATGATGAGGTCACGCTTCACCTGCACGACACGCTGCTGGCGGGCGATGGACTTTGCCGGGAAGAAGCCGTGCGCGTGCTGGTGGAGGAAGGGCCGCAGCAAATCCATCAGCTCATCGAGTGGGGCATGCGCTTTGACCGTAACGGCACCAAGCTGGCGTTCACGCGCGAAGGCGCCCACAGCCGCT
>PLSX01000244.1 GCA_003165315.1 Acidobacteriota bacterium
CGATTTCATTTGAGCCAAGTTGGCCGAGAATGCGGTTGGGCGCGAGCCAACCTGCTTGCCCGCGCATTTCTGAGTACTCCAGATTGGTAAACCCGTTCCGGAATCTACCACCAGTGACCGCTTGCCAGATTTCCTGCGAATGACCTCACTTCAAATTAGCAACGAAGGCCTAGTGAAAAGCGACGAGAATGAAACCGGGCTTAAGGAACTTTCTTCGCGCTCAATACTTGTCACCGGCCGCTGTTCTTGGAGCTGGCGAAGGGATTTGAANNCTCTACCGGCTGAGCTACGCCAGCCGCTGCAAACTTACAATTATACTAATCGGCAGGTAAATTGCAAGGAAAACCGGAATATTTTTTCCAGCTGATAAAGTGAGGTCCGTTCGCATTTTCCCTCCACCCCCCGCTGGCTTAACTTTTCCGCGGGCAACCCCCCTGCCTGCTTCTAGTTACCGGGGCCTGCAGGGAGATTCCCAGACCATTCCTCAGGATTCTTTGCCCTGCGATACGCGGACGCAGAAGGCTCTCTCCCCGCCGCTTCTCACGGACGATCTGTTTTGCTGATGACGTTGTGCCTTGATCTCCGGTTACTCGTGCAAGTATTTCATCGGGTTTACGGGGGTATCGTTGACCATCACTTCGTAGTGCAGATGCGGACCCGTTGTTCTGCCGGTCATTCCCACGGCGCCAATAACTTCTCCACGTTTTACTTCCTGACCCACCACAACGAAAATCTTACTCAGGTGGCCATATCGTGTGGTCAATCCATATCCGTGATCGAGGATGATGGCGTTACCATAGCCGGAATCCCAACCCGCCGACATGACGATTCCATCACCAGGGCACTCCACGCGAGTGCCGAACGAGGTGGAAATATCCACGCCCGAGTGGAAGACACCTTCACCACTGAAAGGATCCTGGCGCTGGCCAAAACCTTCGGTCACCCTTCCGCGCACAGGCCAGAGAGATGGCACCGTGCTCCGCCCCAAATCTGGACTGGAAAAGAATCCCAAAGTCGTGGTTTGACGGGAAGGAGGGAGAGAAGAATTCTTGATGAGATTAAAAGCGTAAAGCGAAGCTCGATAGCTGGACTCTAAGGTCGAGTTGGATTGCGTCGCCAGTGAGAGCGCTGCTTCCGGAAAGCGTGGCTGCCGGGCTTGCCCAAAGCCGTAGGTCAAAGCCACTTCCGAAGCCAGGGATTGCAAGGAGTCCAACTTGGCGTTCTCCGTGGTGACAACGTTTTCCAAACTTCGGTTCTGCGTCTTCAGGGCCTCGCGTTCAGTTCGAAGACTGTTGTAGTTGGAAACTTTGAGCAACATCCGGGCATAACTGTTGGCCAGCGCGGCGATGGTCATGATTCCCACCACGCTAAAAGCCAGAACCATGTGAACGAAATAGAAAGGAAGACGAATCTTGTGCAGCTTCCCGTGCGCACCCGGGAAGATCAGAAAAGTATAAAACTTCTTATCCATTATAAGACCACCCAAACGAATTATTTTCGACGCTGAATGCCCCCCATTAGAATTGCCAGCAGGGGAGCGAGAAATGAATCGTGCTTGAGAATTACGTCGTGCATCGTATTCAAGTCCGGAGCCAATGTCAAGGAAATATGGCGTCGATGTAAGATTCCCGTAACAATCCGGAGGGGCTTTCCTCTATTATTAGTCTGATCGGACTAAGAATATTTTCAATGCTTCGACCGGACCGCTGGTGAGCGCTGCGAAGGGAGCCCGGCGCTTTGAATTTCAACTTCAGATGCGTTTGATTCTCTGAGCTGAATAGTCCTACAATATGCCTATTATCATTTATTTGCACCGCTTCTGGAAGTCCCGCTAATGGTTGCCGCTTTACCTCCTGGGAGAAACTTGATTCAAATTTCTTAAAGCTACCTCGGTTTCAGGGGTGGATTATGAACCGTCACTGATTCACGGCCTTGCCCCCTCACTTTCAATGCAAAAGCCGCGCCAGTGCTTTCCCAAATACAAAATACTCTCCTGACGACGCTGAGGACAATTCCACTCTCCCCAATATTGCGCTAAAATGAAGGCCGAGAGCATGGAACTCTCCGATTAGTCTATTCATGCGCGAAAAGTCATCCTTCAAAAGCGAAACGGACTTCGTTACGTGGCTCCGCCGACGAACACCTCGGAGACCCAAGGGCCTTACATTGGGCATTGGCGATGACGCCGCGCTGGTGACAGTTCCGTCCGGCCATGAACTGATTCTCACGGCCGACATGTCCATCGAAGGCGTGCACTTTAAGTCGGACCTCCACCCGCCAGAGGCTGTCGGACATCGCGCTCTCGCCCGATCTTTGAGCGATATCGCCGCCATGGGTGGTACGCCACGCTTCGCCCTGATCTCACTCGCGCTCTCCAATAACGCCGGGAAAGTCTGGCTTACGTCGGCTTATGCCGGTCTATTCGCCCTAGCCAAACGGTTTGGGGTGTCCGTGGTTGGTGGCGATACCGCAATCACCAACGGACCAACCATGCTCGACGTAATTGTGACCGGCGAGGTCCCACGCGGTAGGGCATTGCGCCGGTCGGGAGCCAAAGTTGGGGATCACATCTTCGTCAGTGGGCGGCTCGGCATGTCGGCATTAGGTCTGCACTTGCTCCAATCTGGGGCTCCCATTCAAAAGCCATGGGAAAAGGCCGCCATCCGCTCGCACCTCTTCCCTCATCCTCAATGCGCCCTCGGCCAATTCCTCGCTCAGCATCACCTTGCCAGCGCCATGATGGACCTTAGCGATGGTCTGTCCGCCGATCTTCGGCGGCTCTGTGACGCGAGTGGCGTCGGAGCGAGATTGTTGGCCGATCAAATCCCCATACCCGCTCTCCCCGATAGGAAAGACGCCTTGCGGTTGGCGCTCCATGGCGGAGAAGACTACCAATTGCTCTTTACAGTACCTGCATCAACGGCAGCAAGAATCCCTAGCCACTTTGGCAAAGTCCCTCTTTATTGCATTGGAGAAATCCGCCCGCCCAAAGCGATTAGCCTGATCACCCCGGATGACAAGACGTTGACCATCGAACCTCAAGGTTGGGACCACTTCGCTCGCGCGGCGCAGCACTGAAGGAAGCCGATCAGTCCATCCAAGAGTCGACTCTCCAGCCCCAGCGCTTGGCACAGCAGGTACAGGGTTGGCAGTCAGGATTTACACCCAACCAACCGGCTTGAATCCGGCTGCCGAGAGTGCTACGCTTCCGAATTAGGAGGGGCTTATGCGCAAATTGCATATCGCATTTTTGGCACTGGCAATTGCCCTTGGAATGGGTGGCGCCAACGCTTGGGCCCGAGGTGGCGGACACGGTGGAGGTGGTGGCAGAGGGGGCGGTGGCGGCGGATTCCATGGTGGAGGCGGGGGTGGTTTCCATGGTGGTGGCGTCCGCGGTGGCTATGGTGGCGGTGGCTTTCGCGGCGGAATCGGCGGTTATCGCGGTGGTTACGGCGGTCGGGGATGGGGCCGCAGCGGAAGGGGCCGGGGATATGGCTGGGGACTTGGCTGGTGGGGACCATGGGCTTATTGGCCGGGAGCTTACTATGGCTATTACGGATGTGGATATCCATACTACTCGTACTATCCTGCCTATTCCTATCCGGACTACTCATCGAATCCGTGCTATCCCAATGGTCCTTACGATTGCCGAATTTCCGGGTATGGACCCATATCAAATGCACCCGACCCGGTTCGAACGGGACCCAATCCAGCGACGTATTCCGACCAGATCGTGGCGCCTACGACATATTCCCAAGTAAGCGCCTCGCCGGTGGCACCGAATGCCTTTGTTGGCGATGGTCAGTGGCACTACTTCGGATCTCAGCCTGCGCCAGCAATACGCGCTTCATCGCCGAAGCCTGTGCCGCAAATCCAGCAGAGCGAACCGGCTCATCTCTACAACGTCGCGCTAACACAGAGCAGGTAAGGCGGCAATGCCAGTTGGAAAGCTAAATGTCTTGCCCTGGGCTTCTCGCCATTAGAAGGGAAGCCCGGGCGCGGCATACCTCATCTCTTCGTGCCGGCGGAATTTACCACCGGCATGTATTCCCCTCTATTTCGCACGCTCCAGGCGGCCGCCTTCGTGACGGTCGGCGCGCAGCAGCAAAATCGAAAAGACCAGGCCTAAGAACCCCAGCGCGGCAAACATGATTTGGCTGGCGGTATAACCGTGTGTGGCGTCGCGCAGCGCACCGTTGGCAATAGGATAAGCCGCGAGACCCAGGTTTTGAATAGCAGTCATCAAGCCGAACGCCGTGCCCACGCAGCGCGCGTCCACAATTAACGGCACCGAGGGCCAGATGCAGGCGGGCACCAGCACGAATGCCGCGCCCAGTACCATCATGGAGAGCACCGGCGAAAGGTGAGTCAGCCCGAGGAGCAGATGGGCAGGAACGATGAGCAGCGAGCCCACCACCATCAGGGTGGCACGGCGCCCCACGCGATCGACCAGGTTGCCGGCGAAGGGTGCAAGCACCATCGAGGCCGCGATGATGATCGACGTGGTGCCCTGAGCCGTCGTAAACATGTGCGTAAGGTTGTAGAAGACACCGGAAAAGAAGCCCAATCCCTCCGCGGTTGCCATCGGCATGCCCCACTTGTCGTGAAAGAAGTCGGTGGCGAGCGCCGTAAAAGGAAAGATGGCGGAGTAGAACGTGACGCAGATCCCCACGGCGTACCAGAAAGAAGGGCGAAACTTGCCGACGTCACTCCAGGTGATCTTGTCACCGGACCCGGCCTCAGGCAGATGCAGAATGGGCTCCGCGTGGCTGTCCATCAGGGTGTAGATCCAGTTACAGAGCAGGCTGGCCAGGCACAGCGCCGCCGCTATCCAGAGCGCTCCGCGCCATCCGAAGCGGCTGGCCAGCAGTTCTTCCGTATTGAATGAAAACAGCGTGCCGAGGCGGGCAATGGTGAGCGTGATGCCGAAGGCCATGGCCAGTTCCTTGCCTTCAAACCAGCGCGCGGTGATGGCGCTTTGGGCCACGATCATGGACTCAGACCCGATGCCGAACAGGACGCGGCCGGCATAGAGGACGGGCAGGCTCGGCGCCCAGGCCACTAGTGCGGCGCCGGCGACCACGAAGCTGGAGAAGATCAGGCTGGCCCGTCGCACGCCAACGCGATCGATCAGGAAGCCTCCAGCCAGGACCGCAAATACTGCGGCCACGCTGTACATCGTGTACATCGTGCCGATGGCGGCGCGGTCCGTGTGGAAGACCTGGATCAGCGTGGTCTCAATGGCGCCAACGCTGTCATAAGCGAAGTAGCTGCCAAAGGCCATCAGGGCGGCAAACGCCAGAATGATGAAGCGGTAAGGTCTGCCGGCGGGCGCGAAAAAGCTATGTTCTGCATTTGCCATAAGGGTCCAGTGGTACGGAGTTGAAAGAGTCGAAAAAGTTGAAGAGTTGAAGAAGTTGAAGAAGTTAAAGAGTCGAATGAGTTGAAAGAGTCAAAGAGTCGAGCGAGTTAAACAAGCCAAAAAGTTAAAGAGGTCATTAGCAGGCTCTCCGAAACCCTTTAAACTATCTAAACTCTTAAATGTCCTCAACTCTTTAGCTTTTTCGACTCCGTGACTTTTTCAGCTCATCAACTTCTCAACTATTTCATCTTTTCAACTTCTTCAACTTTTCAACTCTTCAACTTTTTCGACTCCTTTGACTTCTTCAACTTTCTACGCCGCCTCGCGCGTTGCGAATGACGCTTTCGGATCAACTCTCACTCGCAAATAATGCAACATTCGGGCGACTTCCTTTATCTCCGAGAGCAGAGGCGCGACCATCGCAGGTGTCAGATATTCAAGATCTCTCGCCAGCATGATCAGGTTCTCGGTTTCGGCGAGAGAGCCCTCCGATATATTCAGAAACCGGGCAAAGTCACGATTCCCTTCGCGCTTTGACCCTTCAGCAATATTAGTTGGAACCGAAACAGCGGCCCGGCGCAACTGCGAAACAAGTCCATACTTCTCGTCCGCCGGCAGGGCTTTGGTCACTCGATAAACGTTCAAAGCCAGCGAGTAGCTCCGCTGCCAAACCCTTAAATCCGTGAACCGCTGCATTCAGAACTCTCGGAAAGCGAGGGCTCTCCCAATACCAAAAAGGGGAGCCCATCCATGTCATAGCCACTTCCCAACTATTTCAACTCTTCAACTATTTCAACTCTTCAACTTCTTCAACTCTTCAACTTCTTCAACTCTTCGACCTTCCCCTCACTGCCCCAACAATTCCAAAAACCTCCCCACTGTCTCGATCCCGCGATAGAAATTGGGGATGTGGAACTTCTCGTTGGGGGCGTGCAGGTTATCGTCAGGGAGGCCAAAGCCCATCATGACGCTGGGAGCTTTCAGGTATTTCTGGAACGTGCCCACGACGGGAATGGAGCCGCCCGAGCGCATGTAGACTGTCTTCTTGTTGAAGACCTGCTCCAAGGCTTCGGCGCCGGCAGCGATCCAGCGGCTGTCCGTGCTGACGACGGAAGCGGGCGCAGAACTCAAAATTCGAATCTGGGTTTTGATGCCCGGTGGCGTAATCTTCTTCACGTATTTCTTGTACAGACTGATGATCTCGTTCGGCTTCATGTCTGGAACCAGCCTCATGCTGATCTTCGCCGTGCTGACAGCGGGGATCACCGTCTTGGCGCCTTCGCCGGTAAATCCGCCGCGGAAGCCATGCACTTCCAGCGTGGGCCGCGACCATAAGCGTTCCAGCACGCTGAAGCCTCTCTCCCCCACCAGTGCCGTGGTGCCGATCTCCTTCTTCATAAAGTTCTTCTCGTTGAAGGGCAGGCGTTTCCAGCTGGCAAGTTCCGCCGCCGTGGGCTTCTTCACCCGCTTGTAGAATCCCGGAATCAGAATTTTGCCGTCCGGTCCCTTTAGCTTGTTGATGATCTCGGCCAGAGCCTGCATGGGATTGGGGGCAGCTCCGCCGTACATCCCCGAATGCAGATCGTGCGCCGCGGCGCGCGCTTCCAGTTCCGTATAGACCAGGCCGCGCAGGCCGGTATTCAGCGTGGGTAACTCAGGCGCAAAGAATTCCGTATCGCACACCAGCGCCGCGTCGGCCTTCAGCCGGTCGGGGTTGGCCATGATGTATTCATCAATGAATTCGCCGCCCACTTCCTCTTCGCCTTCGATCAGAAACTTGACGTTGATGGGCAGCTTGCCTTCCGTCTTGAAGAAACCTTCCACTGCCTTCACCAGCAGATAGACCTGGCCCTTATCGTCCACGGCGCCGCGCGCGTAGATGTTGTTATTGCGGATGGCGGGCTCGAAGGGCGGAGTGGTCCATTCATCCAGAGGATCGGCAGGCTGCACATCGTAGTGGCCGTAAATCAACAGCGTGGGCTTGCCGGGAGCTTCGAGCCACTCGGCGTAAACAAGAGGATGCTGCCCTTCCTTACCTTGGATAATCTCCACCGTCTTCATGCCCATCTCGCGAAGTTCAGTAGCCAGGAATTCGGCCGCGCGTTGAATGTCCGGATTGTGCTCCGCCAGGGTGCTGATGCTGGGAATCCTCAAGAGTTGAAGGAGCCCGTCCAGATGCTTTTCCTTATTCGCCTCGTAGTAGTCAAACAATGATGTGCTCATAGTCCTCCTCGGAGATGCAGTGACAAGTGATGAGTGGCAAGTGACGAGCGAGCTGCCCGCTCACCGCTGGAGCTGCCGCCACATGCCTCAATGCGAAGCGCCAGTCTACACGCGACTGGGCGGGGCGTCAATTTAAGCATCGGTTGATCGAGCGCTCGGGTCATAGGTAATCAGTGATTTGCGGCTGGGCACCCCAGGATCGACGGCTCAAATTTCATTTTGTTTCCGGGTTTCCCAATCTGACATTCCCGAAGCTTGCCACCGATAGGGTTATTGAAATACATCCGGTCCCTCCACTGCTGTCACCCAAAGCGGCAGCGCAAGAGCTGATCCGCCACGCCAATCCTCACCAGACGCTCTCCTATTCTCGTTTTTTCTGCTCACCCCTTGTCACTTTTCCAATCCCCATCGGGGCCCAGCGCCTGGCGAAGGTCAACTTGAATAACTAGCTTTGTTTTCATCAACATCTTGGCAAGCGACGCTTAGGTAGCTTTGTTTTCATACACATCTTGGCAAGGCGAAAAGTTGACATTTTTTCTATATTTGTTTTCAATAACATACCGACTTTGCCCCCCATTTTTTCACCCTTTTTTTCTGAGCCTCGCCATCATGCCCCGATCTAACATGCTTAGATTCAATAAGATAGATTTTTGAGAATTTTCGCCATCGGCGGATAACTCCTTTTGTTTCTGATATATCTTGGGCAAGCGACACTCTGATTTCGTCCGGCCAACCGCCCTATTTGCTCCAGTGCGGGGTCCTCCACGTGTGGCCTATCTGCCTCCGTAAGCCATGCAATCCCGGTCCTGGCAAGCTGGAGATCCAAGGACGTTACCAGGGCCGCTGTGCCGCCTGGCCAGCCGCATCGCCAGGTTCGGGTTGTATCGGCATTTTGCCGAATCGACATAGCGAACTTCCCTACCTGCGGGATCGGTCACCTCTTTCGGTGCGGCATAGCCTCGCCTAAAGTCAGGATAAGCAATCTATATAGCCTCAAACTTCTCAAATTCAGACCTGCGCCATTCCATTGTCAAGTGATTTATTGTGCATTTGTACAAGGGGCGGCCGATGGTGCGGGCTAAGCTCGCGGAGCGCGAGGCATTGACGTTGCTTTTGCTGGGCGTCATCTGGGGCGGCGCGGGTTGGGCCTTGGGCGCCCCCACCCGCGCCAAAGAGGTGCCGCGAACGAGTCAGCGGTGGAAAAGGTGGGACCAAGCTCCCGCACTCCGAAATGTGGGCATAGATTTTCGATTCTTGGCGGGAGGCAGGGGCCCACAGTGAATCAAACAACTTATGGTCGCAGAGGTTGTTTCCTGGAAGTGGCTTCTTTATTCTCTCGCTCAAACTGCTTAATGATTTGTGGCGTGAGGAAGTTTAGTCCTGGCGGTAATCTCACCTTGAAGGACAACATATCAAGCTCTTCCCCCTGTAAGATCTCAACGCCACTGATGGGAAAGTCGTTCGCCTGCAAGCGACTCATCGTGCCAAGTCACTCGGAATGGGGTGGCGTTTGAAACTCCACAGTCTGGTCATTCTTGTATAACAACTTATCTTTCGGAAATGGGCCAAACGGGAAATCGTTCGCAGGTTCAATTCCCTCGTTAATTACGCTTTGTGCAAATGCCTTGTACTTGGGAAACACGCGCGCAACAACTTCAGCAACTTCGAATCTTCCCGATGTATCTCCGAATCGAAAAGAGGCCTGCAATGCTGGCCCCGTAAACCCGGCCGAAGTATCAGAGAATAATAAGTCGTGACCATTCAGAGGTTGGGGTGAAACGAACAGGATTGAGCCGTTCGAACCATACAATCCAAAGCAGTACCAATCACGTGGAGCTACAACGCCTGGCCCGTATTCAGCGTTGTAGTACGCGGGCCTTTTGGCTGCATTCGCGTCAGTCTGCAGGAACTTATCGGTACCCGCTGGCGCTGATTGTCGCCCCTATTGACCATCCGATTTGCACCTCACAAAGGGAACGAGGACTGCCTTTACTACCTCGCCTGAACTTTACGGTTTCAACTGGGCGAACGCCAAAAGTGGCCCAAGGGCAAGGAGAAGGACGCAGGACTGTGCGGCCCTCTTGGCTGTTGGAAACGGTCGAACCATTCCGTACATCCCCATAAAGGCTGATTTAGTATTCCAATCTGGGCGAGCCTGCATGATCGCCTTCCGCCCCACGAACAAGATACCCCTCGCTTAGTCGTATCGCAATGGTCAGCCGGACACACAATGGCTCCCGGTTCTCCGGGTGAGTGCCGCGCTGCTCATTCCACCACTTTTGCCATCAGGATGAGAAAAACGGCGCGATCGGGAAATTGTGTTGAAGTCTTACCCACCACAACCTTCTGCCCTCCAATTATGTCAATGCTGGTGCGAAGTCCTGCCCCCCATACGTCTTTGGGCTTCCCCCCCCAAGTATTGTCCTTCGAGTCAGGGGTATATTCAGGGGACGAGAACGAAAAAATCAGATTGCTGATGTGAATGGTTGGACCCCGTTCGCCGGAAATCACATTGAGGCGCGAAAACTCCAGCCTATAGTTATTGGCAGGACCCGCCGCCCCGTTAACGATCCCGGACTCATTATCTTGTGTCCGTATTACAGCCGTATTCAACAATTGAAAGCCCGGAAAGTTAAACGTCTTTTTCAGTTGGGCAATCACTTCATTTAGCTCAGAAGGGAGGTCAGTCGCAGGAATTTGCTGAGGCCTTTCCGCGAGGATATAAGCTGTGAGTTCAACGTCTATTGCGGGCGGCTGGGGTACGTCCAGCGTCTTAACAACTTCTTCAACCGCTTCCATCTGGTAAGCAAAGCAGCCACTAATCACGAGGACCTTCAAGCGGTCGTCTGCACTTGGCGGGAGTCCGGGAATCATCTTGCTGACAAGATCAGTCAGGCGGGAAGGCTCGATGTACTTGAGTTGGAAGATTTTGTTGACCCGGTCATAGTCTCGCGTCTTTGGAACTGGCAGCGGACCAGCCTCCTGCCCCCGTACAGGGACTATTAAGACCAGGATGATAGTGATGATCGCCAAAGGGATTGCTCTGGTTTTTCGCATTTTCGATCTCCTTTTCAGTCAACCAACCAATAAATGACGACGTTCGGGTTGTCCGTCAGCAGCTTGATGGTCAGGGACGGCGAATGCTGAAGATCCGCACCTGCGCGCAGCGCCCCCGGAGAAAACTCCGTTGAGGGAACGTCCTGTGAGCCATCAAGTGTTCGGGCCAAGGATGGCACTCCTGCGGATAATTTCTGCTTTGTGGCCCGTGCGGGGTTACCAACCAAACTCGACGCCGACTTTGCCGATGTGAAATCAAATTTTGAATTTCTTGCTTCGTCATTCCTTGCTCGCGATGGAACGGCGGTGTTCGCAGGCGTTAACCTTTTGGCAACCATCCGGGTGCTCACTCCGGAAGAGTATTGGCGATTGACTTCCACCACGAGAATCAAGGCCGCAACAAGTCCTGCTCCCAACACCAACCGCCACACAGGAAATCCCTTCGGCTCCTGTTCGCTGGCCAAACCGATGCGAACGCGGCGGCGAACTTCCGCCAAAATTTGGTCGTCCACCGGTTCCTGCCCGAGATCCTTGAGCAGGGATTGGCTGGTTTTAAGCGATTCAGTAAATTTCCGGCAGGAAGGGCATGCCAGCAGATGTTCCGCCACGGCGCGGCCCTGGGATTGCGGCAGGTCGCCTTCCACGTCAAGAGCGATGAGCCGTTCAAAAGCCCTGCAATTCATGAGTGCCCTCTCTGCAACTTCTCCACGAATTTCTTGATCTTCACCCGCGCCGAGCTGATCTGCGAGCGCACAGTGGTCTCTCGCGACCCGAGGATGGCGGCAACCTCATTGGTGGATAGTCCCTGGATGTCGCGCAAAACCAGCGCTTCGCGCTCTTTCTCCGTCAGTGCCTGCAAAGCCGCGGCGATCATTTGCTTCTGCTCAGCCCGCGAGATTTCAACGGCCGGGTCAGCGTCCGGGCTTGCACAATCAACTTCTTCCACGCGCAAGTTGGGGTCCCAGCGGCGATTGCGATGCAGGTCATGACAGACATTGACGGTCATGCGATAAAGCCACGGCATCAGCGGACGCTTGGGGTCGACGCGCTGCAGGTGCCGGTACAGCCGCATGAAAACCTCCTGTGCCGCGTCCTGAGCATCTTCCTTTGTGCCGAGAATGCGCCAGGCCGTCGTCAAAACCCGCCGCTCATAGCAAAGGAGAAGCTCGTCAAAAGCCGCCCGGTCCCCCGCCATGGCGCGTTCAAGGGCCTGTGGGGATTCCGCAGTAGTCTCCTCCCGGGCGGGGCCAGTCATCGTGAGCGCCAGATCGTGGGATTCCATCTGCCTTCCAAACATAGATACTCACTGGGCAGCAAAAACGTTGAGGGATTTTCTCTCTATTTCTTGTGGGATGGTAGGGTAAAGAGCAGGAAACAGAAACGGCGACATACTGTCCGCGTCCATGTTTCATTGGATTGGCACCATGCCGAAGGTCACATGGTTGGCAACGAAAAGGCATAGCACCAATGGAGATCGTAACCAGGCCGGCCGCATTACATCCCAGGCAGCAGAATCCGCCACTGATGCCACATCTTCAAATAGCTGATCTTCCCATACGAAAAATCAGGCGCGTTGGTACAATAGCCCATCCACCCTTCAAGAAGTTTCTTCCAGCGGAAGGGTTGGGATCCTTTTCAACTCAATTCCCTGCCCGGTTCGATGGGCGCTGGGTTATGCGACGTGGAGAATGACAATGAAATTATTCCGGTGGTTTATCGCTGCGAGCGCGTGCCTTTTCTTACTGGGATTTATTCCCTGCCTGCGTGCCGGGCAGGAGAGCAACGACTCCAGCGCTCAGCAGGAATTGCAGAAGCAGGTGGGGAAATTTGTACAGGGGCAGCCGCCGGGTACGATGCCGGGGCGGTATCACACTGCGGCCGATCTCAAGCGCGCTTTGCAAACAGCCGATGCGGTGTTTGCCGCCTATTGCCGGACGCCACTGCTGAATCCTCCTCGCGGTTTCGACGTGGTCCACAACGTCAACGCCGACGACCGCTCGACGCCCCGCGGCTGGCCGATTCCTGTCGGCATGGGTTTGATTCTGGTGGGGTATGACAGCGGGCACCGGCTGCCCAACGGCCGCTTTGCTTCAGAAGGTGAGGGTCCGGTGCTGGGCGGCATCAGCATCAACACGCTCGATTGCGGCAGCTCTTCCGCAGAAACCGATTTGGGAAGGGACGAGAAAAGCGACTTCTACTACCTTCCGCAGCAGACGGGCCTGGTGCACGGCTGGCCGCAGGCGGGCGGCAAGATCTTTATGACCAAACGCACTCAACCACGCTGGCTGCCCGTCAGCGCTGAGCGCGTGCTGAACGTTCAAATCGAAAAAGCACGCAAGGTGCAGAAAGATGTGGACGCTGCTTCGCCGCAGAACGCCTACGCCCAATGGCAGGCCGGGCACGCGGACCGCCTGCGCCAATACCAGGAGACCCACGACCAGCTGGCCAAAACCAACAAGCAGCAGGCAGACCAGATGCTCCAGACCCTACTGGAATCCGAGAAACAGACTGGGAAGATGATGGCCTCAATGGCACAGCAAGGCAGCGACATGAACAAGATGGCAGGCCAATACCAAGCCAGTACCGGGAAATCGCTGCATGCCCTTGAGGCTCAACTGAATTCGCTGTCACCCGCGCAAAAGGCCGCGCCCGCCTACGTCTATCAGGGCGCCGATGGAGCATTTGGTGTGGGCCAGGTGGTCCCACCCGGAACTCCCGGGGCGGTTGCCGTGGTCTATCCCAATCCCGATTTCTTCGACCGAACGCTGCCCGCGTGGGAAGCGCAGTCAGTATGCATCGGCGTCAGCACGGGTCCGAACTCACAGCGGAGCCCGCTCTACCCAACGATTCAGAACATCTGGAAGTCGCTTGACTGGGACGCGATTGCGCAGGTGCTGAAATAGCCAATGCTATAGATTGACAAACTCTGTTATAGGCGGTACGCTCGCACGGGAGGATGCATGAACGTTTCCCTGACCCCTGAACTCGAGCAATTCGTCCAGACCAAGGTGGAAAGCGGCCGGTATAATTCGGCCAGCGAAGTCGTGCGTGAGGCGCTCCGCCTTTTGCAAGACCATGAGCAGGCCCGCGCCGCGCAACTCGCGGAGTTTAATCAGGAATTGGGCAGGCGACTGGCGTCCCTTGATCGTGGAGAGAAGGTTGACCCGGCCAAAGTTCGGGTCCGCCTGCAAAGGAAATCGGAAGAACGCCAGAAGCGGACCGCATGAGCGGCTACTCACTCAGTCGCGATGCGGAACGCGATCTCGATGACTTAAGGGAATACATTGCTATGCGCAGACTCAGGTCAAATCCGATCGCCTGAGTTTTCGTCTTGCGCCGTGGCGAATCGTGAGCACCGACACCGCTTGCCGACCCTCATCAATTTCAAAAATTACTCGATAAACATGAGGATTCTTTCCGTAAAGCAGGTTGCGGAGGTTTCGCTTTAAGCTGCGAGCCTCCAGCGCAAGGGGGCAGCGCTGGGGGTGCGAGGCGAGAGAAAATACTGCATGTTCCAGTCCGTTGAACCAGTGCGCCGCGGCTTGTGATTCAGCGGCAATCTTCTCCAGATACAGGATTTCAAGATCACGGACAGCACGAACGGCAAATTCAACGTGGTATTCCATGTTTGCGCCGAACCTCGCCAAAGGCCTCTTTCGCCGGCCGCGCGCGCCCACGGGCTACGTCAGCCAGCCCCTGACGGATTCCTTCCATGGCATCGGCCTGTGCGGCAAGATCAAGCAATCGCTGATAGGCTTCGGCGTCCTGTACCACGACCGCGGCCTTTCCCTTCACCGTCAGCACCAAGGGACGTTTGGTCTTTCTTAATTGCCTCATGAAATCGCCGGACTGGCGGCGGAATGTGGTGAGCGAATGGATGTCCTTGGTGATGTCCAGCATTGGGCGGCTCCTGTGAAGGCACCTTTTTAGGTGCTCTCGTTTCACTGTATCTTCAACTCAGCATGAAAGTCCAGCTTATGCAACGGAGCGGAAATTTGACATTGCAAATCACCTCGCCGCAGTCGTTCCATTCACCCCACTTGCTCTCGCGGCGGTCCTTGACGCATTCCCCCTCGGCTTTCTTCTGGCCGTTCTCGTAGGGCCACCATAAAATCAAATCTGGCAGTTCAAATCGAATGCCGAATGCGCAGCCTACTCATAGCGGTAAACAACAGCCTTCTCCACGTGAATGCGCTTTTCGATAAATCGCCAGGCTCGGCCTTGATCGTCCTCATCACCATTCAGCCTGCGCCCGGGCACCCACGCGCCGCCCACAAAAGCTCCTTCATCAACATAACCTAGGCCCACCTGGGTACGGCCCGCTGACTTTAGCCGGAAGGAGACGGAAAAACCCGTGCCTGCGCCCAGGAACTCATCCGGTCCTGTGGCGATGATCAATCCAAAGGCGTGTTGGGAATTGGTTTCGAAGACATGGTCAAGCTTAACATCCAGCAGGTATCCGTTCAGCTCCACGCTGGTCTGCGGATGGTCTTTGTCGAGCACAAATCCCGCCATCTCTCCCCGGCCCTCATGCTCCAAAATGACGGGCGCAAGACTCTGCAACACCGCGTAGCTCTTGCCCAAATCGTTCGCGGCATCAATCTCAATGGGGCGTTCCTGATCGATAAAGGAGTCCACTCCAAAGGGGGAGAATCCAATCGCCTCGTGCGCACCTATGGCGTAGAAGACGTTCGCCTCGCCGGTAAGCCCTCCAAGGGCCTCGGGAATGAATAAGGGATTCCCGGAGCGGTTGTAGCGGTCGCACCAATTGGCAAAATCCGTCTCGTAGATATCGGGCGAAAAGACGTCAATGGCCGTGCCCGCGGCGCGCCAGACGTCCATCACCTCCGGCAGTGGGGCGCCGCTGGGAAATGCATGCGGATGGGGCCACCCACCCAGCCATGTGTTGACATACATGGGAATCGGATATTCCGCTTTTCCTGCGGCGGTGACGGATTGAATGTAGCGGCCATAATTCCACGCCATGAAGATTTCGTCGACCTCAACCCCGTGCCCGAAAACTTCCTGCCACGTGCCCGTGGGCTTGGCACCCGCGGTCTCCCAGACTTTGCGGAATTCGGGAATCAGGGTGTCGTGGTGCTGCCAAAGATAGGTCATCAGTTCCTTCGGCACCGGCGCGTCAAAAGCCTTGTTGGCGGCGGGAGAGCGGTCGCGCGAATCTCCCAGCACGCCAACTTCGTTCTCCACCTGCATCATCAGAACTGTGTGCGCGTCGCCATCCACCTCGCGGATGTGGCGCATCAGGGCGGCGAAGGCGTGCGCGTCTGCGGCCATCGATTCCCTGCCGAGCGGACTGAGGACTTCAATCGGATTGCCATCCTTCAGAATGACACGAGGGAAACGCTGCGTGTCCTTCTTCACCCAAAGGGGCACGTAACTCGACATGCCATTCTTCCAACTGGCGAGCAAAAGAAAGACCAGATGCAGATTATTGCGCCGCGCATCCTGAATCAGTCCATCGACGAGGGTAAAATCAAATTGGCCTTCGCGAGGCTCGATCAACTCCCACGAAAGCGGGGTGAGGACGGTGTTCAGAGGAATCGCGGCCAAGCGCCCCCACGCCGGCCGGATGTAATCCAGATTGGAGGAACTGGAGTTGTTGATCTCGCCGCCCAGAATCAGAAACGGCTTCCCATCCACCACAAGCTGCGTGGCCGTGCCGTGCTTTTCAAGGTGGGGGATGCCGATGTGTTGGGCTTGGGCTGAGAGGTGGGGGAAACACAATAGCGTTAGGACAATTAGAATGCGACGCATGATCACGTGAAACCTCATTGGAAAGGTTGCGCAACTTTGCAGCCGACAATATACAGGAATAGAGTGCAGGTGTCAGGTGCTAGGGGTTAGGGTTGGGGATTAGGGATGATGGATAAGACATTTACCGGCGCCCGAAACCTGATATATGACACTCACTTTTCTCCGTGCGTCAGGGGTGAAAATTATTCGTTCCGGTCCGCTGCCTACTGCCTTCAGCCTACTGCGTACTGCCCTCCGGCGTAAGTCGATAAAAAGCCAACTGCGCGTCCCCGTGGCGTAGCAGTCGGGTTTGATGGAGGCTGAGGTAATTCTTTTCCAGCTCAATGTGCTTGGAGTGCTCAGCGATGACGAGGGATGTGGCCCCGATCAGCGATCCACGCGCGAGCTGGCGCAGCGTGTGGTGATACTCGCGAATCTCTTCATAGGGCGGGTCGAGAAAGACGATGTCGAATTTTTCGCCATCGCGCTCCAGACGCTCGATTCCGGTCAGTACGGCACAAGTCCGCACCGCATACCCGGATTCAATGTTCAGGGCCGCAAGGTTCTCCCGGATCAGTTGGTATGCCGCCCGGTGATGCTCAATGAACACCACGTCGCGCGCGCCACGGCTGATGGCTTCAATGCCCACGGCCCCCGTGCCCGCATAGGCGTCGAGAAAAGTGGTGCCTTCCACGCTGGGACCCAGAACGTCAAACAGAGTTTCGCGCAATTGGTCCGTGGTGGGACGCAGATTCCCGCCCTTCAAAGTGCGCAGGCGAAGACCACGATATGTACCGGCAATGATGCGCATAAGAAAAGCTCTCAGCGGTCAGCAATTAGCTAATCCAAAACTTGTTCGAGCCGAGTGCTCATGATTGAGGGCTGCAAATTCACTGGCCATTAATGCGTGCCCTCGGAAACAGCTTTCAGTGGCCGGCGTTCAATTGTCAGCCATCACCTTTCACCCAACCCTGCTCGGTCAAGGCTTGAGCTGAATGCTGATTGCTGATAGCTGATTTCTTCTTTCATGCCACGCTCGCCAAACCATACCTGCGGGGCCACTCAGTGCGGAGATAGGTGACGAAGGTCTCGAGTTCCTGCGGCGACAAGGGGTTGGCAATAAAATCCACCGCCTCGCGTTTGGCCCATTCCAGGATTTCCTGGTCGCGCAGCAGGTTGGCAATTCGGAATGCCGGAATTCCCCACTGCCTGGTGCCAAAAAACTCGCCCGGGCCGCGCAGCTTCAGATCGATCTCCGCGATGCGAAAGCCGTCAGTAGTAGCCACCATGGTGTTCAGGCGCTCCTGGGAAATCTCACTGCGCCGCTCGTCCGCCATCAGCAGGCAATAGGATTTCTTACTGCCCCGCCCGATTCGCCCGCGCAGTTGGTGAAGCTGCGAGAGGCCAAAGCGGTCGGCGTGTTCAATCAACATCACGGAGGCGTTGGGCACATCCACGCCCACTTCCACCACCGTGGTGGCCACCAGAATCTGCACCTCGCCGCGCTTGAAGCGTTGCATCACGGCATCCTTCTCATCGCTGGGAAGGCGTCCGTGCAGCAGGCCTACTCGGTATTCAGGGTAAACGTTGCGCGCCAACTGTTCATACATCTGCACAGCGGGCTTCAGATCAAGCTTACCACCCTCTTCGATAACCGGACAGACCACATAGGCCTGCTCGCCGCGCCGAATCTTCTCGCGCAGGAAGGTGTATGCGCTTCCACGGTCGCGTTCCTCCATCAATTTGGTCAGGATGGGAGTGCGATGCGGCGGCAACTCATCGATCACGGAAAAATCGAGATCGCCGTAAAGCGTCAGCGCCAGTGTGCGAGGGATGGGTGTGGCCGTCATCACCAGAACATCTGGATGATAGCCCTTGCGCATCAGCTTGAAGCGCTGCAACACGCCGAAGCGGTGCTGCTCNNGCTTGCCAAAGAGTTGCTTGATGTAAAGGTAGTGTTGCGCCGCCAGGATTTCCGTGGGCGCCATCAACGCCACCTGATAGCCATTCTCAATCGCCAGAATAGCCGCTTGAATGGCCACGATGGTTTTGCCCGAGCCCACATCGCCTTGCAGAAGGCGGTTCATCGGGCGGGCGGAACACATATCGTCCACAATCTCTTTTAGCACCCGCTTTTGGGCGCTGGTGGGGTGAAAGGGCAGGATCTTGCGAATCGCCTGGCGGGCACTGTCCTTCACCTTGAACTCCACACCCGGAATCGCTTTGGCCTTGCGCCGCTTGAGCGCCAGACCCGCGCCCACACTAAAGAACTCCTCAAAGATCAATCGCACTTGCGCCGGTGTTCGGAATCCGCAGAGCCTTTCGATGTCCTGCTCATTCTGGGGGAAATGAGTCTCGCGAACTGCGCTGGCACGGTCGGGCAGTTTGTTTTTCCGCACCACGGCAGGCGGCAGCCGGTCAGGAATTTCGATCCCGATGCCCTCCAGCGCCGCCCACATCAACCGCCGCAGCACGCGCGGCCCCAGGGCTCCAATGGACTCATAGATGGGCACGACGCGTCCCAATTCCAGTGAGTTGCCGCCCTCCGGTTCATCCTCTGGGAGGATCTCATATTGCGGCTGGATGATTTCCATCGTTCCTGTGCCGTATCGGTCGCGGTCAACCTTGCCATAGAAGAACACCTGCTGCCCGCTGTGAAAAACCTTATTGGTTTCCAGATAGGCTGCGTTGAACCACTTGCACCGCAACATCCCGCTTGAGTCGCTGGCGGCAAGATCATAGATGTACATGCCACGGCGGGTGCGCATTAGCCCGCAAGTGAGAACTTTGGCGAAGACGGTGGCCGTCTGGCCGGGCACAAGGTCGCGAATGCGCGTCAGGCTGGTGCGGTTTTCGTAACGGAAGGGAGTGTAGTAGAGCAGGTCCTCCACGGTACGAATGCCGCGCGAGGCAAGGAGCTTGGCGCGAGCGGGGCCCACACCTTTCAGGAACTGAACGTCAGATTCCGCGGTAAGTTTGGTGTTCGCCATTCTGCTCCGATTTGGCTATTATAGCCGGGACAAACGGTAATCCGGTGATCGGCTCATCGGGTGATCGGGCAAAAGAAGCAATTTCAGTTCCAATTGAGAGTCGTTCATCCGGTCTCCCGACTTCCATTGCACTCTGTTTTTCATGTCCCGAAGTTGTCGGTCTTATGCAACTTACACGCGCCAAATGGATAAAGTTCCTGATCTCGATTCTGTTGGGCAACGGCCTCTATTTTGCCCTCTCTCCCCACCTGCCGCCTGCCGCTCAACACCAGGCATGGGCAGTCGACCTGGGAACCGTGGTTGACTTCTGGTTTTGCCTGCTGGTCTACGGCCTTCTGGAACTTGGCGACTTCATCCACAGCAGCGGTGGGGGAAAAACTGGCCCCCGAGAGTAGACGCAGGGGGGAGTTTTGATTACCATCATCGATGCCTTTGGCGGTCGCAAAACGCCAAAAGGTTCCTCAATTTCAGTAGCATACGACCATCGTCGCTCACCCTTTGGAAACATTCCCAGGCAAGGTCGTTGGCAATTCTGTCATTTGGACAGAGGCTTACCTATCCCCGTTATGTTATCAGAGCTATAACTATTTTTTCCTTGCCAAAGATCTCTCATCAACCTAAACTAATAATCGACAACTTGATAGGATGAAGCCCATAGTATGCTCTGCACTTGTGCACAGGCAGTTTGTTGTACCACATAAATAACCTCGCCGCAGGCCGGTAAATCCCGGCTGGCATTACCACGCCTAAAAATGGGAACGGGCTCAGAAAGTGAGCCGCAGGAGTGTCTTTGCAAATCGAAGATCCGGGCAAAAAGAAGTTCCTCAAGTTTCCGGCAGCGATTGCCGATTATACACAGGAGGTAAGTTAAAGATGGCAACAACAGAGCAGGTTGGAGTAACCGCCGGAAAAGTCTGGCACATTTTGAATGATTCCGGCCCCCTGACGGTGGCCCAATTGAAGAAGAAATTGAACGGCTCGGGCGACTTGGTCGGCTTCGCCTTGGGCTGGCTGGCGCGCGAAGACAAAGTCGATATTCTACTGGAGAAAAAGAGCTTCAAGGTGGCCTTGAAGTAACGATGAGAGTCCCCCATAGGGAGCAATCCCAAAAAACCTGTGATTTCCGCGGGAACAAGTTGGGATGTGCCCGATGGACGGAGAACCAAGTGAGTAGGCCTGTCCGGTGCGGATGGACTGCTTAAGTGCATCATGAATAGGCCGCAATAGTACGAGTCCCTGGTTTTTTCTGATGTAGCTTCAGAAGGATCCTGATCGGGCGTGTTTCTCAAAAGACCCGGCAAAATGGTGGAAAGAATAAAGGCCTTACAGAATCCAAGGGAGTACTTATGACAGACAGAATCACCGCCCTGCTGGTGCACCAGAATTCCGAAACGTTGGCAATCCTCCGAGGTGCTCTGGAGCGCCAGGGAATGCGCATCCTTCAGGCCGAATCGCGGGCAGCCGCCAAGCGTATGCTGAGTGGGCTGAATCCTGCCCCACTGGTCTTCACCGACACGCATCTGCCCGACGGCACCTGGGCAGACATCCTGGCTGTGGCCGAGAATGCCAAGCGTCCGGTGAATGTGATTGTGGTTGCACGTCTGGTGGACACTCGTTTTTACGTGGAAGCCATTGAAACCGGGGCCTTTGATTTCATCGCGCCACCCTTCAACGCCACCGATCTGGCTTATGTGGTTCGCAGCGCCGTGGATAATATTGCTGCTCGACGGGCCACCCACGCTCTTGCCGCGCAAACGGCGGAGAAGGCTCTGGTTGTTGAGGCTCAAGAAGTCGACGCCCGATTGACCTCGAACTGACCAGCGGCCGCTTCGGCCATTCCTATTGCGAAGCCGCAGTTATCTTTCCACCCCGCGGTTGGCCTATTCCGGAGTCACGATTCCAGCGTAGGCAGGGACGAAGGTGGCAAGAGGCAGGCTGAAGATCCCGTCCGGATCGGGATGCCGGGCCCACGGATTGCGAATGCTCACCGTCGCCGCCCCTGAATCGTAGTTCAGTACTGTATAGCAGTGGGCGTTGACATACCAGGCGTCACTCTCGGCCGGTAGGGCCTGCCCTTTGGCAACCTGATTGTAATAAGTGCTGCCCCCGGTGCAGGCCACGATTGGCATATTCTTTCCAATGGCTTCCGCCAGCGCCTTGCCCGCCTGCGATTCGGATTGATTCTCCTGGTAGTTGGTGCTGCCCGATAGCGTTTTCATGACACGGTCGGCAATGCCACCCTGCCCCACGGCTCGATAGGCGCCAAATAGCTCGCCATTCTGCTGAATGAACGCCGCCATCTTCTCAAAGAATCCACCCGATTCCAGCATGCTGATCAGGGAGTCTTTCATGGAGTCCGGCACCGCCGTGAGGGGCGCCATCTCTTTTTTAAGGCCAGCTTCCAGCTTGGCGCGGTCGATGTTCCCGTATTGGTCCACCTGGGCGCGAATGGCGCGGTCGTAAGCCAAAACCAATTGGTCGCTCGAACCCACCACCTCTTCGGCTGGCCCTTTTAGGAGCGGAAAAATATTGCTGGCTTCAATGTCTTCCAGCAACGACTCCCGCAACACCTTCTGGGCGTAGGAGCGGAAGAGTACAGCCACCCATTCCCCATCGGAAAGGTCATAGCCACTATCGTGCGTGTAGCGGAGGTCCTCCGGATAGGCGGTTTCCCTCTTCCCATCTCCAAACGTTACCAAGTAACTTCCGTCCGCATTGGACTGAATCATCTTGCGGATGGTGTCGGGGCGCCGCTCCGCCAGGGCGGCAATGACCGCGTGAAAATAGCAGCTTCCCAACCGCCCCTGGCGAACGGCCTCCGGGACGATACCCTTGGACCCATATAGGTCGTCAGCCTTTGCCGCTGGCAAAGTGGTGAAAAAAGCCACCAGGCAAAGCACTACGCTCGCGCGTTTCAGCATGGTTCGCTCCCGCAGATTCAGTCTAACGTCAAAACTAGATTCTGGACGTTTGCCAAGAATACAAGGTGTTTCCGGAGCCGTCAAAGGGTTTGTTCGGCGGGTTTGTTCATGGGCGCATCGTGGATGGGAGGAATGGCAGAGAGGCCGCCTGCGTCCAGTTGGACGTCCCCGTAGATGAGGGCGCGACCCGCGAAAACCATACTTGTTTCACGTCGCACGGGGAGCGTGCAATTTAATGGGCAGGACCTTCGCATAGCCCTCGAAATCAGGGTCCGTCGTGAAGATGTCCCAATGCCGGCCCAGAGCAATCTGGCATATCAAGGCGTCCACGATGGAGGTTGCAATGCCTTTTGCCCGGCAGGCGTTGCTGGCCAGCGCCGCCGCTTCGTAGTCAGGGGCATCCATTGGTTCATCTGGGAAGGGACGAAGCGCGATTCGAAGTTTCCCGTATTGGCCTGCAGCTCGAATTCCAGATAGCAATTCCTGCCGAATCAAACCGATGATGCGAGCGCGGCCTTCGCGGATGAGTTCCGTCAGCTCGCTCACCACGGATTGTTCTGCTGCGGTAAGGTCCTTGGGGTGCCGGCGCAGTGCGAGCGACCATACCGAGGTGTCAACCAGAGTGTTCATGGCTTCCGGCGCTCCCGCTTATAGTCATACGCCGGGTTGTACTCAATGGTCCCGAAAAGGGAGAGAATTCGCTGCTGCTTCCGGCGCTGAATGTATTCATCCAGAGCGGCGGTTACAGTTTGCTTCTTTGTGGTGTGGCGCCCCAGTTTTTGGGCCTCCGCAATCAGTCGATCGTCAATTGCAAGGTTGGTAGGCATAGTTTCGCTCCACACATTATCCTACACAATAAACTGTGTAAAAAAACATTTCAAACCCGGCCGGCACCATTGACAGGCCAAACACGCTCCCGGCCTAACCTTCGCAGACAATATCTGTTGTTACAATTCCAGAATCGATGATATCCTATCGCAGACCGGATTGATTTTCCTGTGCTTCCATCATCATGCAGGTTTCACCCGTCTCAGAAAAGGAAGGATAGGATGGACGAATCAGCCTCTCAGACCCGTACCCAAGTTACGCTGTGGCTGGTTACCGCCACGCTAATGGGGGGCGTCATTATGGGTCTTGAATTGTTGGGTTTCCGGCTCTACGCCCCGTACTTTGGCTATTCGATCTACGTTTGGGGCAGCTTGATTGCGGTGATTATGGCAGCCCTCGCCCTGGGCTATGCTCTCGGCGGATGGTTGGCGGATCGGAGCCGCAACGATACTCCGCTTTATATCGCCGTCCTTTGCAGTGGTGCGTATCAGCTCATTATCGTCTACACCGCCGACCATTTCCTCCAATCACTCGCCGACCATGGAGTTATTGCCGGTACCATTCTGGCGAGCCTGGTTATCTTCGTTCCGCCAATGACGGCGCTGGCCGGAACGTCACCCTTTGTCATCCGCCTCCTCGCCCAGGCCGGGCGTGTGGGTTCATCAGCCGGCAGGGTTTATGCCCTTTCGACTGTTGGCAGCATTGGGGGAGTTTTGGCAACCTCCTTCTTCCTGATTCCCAAGTGGGGCACGCACGCCACGCTACAAACACTGTGTGTAATCACCGTCGTGGTGGGAATCGCCGGACTCGCCTCGCGCCGCACATTCGTCCTGCTCGGAATTGTGGGGCTGGTTCTCTTGCTCGCCGCGCCGGCCCAGGAGCTGCGCTCGTTTGAGATTTGGAGAGGTGAATCGGTTTATAACGAAGTTCGTGTGCTGCATTACCGCGGGTACATGTGGCTTACCTTGAACGATTTGCGCAACTCTCATACCACCTTTAAGGACAACAGCGTCTGGTCGGGATCATACCAGGACGATTTCGTTTTGGGTCCGGTACTGGTCCACAATCCACACTTGTTGATTCTGGGAATGGGTGCCGGGGGCGCCATACGTATGACTCGCTTTGCCAATCCGAACGTCCATGTGGATGCAGTGGAGATTGACCCCCTCGTGGTCGACGCCGCCCACCGCTTTTTCGGACTGCCGAAGAGCGCCGATTGGCTCTCTGTTCATCTTGACGATGCTCGCCCATGGCTTGCGCGTGACCGCGCCACTTACAATCTGGTGCACGTGGACATCTACCAGGGAGGGCCCTATGTTCCTTTCTATCTCGTTACAGAGGAGTTCTTCCACTCGGTGCTTGCCCATATGCCGCCCGAAGGTCTCATGATGATGAACGTCTATGACGTCGCCAGAGACCGCGAACTCCTGATGTCGATCGTCGCGACGCTGCACCGTGTGTTTCCCACCGTCCTGGTCTACGCAAGCGTGCCCAAGAGTTACATGCTGTTCGCCTTTGCAGAACAACGACCGCTATCCGGGGTCCGCGCAGCGCTTGAGCACGCACAAGGCGACCCGGGAGTTGTCCGCCTTGCGCAAGCGGCCGCATTGGGAATTGGCGAGATTGAGCCGCCCCCCGGGACGCAGCCCTTTACCGACGATCGCGCTCCCATCGAACCGTTAACAAGGCGGATGCTGGCGCAAGACATCCAGTAAAGGGGGATTCAATGGGGAAAATGAACTTCCACCTCGGGCTTCACACGATCCTTCTGCACCTCTTGCAAGAATTCCACTGCGTGGCCACAACGTAATCACGAGGTCATTGACGGCTATGAAGGTTGAACTTGTCCGGGTTGGAAACTCGCGCGGCACCCGAATCCCCAAGCCCCTCATCGAACAGTGCGGGTTCGAGGACTCCGTTGAACTCCGGGTCGAAAACGACCGCCTAGTGAGCGCACCGGCACGTCTGCCACGCGATGGCTGGGAGGAAGCATTCCGCGCCGCCGGATCGTCCAATCAGGATGAACTACTACTCGAGAATCCCGCGAGCCAGTTTGATCGGGAGGAATGGAAGTGGTAGCCGACTTGCCACGCTTGGACGAAGTCTGGTTGGTATCTCCGGATCCGACGCAGAGGGCGGAAATCCAGAAAACCCGGCCCTGCCTGGCGGTTTCGCCCGACGAGAGCAACCGCCACCTTCGGACCGTCATCATTGCCCCCATGACCACCGTGGCCAGACCTTATCCGGATCGCGTAACACTTACCTTCCAGGGCAAGCAGGGGCAAGTGACCCTTGATCAACTCCGAGCCATTGACCGGCAGCGACTGGTGCAAAAGATGGGCAGGATTTCCCCGAAGACGGCAGCCCTGGCCTCAGCGTTGCTGGTCGAAATGTTCACCCGGCCGCGTACCTAGAGCACTTTTAATTTAAGTGT